>DAIRCW010000063.1:0-14273 GCA_036796475.1 Candidatus Acidiferrales bacterium | reverse complement strand
TCACAAGTCCTCCGATTCCCTATCTCAGATAGGCTGCGCTTTTGCTCTCTCAGTACATCAGACTGAAGTGCAGCAGGTGCGTGAACCAGATGAGCCACGCACTCGACAGAAACGCGAGCGCCATCAGCACGTTATAAACGCGGTTCCACCACCAACGGCCTGCGACGCGGCGAACAGCGACGAATTTCCACAGCGCAACGATGACGGCGATGACGCCGAGCCATCCGACAATCTGAATGAACCGGAACCACGGGTCGGAGCTCGACGAAAGCAGATTCAGATGCGAGCCGGCCTGCGTAACAGTGCCCAGGAAAAGCAGCCAGCAGCCCAGGTTGAAGGCTGAGGCGATGCGCGTCCATTTGCGTGCGCTGCGCTCTTCGGGACCGGGAGCGAGCTTGTGTCCATAGTGCCAGCGAACGAGCGCGGAGATCGGCCAGAAAAGCAGCGTAAGCGCGAACAAAATGAGCGAGCAGACCAGCAAGAACAGGATGAAGTTCTTCGAGGTGTAAAAAGGCACTTGCTGGAGAACTTCGGCGGGAAATTCACCGGCAAGCTGCCAGCGTCCGTCCGCGGCTTTGCTGAACGCGATTTTGTTTTGCGGATCCGAAGCGTCATACCACAAATTCTTTGACTCTTCATGCCATTCGATGGGCACGCCGGCAACGGTGTTCATGCCGCCGACGGTGAGCGTGCCATCTTTCGCTGGTGAAACGGACGTTTCACCAAGCAGCGCGAAGCTGTAAAGAATATTGGTTTGCGGGCGGCGGCTGCCGATGTACGTGCCGCTGACTTCGCGCGCGTCGGCGGAAGCGGTGGAAACGTCCGGCGTCTTCGGCGGCGTGTACGGGAAGTAGCGGTCCATAAACGCCTTGAAGAGCGGGCCGCGCGGCTCGACGGCGCCTTTGCCGAGGCTGTTGTACGAAACAAAAAGACCCGTATCGGAGTCGAGAATCAGATGCAAATCGCTGTGGAAGTAAATCGTGTCGCCGCCGTGCCCGATAATGCGATGGCCGTTGCGCGATTCTTCGTAAAAGCCGAGGCACATGCCGTTGACGTGCGGATCGGGCGCGTACTGGCGGGAATGCATTTCCTTCAGTGTGGCCGGGTTGAGGATCTGCGCGCCGTTGTACGTTCCATTTTCCATATGCGCGATCATGAAGTGCGTGATGTCGAGAGCCGAAACGGAGAGCGCTCCCGCCGGAACTGTGGTGACGATTTCGAAGGGCTTCACGCCGTCGGACGCGCGCAGGAAACCTTGCGACATGTCCGGCACGAAATTGGGCGGAAGCGGCTGGCGAAAGGTTGCGTGCGTCATGCCCAGCGGCTCGAAAATGTGATGTTCGATGTAGCTGTCGAAATCCTCGCCGGAGAGGCGCTGGACGATGTAGCCGGCGATGGTCGCGCCGTAGTTTGAATAAGCGCCCGTCGAGCCCGGCGGGAAAATTTGCTTGGGCAGGTGCGTCTTCAAGTAATCGCCAGTGGTGGGAATATGATCAGGCTTCAGTGTGATGAGGTCCTTGATGCACTCCTCGAAGCCCGGCGTGTGCGTCATGACGTCGCGCATAGTGATGGGCTTGCCGAATTCGGCGGGAATGTGGAAATCGAGATATTGGTTTATGTCGGCGTCGAGATTGATTTTGCCCTGCTGGACGAGCTGCATCACCGCCGTCCAGGTGAAAAGTTTTGACACCGAGCCTACGCGAAAAAGCGTGGTGGCGGGTGAGACGGGCGTTTTGTCTTTCAGATTGGAGTAACCGTAGCCTTTGGCGAAAATTACTTTGCCGTCTTTCACTACGGCGACGACGGCGCCGGCAATGTCGTTTTGCTGAATTTGCAATGGGACGAGGCCGTCGAAGAACGAGCTGAGGTCTTCAGTGGTGAGTTGCGCGGGGCTAGTCGCGGCAACTTCTTGCGTTACAGCGGCGGGCGCGGCCGCGGCGGATTTCTTCGCGGGGCCCTGGAGCTTCGGCAATTTCGGCGCAGGACCGGTGTGTTTTTGCTGGCCAGTCGCAGGAGATTGCGGCGCGGCTTTGCCGGAACGCGCGATGAAAGGAGACAGCACCAGCGCGGGAAGGATGAGCGCGAACGCGAGCACGAATTTGCGCGGAGAAGCGAGTTTCCGCGAACCGGCGGCGCGAGTGGGCCGCGGCGCGAATGCGTCGAAGACATCGTGGAACAAATGTTTCATTTTATGGCCCGCGAGGCGTGCGAGGTGTGCGCGCATCAGTGTCCTTTCATGAAAAGTCAAGTGGTGGCGGGAATGTACAATCAGAATCGCATTCCGTCAACAGATTACGTTTGGCTCACAGAGATAGTTGCGGCCGCACTTCGAAGAACACGACTCTGAGCGGACGGTAAGAAAAAACGGATGCGAAAAAGCGTTCGAACTATTAAGGCACTCGCGCCGACTCTTGGCCACAGGAGCGAGAAGGCCCACCCTGCGCAAGGCAACTTGGACGCTGCTGAGGGCAAAACGCGGGGGTTTTGAAGCCGCGACCTGTGCTCGTACGAACTTACGTCGCACAAAACGCAAGTCTTCGCTCCCAGGATTCGGCGCGGCGACAAGACAACCCTGACTGCGCGTCCGTGCAAATCCCTGACAACCCCGCCCGTCAGCTACCTGATTGCCTGCGTTCCGTACCCAACGGATACTTCGGGCTGAACGTTGCCATGCCCGGGCTCCCCCTCGCCTGGTGAGCGCAAATGCAAATCGGTGGACGGGAATTTAATGCCAGCGCAGATGCCACGAATGGAGCATCGAGCCCCGGCGAAGGCCGCGCTCTCGGTGTCTTTATTGGACAAGCCGGAAACGACGGAAACCGTTGTTGTGGAAGACATTAGCCGTCATGGAGCGCGCGCGGTGGCGAGCTTGCCATGGCGCCAGGGCGACCGTGTACTGGCCAAAGCGGTGAAGGGAAGTTTCCAGGCGCACGCGCGGGTGGTCTACTGCAAGCCGCTGGAGCAGCCGCAGGGGCGTTTCGCGGTGGGACTGGAATTCTTCCAACCAACCGGCCAGTGGGAAGAATGAACGCAAGTCTTGAGCGCTCGAATGTCAATTCCGACGTCTGCACCTAAGTTTTCGGACCATAAGGCGGCCCTCCGTCTATTCATGCATCTAAATTGACTTGCAAGCTCACGTCAGGTAACTGTCCGCTTCCGCAAACCTACCTCCCGCAAGCGGACAAGTATCGGTATATTTCTTTCACCTCTAGCGTCTAAACCGCAATATATCAGCAGCTTACATAATTCCGCTTCGGAATGGCGTGTGCTCTTCTCCGTGCCTATAGGTGCGCTTGGGAGGGTGTGTTAGTGGGTTCGATTTTTCAGGATTTTCGATACGCGTTACGCGTGCTCGTCAAGTCGCGCGGGTTCACAACCGTCGCGGTGCTGACGCTGGCGCTCGGCATCGGCGCGAATACCGCGATTTTCACTTTTATCGATGCGCTTTACTTGAAGCCGCTGCCGGTCGCGCATGCGCAGCAATTGATGCATGTTTACGCGGCGGTTCCCGGGCGCAGCTACAACGAAGGTTTTTCGGGTCCGGAATTCCAGCTGTTGCGCGAGCACGCGGCATCGTTCAGCGCGCTTGCTGCGGAAACGCAAATCGCGCAACTGCACGTGGTCACTAGAGGCGGAGCTACAGAAGTTCGCGGCGCGTTCGTCTCCGCGAATTATTTTGATCTGCTCGGTGTGCAGCCGCGCCTCGGGCGCGCGTTCGTTGCCGGGGAAGACGCGGTGAACGGCCGCGACGCCGTGGCCGTTATCAGTCATCAGCTTTGGAGGACGCAATTCTCGTCGGATCCTGCTGCTGTCGGCAGCGAGACTCATGTGAATGGCGTGCCTTTCAAGATTGTCGGCGTGGCGCCTGCGGATTTTTACGGCGACCGCGCGGGAATGCCCGCGCAAATCTGGATGCCGGCCTCGATGCTTGGCGCCGCAGGCTATGCGTGTGCCGATGGCACGTACCGCTGTACGGTTTATGACAATCTGCTCGGGCGGCTGGCAGCCGAGACGCGACCGGCGACCGCGCAGGCGGAACTCCGCAGCTTAATGATTTGGTCGGCAACCGATTGGGTGAATCGGCGTCCGCAAAGAGAGATTGTAGCCACCTCCGCGAAGGGCGTTGATCCTGACCAGCGCGCGCAATCGGACGCGCAGATGCAGTTGCTCATCTGCGTCACGGCGTCGCTGCTGTTGATTGCCTGCGCGAATCTCGCTGGTCTGCTTCTTTCGCGTGGAGTGGCGCGCAGAAAAGAAATCGCGGTGCGGTTGTCGCTTGGCGCGAGCCGTGGGCGCATCATTCGCCAGCTTTTCACGGAGAGCATTCTGCTTGCCGCAATCGCGGCGGTGCTCGGGATATGGTTTTCGTTTTTCGCACGCAACGTGCTCTCCGGATACTACGGCACGGACAGCGAAGGCTTTCATCATCTCTATGACCTGACGCTCGACTGGCGCATCCTGGCGTATTGCATTTCCATCGCGCTTATCGCCGGAGTGTTTTTCGGCCTCGTGCCGGCGATTCGCGCCTCGCGTCAGGATCTGATTGCAGAACTGAAAGACGGCGGCTCTCCAGGCGGGCAGCGCGGGGGCAGTTGGCTGCGGCACGGACTCGTCGTTGCGCAAGTTGCGCTCTCGATGACGCTGGTGGTGTGCGCCGGACTGCTGGTGCGCAGCGGATTCAACATCGAGCGCGGCACGAATTTCGATCCTCGGCACATGGCCGTGTTGCGACTGCGCCCCGAACTCATAAAGTACACGCCGCAGCAGGTGGGTTCGCTCGTTCAGCGCGTGATGCAAGCAGTGCAGGCGGCGCCCGGCGTCGAATCCGCCGCATTCATGGAAGGCGGCGAAGGGCTGGTGTGGAACGCGCAGAACGGGCATGAAATCCCGGTGAGCGCAGCCGGCGCAAGTCAAACCTCGGCGCTGGACGCGCTCGAGCAGGACGTCAATTCCACATTTTTTGCCACACTAAGAATGCCGATTCTCGAAGGCCGCGCTTTCACCGAGCAGGACAATGCGACAGCGCCGCCAGTCGCAGTCGTCAATGAAGCGCTCGCGCAGCGCTTCTGGCCGCGCGCTTCCGCGCTGGGACAAACGCTGCTCGTTCGCGGAAAGCCGTACCAGATAGTTGGCGTGGCTGCGAACGTTCAACCGGCAAGCGCAGTCCATGCCGCTGAGCCGCACCTTTATCTTTCCTATTGGCAATCCAACGCCACCACGAATGGCGACATTCGCATGGCCATTCGCATCGCAGGCGATCCCTCACGTGAGTTGCCGCGCATCCGGCAACTGATTCAGTCTGTTGATCCGCTCGTCCCCGTCGGTGAAGACATGACCATGGCCGAGCAAGTGGGGCTCGAATACATGCC
The DNA here is from genome assembly GCA_036796475.1 of Candidatus Acidiferrales bacterium. GTDB lineage: Bacteria > Acidobacteriota > Terriglobia > Acidiferrales > UBA7541 > DAHUXN01. The sequence continues at coordinate 8,904 of DAIRCW010000063.1, read as the reverse complement.
GGTGCTTCTTGGCCGCAGCGTGATGGTCTTCTGCGGTTTGCTCGCGCTGGTGCTGAGCGCGATCGGCGTCTACAGCGTGCTGGCATTCGCGGTGCGCACGCGGACGCGCGAAATCGGTATTCGCATGGCGCTGGGCGCGGAGCCGCGCGACGTGTTGCGCATGATGGTGTGGCGCGGAGTGAAACTCGCCGGAATCGGTGTGGCGCTCGGCATCGCAGGAGCTCTCGGCGCGACGTATCTGACGCGCAGTTTGATTTTTGGCGTTGCGCCTGCCGATCCATGGACGTTCGGGGTCGTCGCGGCTTTGCTGATTGTCGTCGCGATGGCTGCGTGCTATTTGCCCGCGCGTCGTGCGATGCACGTCGATCCCATGGTGGCGCTGCGTTACGAGTAGATCGAAGGAATTTTTGAAACACGGGGACTACAGATGAACTCAGTCATGCAGGATTTGAAATACGGCGTGCGCGTGCTGCTGAAGTCGCCGGGATTCACGGTGATCGCGATTCTCACGCTGGCGCTGGGCATCGGCGCGAATTCCACGATTTTTAGCTGGATTAATTCCACAGTGCTGAATCCCGTGCCCGGAGCGCGAGACTCGGCGCATCTCGGTGAACTGGCAGCAGGGCCGGACGGAGACCCGTCTCCGCTTTCCTATCCGGACTACATGGACCTGCGCGCGAAAAATCGCAGCCTTTCGAACATGACTGTTTTTTCGCTCTGGCCCATGGACCTGACCGGCAACGACAAACCGGAAAGCGTGTGGGGCGATTTCGTCTCGGAGAACTATTTCGACACACTGGGCGTGCATGCGTTTTTGGGCCGCACATTTCTTCCGGAGGAAGGAACGCGGCCGGGCGGCGCTCCGGTAGCGGTCATCAGCTATGACCTCTGGAAGGCGCGCTTCGGCGGCGACCGCAACACGCCTGGCAAAGTCATTCAGATCAACAAGCGCCCGTACACGGTCGTCGGCATTGCTCCGCCGCTTTTTCACGGCAGTCAGACCGGCGTGCGCGCGGACATGTGGATTCCGGTGATGCAAATCCAGCAGTTCACCAGCGGCGATGAGAATTTAATCACTGACCGCACCGCGGGCTGGTTGATGGCCATTGGGCGGATGAAGGTCGGAGTAACGCGCGAGCAAGCGCAGGCGGATCTGAGCAACCTCTACGCGCAGATTTGCAAAGAATATCCCGATTCGCATCGCGGCTCGACGGCAGCGACGTTTTACCCCATGTGGCGCGCGCCATGGGGCGCAAACTTTTATCTGCGGACAATTCTGCTGCTGTTGATGGCGATTTCCGGAGTTGTGCTGCTGCTGGCCTGCGCCAACGTCGCGAACTTGCTGCTGGTGCGCTCGGTGGCGCGGCGGCGCGAGATGGCCATACGACTTTCGGTTGGCGCGACGCGCTGGCGGCTCGTGCGCCAGTTGTTGGCAGAGAGTCTGATTCTCGCGTTCTGCGGCGGCGGCATCGCCATGCTGCTCACGCTGTGGACTTCCAACACTTTCGGCAATTTCATTCCGCCCTCGAACATCCCGATTTACATGAATTTTCACGCGGACAGCGCCGTTTTTTACGCGACACTCGCGATTTCCGTGCTCACCGGTGTGATTTTCGGAATTTTGCCGGCGCTGCGCTCGTCTTCGCTGCAGCCGGTCGCGGTGCTGAAAGAAGAAGCGGGAAGCACCAGCGGCGGATTGCGAAAAGCGCGGCTCTCAAGCGTGCTCGTTGCAGCGCAGATCGCTATGTCGCTACTGCTGCTCATTTGCGCGGGACTCTTCATTCGCAGTTTTCGCGTCAAGCAGAATTTCGGCCCCGGATTCAATCCGCAGGGCGTGCTGCTGGCTTCCTACGACCTTGGCGCCGTGGGTTACAAGCAGGATGCAGGCGTGCAATTCGACCGGCAACTCTTGGACAAATTGAAAGCCATCCCCGGAGCGCAGTCGGCGGCTCTGGCCAGTTGGATCCCACTGAGCATGCAAATCAGCCGGACGCAAGTTGACGCTGAGGGCTACGTGCCGCGGCCCCACGAGTCCATGAGCATCGATGTGTCCGACGTCAGCCCAAATTACCTGCGCACCATGCAAATTCCGCTGATTTCCGGGCGCGAATTCACGCTGAGCGACACCAAAGACGCGGAACTCGTGGCCATGGTGGACCAGAAATTCGCTGAACGGTACTGGCCGAGGCAAAATGCCCTCGGCAGAAGCGTCCGCGTGAACGGCAAGTGGTACACGGTTGTAGGCGTCACCGAGAATTTCGATCTTCACGATTTGGGACAAAAGCCTACGCCATTTGTCTATTTGCCGCTTTTCCAGGATTACAGCTCGCGAGTGGCGATTCATCTACGTGTAGCAGGGAATCCCCTTGGCTACGTGAGCGCGGCGGAAAGCGCTGTGCATTCGCTCGACGCGGATCTGCCCCTCTCCGACGTAAACACGTTGCAATCGCGCATCGAGTTGAACAGCACCACGCAGCGGATCGGCGGCGTTTTCGTTGGCGCGTTTGGCGTGCTGGCGCTGATTTTAGCGGCGGTGGGAGTTTACGGCGTGCTGGCGTACACCACGCGTCAGCGCACTCATGAACTTGGCATTCGCATGGCGCTCGGCGCGGAGCCCCGCGGAATTTTCGCGCTGGTGCTGCGTCAGGGCGCGGTCCTCGCGGCGTCGGGCATAGCGGTTGGGCTGGCTCTTTCGTTTGTGCTGACGCGCGCGCTGGCCAACGTGCTCTTTGGCGTCAGTCCGGCGGATCCGCTGACGTACGCGGCTGTTTCCGGCGTGCTGATTGCCGTAGCGCTTGTCGCGTGCTACTTGCCTGCGCGCCGAGCGGCGAAGGTCGATCCCATGGTCGCATTGAGGTACGAGTGAGGCTGACATGAATGGCTTAATCCAAGACGTGAAATACGCGTTCCGCGTGCTGGCCAAAGCGCCGGGATTCGCGGCAATAGCTGTGCTCACCCTGGCGCTAGGCATCGGCGCGAACACCGCGATTTTTTCCATTGTGAACGGGGCGCTGCTCAAGCCGCTTTCCTATTCTCAGCCGGACCAGCTTTACCTGGTGCGTGAGATTGTGCCGCAATTCGCGAAGTTCTATCCCACCATCAATGCCAATCTGCCCGATTTCCGCATTTGGCAAAAACAGGTGCGCGCGTTTTCTGACGTAGCTCTCGCGGAAGCGACAAGCGCGGACATGACCGGCATGGGCGAACCGCAAGCGATTCACGGCATGCGTGTCTCCGCGAATGTTTTCAGCCTTCTTGGAGTGCGTCCCGCGCTCGGGCGCTCATTCCTCCCGGAAGAGGACGACGCCGGCCGCGGCCGCGTTGTGATTCTTAGCGAGGCATTCTGGCGCGAGCATTTCCGCAGCGACCCGTCCGCCGTGGGGAAGAGCATTACGCTCGACGGCATCCCGCACCAGATCGTCGGCGTGCTCAGCCCGTCGTTTCGTTTTCCGGCGGTTCCCCCGTCTATGGGCGGCGCGGACGACTACGGGAAGCTGGCATTTTTTGAGCCGCTCGATGGCCCTAAGTCATACGAAACAGAATTGGTCGGTGAGTTCGACTTCATCGCGATTGCGCGGCTGAAGCCGGACATAACGGAGTCGCAGGCGCTCGCCGAATTGAACGTGGTCCAGGCGCAAATTTCCAAGCAGGCAAGCGACCCGATGCCCATGAAGGCTGTTCTGCTGCCGCTCGAGGAGACAGTCATCGGCCCGGCGCGCAGCGGCCTGATCTTTTTGCTGGCGGCAGTTGGCGCGGTGCTGCTGATCGTTTGCGCCAACCTTGCCAGTCTGCTGCTGGCGCGTGTGCCTGGAAGGATGCGCGAAGCGGCGATCCGCACAGCCCTGGGCGCGACCCGCGGACGCATCATCAGTCAGATGCTGACGGAAAGCACGATCTTGAGCGTTGTCGGCGGCGCGCTGGGAATTTGGCTGGGAAATTTGGCGCTCGAGTGGTTCGTGAGCGTTGCTCCCGCCAGCATTCCGCGGCTGAACGAAGTTACCATAGACGCGCGCGTGATGGGCTTTGCCATTGCCGTTACGCTCGCTACCGCCATTCTTTTCGGCGCGCTTCCCGCATGGCGCATCGGCCGCACGCAGCCGATTGACGCGCTTAAGTCGGGCGCGACCGCCACCACCGAGAGCCGCCGCACGCGCCGTCTGCGCGAGAGCCTCGTCGGATTCGAAATCGGCGTGACCACCATGCTGCTGATTCTCGCTGGTCTGCTGGTCGCGAGCCTCGGGCGCGTGCTTGGCGTCCATTCCGGTTTTGACCAGCAGAACGCGCTGCTGGCCAGCGTGGACCTGCCTCAGCAGGGCTACGACAAGCCGGCAGACCGTTTGCGCTTTTACAACGAAGTGCTGGGCGGCGCCCGGGCGCTTCCCGGCGCGCGCAGCGTGGGCTGGGTGAGTATTCCTCCGCTTGGCGGACAGGGCTCGGTTACCGGCATAACTCTTCCCGGCGCGAACACACCGGGAAGCGAAACCCCCATCGCGAACTATCGCTCAGTGAGCTCTGATTATTTCGCGGCCATGGGCATTCCGCTGATACACGGCAGGACTTTTGAGCCAGCCGACCGCGGCCGCAAAGTCGTCGTCGTTTCCCAGAATGTCGCCGAGCGCTTTTGGCCCAGCCAGAATCCCATCGGCAAAATCTGCCTGACGGAATGGGCCGGCGCCGTTCCCGCCGAAGTGATTGGCGTGGTCGGCGATATTCGCACCGTCCAGCTGGACCAAGCCCCGCTGATGATGGTCTACGTGCCGGAGTGGTTCAACATAGTCTCTGTGCCGTCGTCCGCCACCATCGTGCTGCGCACGGCGTCGAATCCCGTGGCCTCGGCCGCTTCTCTTCGCGAACTGATTCACAAATCGGACGCGCAAGTGCCCATCACAACTCTTGCGCCCATGACGCAGATTGTTTCGGCTTCGGTCGACGCGCGTCGCTTCCCGATGTTTCTCACCATCGCGTTTGCTGTGTCGTCTCTGTTGCTCGCTTCTCTGGGCATCATCGGCGTGGTCGGATATTCCGTCGAGCAGCGGCGTCACGAATTGGGCATCCGGCTTGCGCTGGGGGCTGAACTGAAGGGCCTGGTGAGCATGGTGATCCGTCAGGGTATGCGCCCGGTCCTTGTTGGATTGATCGCAGGGGTTGTGGGCGCTGTTTTCGTGGGACGGATGATTGGCTCGCTGCTCTTCGGAGTCGTTGCGTATGACCCGGCCACGCTGGCGGCGGTAACGGGAATTGTCGGCATCGTGGCGCTGGTGGCGTGCTATTTGCCCGCGCGCCGAGCGGCAAAGGTCGATCCCATGGTTGCGCTGCGTTACGAGTGATGCAGATAACACTCAGGAGAAAGTGGGAGTTTCTCGATGCTAAACAGTCAAATCGATGAGCGCCGCAACGGGCTACCAACTCTTACGGAGGAATTTATGAAGCGCGTTCTTCTACTTCTGTTCTTGGCTGCCTTCGTGCTGCCGAACGTGTTGCTTGCGGCAGACGATCCGTTCATTGGCCAGTGGAAGCTCAACCCATCGAAAAGCAAAATCGTGGACGTAATGAAGGTGGGCAGCCTCGGCGGAAACAAATATACCTTCAGTGATAACGGCAGCGGCCCTGAGACCATCGTGGCCGATGGCACGGACCAGCCCGGCATTTCCGGCACGACTTTCTCTTTCACCATCGAGGGACCTGACACCTGGAAAGTAGTTCGCAAGAAAAATGGCCGCGTGCTCCTCATTGCCATCTGGAGTCTCTCCAAGGACGGCAACAGGCTCAACGACGACTTCACGAGTTTCGGCAAAGACGGGTCACCCTCTAACTTTACGTCCGTATACAATCGGACGGCAGGCGGATCGGGCTTTTCCGGCACGTGGGTCAGCACCACGGTAACCTCCGTCGAGATGCTTCATGTCCAGCGCTACGAGGCGGATGGTCTTTCCTTCCTCAACGACCTTGAAGGGCTGATGATAAGCGCCAAGTTCGATGGCAAAGATTATCCGATCGAGGGCCCGAACTCGGTTCCAGGCTTTGTGTCCTCAGCCCGGCGGGTGGATGCACTTAACCTGGAATTCACCGATAAATACAAAGGCAGCCACGTGGACACCCGGAATATCGCGCTTTCTCCGGATCTCAAGGCCTTGACGATGACTGTCCATGTGGCAGGCAAAGATGATCCGGACATTTATGTTTTTGAGCGGCAGTAATTGGGCATAGCCGATCCGACGCCCCGGAAGGAGTCGGTATGAATCAACTCATTCAGGACATTCGCTACGCGCTGCGCATGCTGGCCAAAGCGCCCGGGTTCACGGCCATTGCCGTGCTGACGCTGGCGCTGGGCATTGGCGCGAACACCGCCATTTTCACGGTGGTCTACGCGGCGCTGTTGCGACCGCTGCCGTATTCGCATGCAGAGCGGCTGCTTACGATCGCCGAGTCGCGTTCGAAGGACTCCGCAGGTGGGGACGAAGCCACGCGCTATTGGAATCCCGCGTCCTACCCTGACTTTCAGGATTGGACCAGGCAGTCCAAATCATTCGCCGCGCTGGCGGGTTACGGCGGCGATGGCTTCCTCTATAACGGTGAAGGCGAGCCGCAGCTCTTGGATGGAGCGCAAGCGAGCACGAACTTTTTCTCGACGCTTGGCGTGAAGCCGATCCTCGGCCGCGATTTTGCGGCTGGCGAGGACGTTGCGAGCGGGCCCAAAGTCGCGTTGCTCACTTACAGTTTCTGGCGCACGCAGTTCGGCGGGAGCCCCAAAGCTGTTGGACAGACGATTCGCTTGGACGGCAACGCGGTCACCATCATCGGCGTGCTGCCGCGCACCTTTGAGTTCGCACCCGCCGGGGATGCCGCAGTGTGGGTGCCGCTGCACTTGAGCCAGGACTTGGCGACCCGGCGCAACTTGGGATGGTTCCGCGTACTGGGGCGTTTGGCGCCGGGACAAAGCTTTCGGCAGGCGAACGCCGAGATGGCCGCAATCATGAAGCGGCTGGCTGCAGCTTACCCGCAAGAAGACGGCGACAAGCGAACCACGCTGATTCCTCTGCGTGAGCGAATCGTCGGTGACGTACAACCGCTGATGTGGATTCTCTTCGGCGCGGCCGGACTCGTGCTGCTGATTGCCTGTGCGAATGTGGCGAATCTGCTGCTCGTGCGCGCGGCGGGACGGCGAAGAGAGTTCGCCATACGCGCGGCGCTCGGCGCGGGACGCGGCCGGCTGATTGCGCAGTTGCTCACCGAGAGCTTGATGCTGGCGGGCGGCGGAGGCGTGCTGGGATTCCTCGGCGCGCAATGGGGCACGCCTCTGCTGATCGCGGCGATTCCGCAGCATTTGCGGGACAGGATGCCGTTCCTCTCGGACGCGCATGCGAGCGGCGTCGTGTTCGCTTTTTTGTGCGCAGCGGCGGTGCTGACCGGCGTGCTGTTCGGACTCGCGCCCGCGCTGCAAATTTCTCATGCGAAAGTCAGCGACGCGTTGAAGGAAGAGACGCAAACGGTGGCCGGCGGCCTTCGCGCGCATCTTCGCGATGCATTGGTCATCGCAGAGATCGCCGTGTGCCTGGTTCTTCTCGTTGGCGCAGGCTTGATGGTGAAAAGTCTGGGCGCGCTGCTGCGCCGCAATCCAGGCTTCTCCGCGCAAAATCTGCTCACTTTTGGCGTGTACCTGCCGCTGCAGGCCTACCCCAAGGACCCGGATCAGGTTCGTTTTGACCAGGAGTTTAGCAACCGATTGAAAACACTGCCGGGAGTTGTGGACGTTGCCGCCGGGCGCGCACTGCCGCTTTCGGGCGGCAGCGGATCGATTCGGTTCGTCATCGAAGGGCACTCGGTGGTCGCGGGGCACGAAGACGAATGCGATATCAATGATGCGACACCGGACTACTTCACCGCTCTGAAGATTCCCTTGCTTCAAGGCCGGTTCTTCGACGACGCCACGGACAAGCTCGGAGCGCCGGGGCATTTGATTGTGAATCAGGCGTTCGTGGACCGTTACCTGCCCGGCGAGAATCCTATCGGGAAGCGGCTGCGCTTTACTTATTCCCCCAAAAATCCATTTCAGGACATCGTCGGCGTGGTGGGCAGCGTGCCCGACAATCTGGATGCCGAGATGTCGCCGGTGATTTACACCGCGTTGCGGCACAATCCAGACAATTTCATCACTTACGGCCTTCGCACAACGCAGAATCCCGCGGCGATTGTCGGCGAAGTCAGAAACGCGCTGCGCGAGATGAACGCGCAGTTGCCTCTCTACCAACCGGAGACGATGGAGCAAGTCATGGCGCGCTCTCCTTCGGTTTTCTTGCGGCGGTACCCGTCCTATTTGATTGGCTGCTTTGCGGCGTTGGCGTTGATTCTGGCGTGCGTTGGATTGTATGGGCTTATTTCCTATTCGGTGGCGCAGCGCACCCGCGAGATGGGCATACGCATGGCGCTCGGCGCGCAGCAGCGCGACCTGCTGCGAATGGTCATGGGGCAGGGCGTACGTCTGGCGATTGCTGGAGTAGCGATTGGAGTTGCCGCGGCGCTGGCGCTGACTCGCTTGATGAGTTCGCTCTTGTATGGCGTGAAGACATGGGATCCGGTCACGTTTATGGGTGTCGCCATTGTATTGGTCGGCGTGGCGCTGGCGGCGTGCTACTTGCCAGCGCGGCGCGCCATGAACGTGGACCCCATGGTGGCGCTGCGCGATGAGTAAGGCGCCGCGAAGGCGCTCGTTTTTCGCCAAACCCCACAGTGAGACGCAAAACGCTGTTAAGGGGCACAGCATCAGCGGCTTACGAGCAAAATGGAGGCGAAAAGTCTAATCGGTACACAAAACGCTGATGCGCGAGAGTGAAGTCGCTGAAAACATGGGGCATAAAAATTTCTAATCGAGACAGAAATGCGTTTTTTCGATTTTAACCCGGAGCG
>DAIRCW010000062.1:0-14584 GCA_036796475.1 Candidatus Acidiferrales bacterium | reverse complement strand
CCCTCTGCGCCGCCGACGTCGTCCGCGTCAAAATGCAAAACGGCAAGCATCGCGAACTCATCGTCGCTCGCCCCTATCAAACCGTCTTCCACGCCCTCCACACCATGCAGCAGCAGGACATCTCTCAGCTCCCCGTCTTCGAAGAAGAAAATCCCATCGGCGCCATCTACGAAGACCAAATCCTGAATCTCGCGCTCCAGGGCAAAGACCTCCGCAAACTCGTCATCCGCGAAGTCATGGCCGACGCCCTCCCCCGCGTTCCCTCCGACGCGCCCGTCGAACGCGTCACTCAGCTCCTTTCCCACTCCGGCCCCGCCGTCTTCGTCGAAATGTCCACCGGCAAATTCGAAATTCTCACCAAGTTCGACCTCATGGACACCATCGCCTCCCTAATGGAACAAAAGCGCTGACAGGATGCAGGAATAGCAGAGCGCATGTCTCGAAAATGCGAAAAATACGAGCACATCAAAGACGAACTCGTTGATTTGATAAGCGACTCTCTGCTGAACTTCACCGAACATGGCTTCCCTCGAGATCAAACGGGAATTGCAACCACAAGCGGGGATTTCTCAGCACCATTTTTCGTTTTTAGCGAGGCGGAGTATCGAATCAATTTGGAAGGTGAAGAGCAGGCTCGAACGGGCCTGCTCTCGCTGTTTGCAGGGCTAAATCTCGATATGCCCTTCGAGGATGCGCACTGCGGAACCGCTGACGTGCGGCACAAGCCGTCCTTTGCTGTTTGCGACCTGCACATGAATGTCGCTCGGGCGTCCCATCTCGACGCCCTGTGTGATGGACAACTCTTCGCCGGGTTTGAGCTTGCCATGCCTGACGAGATACGCGCCGAGCGAGCCTCCCGCCGAGCCTGTCGCTGGATCTTCGAAAACTTCCCACGGCAGCATGCCTCGCGCGAACGCTTTTCCGCGGCCGCCGAGCGCAAAGCAGTAGGCCACTGTGCTGTTCCCGTTCAGCAAGTGAAAAAGTTCGCGAAGATTAGATCGGATTTTGCCAAGGGCACCGCGTCCGCGCAGCGGAACCATTAGATTAAAAATTCCCGTGGAAACGGATTCGAGCGGAAGATTCGAATCAATGTCGCTCGATTTCAGCCCGAGAGCTCCCGCGATTTTGTCGCGCGAAATTTTAACGGACTTGAATTTCGCATCTTTCTGCGTCATGGTGACGCGCGCTGGGCGACCGTCGTGAAAGATGATTTCCACCGGCAAAATCCCCGCGCCAGTCTGCTGCTGGATTTGTACCGGACCTTCAGAGGCGGGCACCACGCCAAGTTCGGCGAGCAGGAACCACGTCCCGATTACAGGATGCCCGGCGAGCGGAAGTTCGCGCGTTGTGGTGAAAATGCGCAGCCTCGCCAGCGCCCGGTTGTTCGTGGGACGCTGCACAAAAACCGTTTCGGCGAGATTCATCTCCCGCGCCACCGCCTGCATTTGCCGCGTTGACAGATCGTCTCCATCCGTGACGACCGCCAGCGGATTACCCGCGTAAGCTTTCGTGGTGAAAACATCGAGCTGGTAAATTCGCCGTTTCATTGAAAGGCTCGCTTTCTCGGAATCAGTGGAACTGATGCGCGCGCGTCACATCCAGCGGATGGTCAATCAACTTCTCGACCGTTTCCACGAAAAGTTTAGTATGCGGCAAACGGATGTGCCGCTCAAATGCGCCTTCGTTCTGCCATCGTGCGTGCACATAAAATAGCCGCTCGTCGCGCGTGGAGCGAAAAGCGTGGATGCTCAAGCAACCGGCCTCCTGGGATGTGGGAGCAAGGACGTTTTGAATGGCGCCTTCAACTTCCCTCTCCTTGCCGGCTTGCGCGTGAAAACGCGCGAATATGAAAAGCTCCACAGTGCTCCTCGGCATTCGCAAGTTCATGGATGCTTTCAGGCCGTTTATTGCCGCTTGGGATTCTGTCATGAACAGCCGATTTCGGAAGGGAAGCGGAATGCCCGTAGCATTCAGCAGCCGGACAATTTGGCTTGCCCGCACTTCTGCATAACAGCAGCTGACCTTTCGCTATAGGGCGCGAATGCGCTCGCAGACTTCTTTCAAAACTCGCGCAGTCGTCTCCGGATTAGTGGTTTCTGCGTAAACGCGAAGCATCTGCTCAGTACCGGAAGCGCGCACGAGCAGCCAGCCCTGCCGTTCGATATAAAGTTTGTGCCCGTCGAGATTCTCACGACGCTCAATCGGCCACTCCAGCACCCTATCCACGCGCTTGCCAAAATGCTCGATGGCTCTTTCCTTCTGTCCCGCGCGCAATTCGAGGTCTATACGCCCGTAGTGATGCTCGCCGAATTCTTCGTGCAGCATTTTGACCAGTTCGCCAAGCCGCTTTCCATGCCAGGCCATCACTTCGGCGAGCAGCAGAGCGCTGACCGTCGCATCCCGCTCCGGCAAATACATTTTCGTCGCGAATCCGCCGCTTTCCTCGCCGCCCAGAAGAATGTCGCGCTCCAGCATCAGCGCGCAAATGTGCTTGAATCCAATCGGCGTTTCGAACAGCGGACGCCCGAACTTCTGCGCAATCTTATCGATCATTTTCGTCGTCGAAAATGTCTTGGCAACCCCGCCCTCCTGCTTGCGCGTTCCCGCAAGGTGCCACAGGAGGATGGCGAAAATCTGATGCGGCGTAATGAAAGCGCCGCCCGCGTCCACGGCTCCGATGCGATCGCCATCACCATCCGCGGCAAAACCGGCGTCGTACTTCCCCGCGCGCACGGCCTGCTGCAGCGCTGCGACGTGCGGCTCGATCGGTTCGGGATTCACGCCGCCAAATAGCGGATCGTGATTCGCGCGAATTTCGTCACACGTCACTCCATGCCGATGGCATAGTTCGCGGAGCATTCCCGCCGCAGCTCCGTGCATCGGGTCAACAAGAAAACGAAATTTGCGTTCGCGAATGCGATCCCAGTCAACCAGCGACGAGAGTGTTCGCAAATACGGCTCGCGAACGTGGAGAGAATGGATCGGCTCGCTTCGCGGCGGCAACACGACATCGCCATTCGCGAGCACCGCGGCCAATTCCTTCTCGATTTGCGAAACGATTCCGGGCAGCGCCGAGCTGCCGTAGCTCGCTTTGTACTTCACGCCACTCCAGCGATAAGGATTGTGACTGGCCGTTATCATGATTCCGCCGGCGGCCTCGCGCTGGCGCACCAGCAACGACAGTGCCGGCGAAGGACACGGCGCGTCGGAGAGCCAAACCGGAGTGCCTGTCGCGGCGATGATTTCGGCCGCGGCGCGAGCAAACAGCGGCCCGCCGAAGCGCGAGTCATACCCAACCAGCACTCCGCTCTGCGGCTTTTCCGCGCGAATCACGTAGCGCGCTATCGCGGCGGCAACTTTGCGCACGTTGGCCACCGTGAAATCTTCAGCGATAACGCCGCGCCATCCATCGGTGCCAAACTGGATCTTAGCCATTCGCGAAAGTATATGTGATAAAGCGGGAAAGCCGGAAGCAACGAAAACGCCCGTGCGCGCTGAGTCAGGGGATGCGGTTTAAGAGGCGTGCTGACTCAGAGCAGGTCCGCGCGGCCATTCTGCTCGAGCCACGCAACAATTTGTCCCACATCCTGAGCGCGCTCGCGCGGGCACACCAGCAGTGCGTCGTCCGTATCCACAACAACCAGATCCTTTACGCCAATGAGCGCCGCAAACTTCCGCCGAGTCCAGATGAAATTTCCGTCCGCGTCGAGCATGAACACTCTTGCATTTGAAACGTTCTGCCCTTCTTTTCGCGCGAGCAACTCATAAACCGCGGCCCATGAGCCGATGTCACCCCATCCGATATCCGCCGGCAGCACCAACACCCGCTGGCGCGCGCCGCGGCGTGTAGCGCGCTCCATCACCGCGTAATCAACGGAAATATTCTTCAGGCGCGGATAAATTCGGCGTAGCGTCCGCGAATAATGCGAAGTTCCGATTGCGCGCTGCAATTCCTGCAGGGCGGCCCACCCCTGCGGCAGAAATTCTCGTAAACATTCGAGAAACGTCGAAACGCGCCAGAAAAACATGCCCGCATTCCAGTAATGCCTTTTCCCACGCACGTATTTCCGCGCGCGCGCCAAATCCGGCTTTTCCGTGAACACCTCAACGCGATAAGCGGAAACTCCGGCGTCACCGCGCACGCGTGCTCCGCGTTCGATGTAGCCGAATCCCGTCTCGGGACGCGCGGGAGGAATTCCAAGCACGATCAAATTCCCGGGTATGCTCGCAAGCTCTAGCGCGGCCTGCACAATTTTGCGGTAACGCGCCGCGTCCGCGATGTAGTGATCAGCCGGAAGCACAGCCATGAGCGCATCGCCATATCTTTTTGCAAGGTGAATCGCCGCCAGCCCGATCGCAGCTGCTGTGTTGCGCCCGACCGGCTCAGCAAGAATCTGCGTCCTCGGAACACCCGGCAGTTCGCGGCGAATGGCCGCTGCCTGCTCATCATTGGTAACGACCCACAGCCGATTCGGAGCGAACAACGGGCGCAGGCGATCCGCAGTCTCCCGCAGCATGGTTTTTTCGCTGATGATGTCGAGCAACTGCTTCGGCGTGCGCCTGCGGCTCCGCGGCCAGAACCGGGTGCCGCGCCCTCCCGCGAGAATCACCGCGCATTCCGGCAGCGCTTTTTCCTTCACCACGGCTGCACCATATTTTCTCCGCTCAATCTCTCTCCGGAAGCCCGATGGATATCAATGTGGTCGGTTCCTGCGGTGCAGCCGTCCAGGCCCGCGTCGCGGCGGGAAGAAGCCAAACTTGGGCCGGGGCGTAATCAAGGGTTTCACCAGTTGATTCTGCGAGAAACCTTCCATGGCCATCGATGATTACCACGATCTGCATTCCGGACCCCGGCTTGATTTGCAGCGGCGCCGAAAATGAACTTTTGGTCACGCAAAAATAAGCGCACTCCACAATCGTGCTGCGCGCGGCATCGTGACTTCGCGGCGAGATCTTTCCACCATGTTGTTTGCCGAACCGAATCACATCAAGAGCTTTCTCGATGTGCAGCTCACGCGGTTTACCCTGCGCGTCGCGCCGATTAAAATCGTAAACGCGGTAGGTCACGTCAGAATTCTGCTGAACTTCGCATAGCACCATTCCAGGCCCAATGGTGTGCGCCGTTCCCGCCGGAACAAAAACCGCATCGCCTGCAGTCACCGGAATCCGTTCCAGCATTTTTTCGGCGTGCCCTTCGACAATCGCGCGCCGGAATGTGTCCCTATCCACTTCCGGTTTTAGCCCGACGCGCACTTCCGCTCCCGGCCGCGCAGAAACCACATACCACATTTCCGTTTTACCAACGCCGCCTGCCGCAGTCTCGTGCCTGCGCGCGTAATCGTCATCCGGATGCACCTGCACGGAGAGCTTGTCTTCCGGGAAAAGAAATTTCACCAGCACTGGAAACGGCCGCTCACGGCTGGCAACATCACCGGCCCACTGCCCATTCATTCGCGGCCAAACATCGCCGAGTTTCTCCCCAGCGAATGGGCCATCAACAAAACGGCAGTCATTTCCCGTAAGCCAAACTTCGCCGACAGGCTCCGCGAGGGATTGTTTTTCAGGAAAGAGCGGCGCCAGATTCCGCGAGCCCCAAATTCGCGGGACGAACAGGGGCTCCAGGCGAACGGGCCGCAGCGCCACAAAACTATCCGCGTGTTGCTGCAGTCGATGTGACTGGTTTGCCCGCGCGAAAGAAACGCCCAAGCCGCGTCAGACCTTCTTCGATGCGCTCCATCGTAGTAGCATAAGAAATTCGCAAATACCCTGGCGCGCCAAACGCATCGCCCGGAATTACCACCACGTGCTCGCGTTCCAGCAGCTCTTTCGTAACTTGCAGCGTGTCCGCGCCGGAACCGCCGTCGCCATACGACGTACCGCTCACGTTGGGAAAAACATAAAAGCTGCCCTCAGGCTCATGGCACGTCACGCCGGGGATTTCGCGCAATCCGTCCAGCATGCGCCGCCGGCGGTTCGCAAATTGCCCCAGCATCTGTTCTACGCTTTCCATGCTGCCGCGCAGCGCTTCGAGCGCCGCGTACTGCGCGATTGAAGTCGGATTCGAGATGGATTGGCTCTGCAGCTTCAACACCGCATCCGAAATCTCCGGCGGCGCAAGCGTGTAACCCATGCGCCATCCCGTCATGCAAAAAGTCTTCGAAAGCGAAGCGGAGATAATCACGTTGCTTTTTGCCCCGGGCAGGCTGGCAATCGAGAACGGCCTCGCCTTGCCGTAAACAAAATGCGAGTAGCACTCATCCGAAAGCACAAAAATGTTTCGCTTCTTCGCAACTTCCAGAATCGCGGCGAACTCCTCTTCGGGAATGACCGTTCCGCTGGGATTCGCTGGCGAATTCACGATGAGAATTTTTGTGCGCGGCGTGATCGCCTTTTCGATTTCCGATGCGCGCGGGATAAAACCGTCCTCCGCATCCGTATCGAGGACCACTGGATTCCCGTCCGCGCACTTCACCATCTCCGGATAGCTCACCCAATACGGCGCGAGAATCAAGACTTCATCGCCGGAATTAATCAGCGCATGGATCACGTTAAAGAGCGAATGCTTGCCACCCGAGTTGATGACGCACTCTTTCGGTGCGTAACTGCTTCCGAGGTATTTCGCGTGCCACCCCACAGCCGCCTGCCGCAGCGGCATCACTCCACCCGAAGGCGTGTACTTCGTTTTGTTTTCTTCGATGGCGCGAATCGCCGCGCGCTTGATGTGGTCCGGCGTCGGAAAATCCGGTTCGCCTGGGCCGAAATCCACCACGTCGATTCCTTGCGCGAGCAGTTTCTCCTTGGCGTTGAAAACCGACAACGTTGCGGAAGGCTGAATGCGGTTTACTCGGTCTGCCAGTTGCATCGCTTCACCCCGTGTTCTGAATTCAGACAACTTTTGCTTTTAATCTCTCTTCCACTGCCGGCGGCACCAAATCCTTCACCGATCCGCCCAGCCGCGCGATCTCCCGCACCAGTCGCGAACTCAAGTAAATGTACGCCTCTGCCGGCATCATGAATACCGTTTCCACCTTGGGCTCGAATTTCCGGTTCATCAGCGCCATCTGCAATTCATATTCGTAATCCGAAATGGCGCGAATGCCCCGCAAAACAATATGCGCATTTTTCTGCCGCGCGTAATCCATCAGCAGGCCCTGGAAAACGTCCACCTCCACGTTGGGCCACGGACGCGTCACCTCACGCAGCATTTCCAGGCGCTCGTTTACAGTAAAAAGCGGATCTTTTTCAGCATTGCGCAGGACGGCGACCACCAGCTTGTCAAAAATTTTCGCGCCCCGCCCAATCAAATCCAAATGGCCGTTGGTGACAGGATCAAACGAGCCGGGATAGATTGCGAGCACCGGTTTCATTGCGGCGGCGGCCATTGCGCGGCATTCTAACCCAGAATTCTTTCGCAAGCGCGAGGAATTCTCCGGCATCGAAAAGCCATTTTGGATGCCTTCGGCGATCCCTGTTGCGGCACACGGGGCACAAAATGACTCGGCCCGGAGCTAGAATCTTGGCGTGGATACCACCAAAGCTGCTGAATTTCTGCGAATTGCAGTAGCCGAAGCGCAGATTGGCCTGTCCGAAGGCGGCATTCCCATTGGCGCGGCTCTTTTCGACGCGGAAGGCAAACTTCTTGGCCGCGGGCACAATCTCCGCGTTCAAGAAGACGACCCCGCCACGCACGCCGAGACCGACGCCTTTCGCAACGCCGGGCGCCAGCGCACCTACCGCGACAAAATCATGGTCACCACGCTCGCGCCCTGCTGGTATTGCAGCGGGCTAATCCGCCAGTTCCGCATCGGCACGGTAATCGTAGGCGAGTCGCAGAATTTCCAGGGTGGAATCATCTGGCTGCGCGAAAACGGAGTCAAAGTGGTTGATCTGGCCAATGCGGAATGCATCCAGATGCTGGCCGATTTCATTCGCGCGAATCCAGCTCTGTGGCACGAAGATATCGGCGAAGAATAGGCCTTCAGCAGTTGCTACTCTGCGCGTAGCGTCACGCAGGGATCCACGCGCGACGCGCGCCACGCGGGCAGCCAGCACGCGCCAACCGAAACCCCCGCAAGTAGCAGGACAACTCCCGCATATGTCACAATGTCGAGTGGAGTGACTCCAAACAGTTGCGACGCAATCGCCCGCCCCGCGGCCAGCGAACCGGCAATCCCGATAATCGCCCCTACGACCATGAGCATCATTCCCTGGCGCACAACAAGGGATAGTATGCTTGCGCGCGGCGCCCCCAGCGCCAGCCGTATTCCGATCTCGCGCGTCCGCTCGGCAACGCTTCCTGAAAGCACACCGTAAATTCCAATCGCCGCGAGCGCCAGCGCCGCAATTCCAAACGCTTCAAACAAAATCAGCGTGAACCGCCGTTCCGCCGCCGTTGCCGCCAGCAAGCGCTCCATCGTCGCAACGCGCACGATCGGCTGATTTTTGTCCACTGACCAAATTGCGCTTTTGATTGCCGGCAAGAGTGTCGCTGTATTCATCCGCGAACGCACCACCAGCGACATCGCTGCATCCGCATACCACGACTGTTCTGGCGCAATGTACACGGCGTCCGGATCGCTAACAATCAGCGACGCCTGCTTCACGTCTCCTGCAACACCAACAATCGTGTACAACGGCCAATTCGGAAATCCGCCCACCTTCATACGTTGCCCAATGGGACTCTTGCTTCCGAATTCTTCTCTCGCCAGCGATTCGCTAATCACGATCACGTGCGGGGCCGTCGCCGTATCGCTCTTCTCGAGAAATCGCCCGCGCCGCAACGGGATGCCCATCGCCTTTAGATAATCCGGCGTCACCACGTAGCGAAAAACCCCTGCTCCGCCGCCTACTGGCGAATCGGGATCCTTCTCAAACCATGCCCCATACTGCCCGAACTGCGTATCTGCCGTAAGTGGCAAAAGGCTCGTGAACGCCGCCGATTCCACTCCCGGAAGGTGTTGCACTGCTTCCAGCGCCTGCTTGAAAAACTGATATCTCACCGTTGAATTATCGAACTTGTGCCCCGCCGTTTGCACTTGCATCGTGAGCACATTCTCCGCATCGAAGCCGGGATTCACAGCAAAGAGCCGCGCCAGGCTCCGCAACAGCAAGCCAGCGCTAACCAGCAGCACCAGTGCAAGCGCCACTTCCGCAACGACCAGCGCCCGCCGCGTCAGTTGATTTCCGCCGGAAGCCTGCCGCGAACCCTCCTTCAATCCCGCATTCAGATCGCTGCGCGAAACTTGAATTGCCGGCACCAGGCCAACCAGCACGCCGATCAGCGCCGTAATGCCAAGCGCGAATAGAAACACGTTTCGATCCAAGCCAATCGCGTTAAGTCGCGGCAAGTCCGCTGGACTCAGCGCAACGATTGCTCGCACGCACAACTGAGCAACAAGCAGTCCCACCGCGCCGCCGATCGCAGCAAGCACCAGGCTTTCCGTCAGCAATTGCTGGATGAGCCGCTTACGCCCTGCGCCCAGCGCCGCACGCATGGCGAACTCAGCGCGCCGTTGCGACCCGCGCGCCAGCAACAAGTTCGTCACGTTGACGCACGCAATCAGCAGCACCAGCATCACCGCGCCGAGCACGGCGAGCAGTCCCGCCCTCACGCCTCGCGTAACGTCTTGCTGCAGCGAGTCCATAATGAAGCCCCGGCGCAAACTCGCCCACCGTGGCCGTGGAAAATCCGGCAGCGGAGTGGACGCAATTCGCTCAATATCCGCCTTCCCCTGCGCGAAGCTCATGCCCGCGCGCACGCGCCCCACAAGGCTGCAGTGATTCCCCCATTCCCCGCTGTTTGTGTCTGCAATATTTGACGGATTGTACTGATTCTCCGGCGACCATATTTCCGCGTTCGGATCCAGCACGTCTTGGAAATCGCGCGGCATCACGGCGATCACCGTGTACGCGTCGCTGTCCAGCAGGATCTGTTTTCCTATAATGGACCGGTCTCCGCCAAAGCGCCGCTGCCACAGTCCATAACTCAAAATGGCGACATTCGGCGCCTTGAATGCGTCGTCCGCCGGCTGGAAGTCCCGTCCCATCGCCGGCGCGACGCCAAGCGCACGAAAGTACCCATAGCTCACATTTTGTCCTTCGAGACGTTCCGGTTCTTCACCGCCCGTCATGCTCGGCTGCCACTGCTCGAAAATCGCCAGCGCTTCAAACGCATTGTTTCGCGCCAGCAGTTCGCGATAATTGAAGAAAGTAACCTGGGCTCGCGCGCCCTGAAAAATTCCCCAGATCATCATGATGCGTTCCGGATGCGGATACGGCAGCGGCTCAAAAAGTATCGGATTCACCGCGCTGAAAATTGCCGTATTCGCGCCAATTCCGAGCGCCAGCGTCAGGACCGCTACCGCGGTGAATCCCGGTGACTTCCGCAGCATCCGCGCGCCATAGCGGATGTCCTGCCATAAAGTTTCGAGGAAATGCCCGGCGCGCACTTCACGAGTTTGCTCCTTCACTTGCTCTACGCCGCCGCTCTCCATCTTTGCCTCCCGACGCGCGCGATGCGCCTCAACGCCGTCCCGAATTTTTTCATACGCCAGCATTTCAACGTACCCGTGCACCTCTTCATCGAGTTCGGCGCTAACCTTCCGCCTCTTCGTCCAATTTCTCATCGCGTTCTTCAGCCACATAATTCGCTACTCCGATCTCAACGCCACGCATGGATCCACTCGCGAAGCCCGCCACGCCGGCGCCGAGCACGCCACCGCCACAAGGATGAGCAAGAAAATCGTCGCTCCCGCAAACGTCAGCGGATCGAATGGCGAAATTCCGAAGAGCAGACCGCTGATCATTTTCCGCGCCGCCCACGCGCCAAGGAGCCCCGCCGCCGCCCCCGCCATCGCCATCTGCAGTCCCTGCCGCAAAACCAGCCACAGCACATTCGCTCCGCTCGCTCCGATTGCCAGGCGTATTGCCATCTCATGCGTGCGCTGCGCCACAAGGAACGAAACCACGCCGTAAATCCCCACCGCCGCAAGCGCCAACCCGATCACCGCAAAAATAACCAGCAGCGCCGTGGTGAAGCGCTCGCCTCCGGTGAGTGACTCCACGCCCTCCTCAATCGTCCGCGTCTGCGCAAAAGGCAGCTCCGCGTCCATGGAGTGGAGCTGCCGTGCAATTTCGGGAATCATCAAATGCGGGTCAGCCGCCGTGCGCACCACAATGTCACGAAAACTGTAGGTCACCAGCGGATGCTGCGAATACAGCGCGATAATCTGCGGTTCCGGAGGCGATGCCAGCCCGTTGTTCCGAAAATCTCCGATAATCCCAACAATGGTCACATCCGACGAATCGTCTATGTCCGACCCGGGAGGAATATTTAAGAACGCAGGCGGGCCGACGTGCATCCGCTGCCCTATCGGATCCTGATGCGCAAAATACTGCCGCACAAATTCCTGGCTCACCAAAACGACGGCCGGGCTCGTCGGCGTATCCGACGCATTGAAGTCTCTGCCACGAATCAGCGGAATGCCCATCGTCTGAAGGAAATGCGCATCCGTGAACCCGCATTGAGCCGAGGGAATATCCTCCGCTCGCGTTACGGGCCGCCCCGCAATTTCGAACATCTGCGACCAGGTATAAGTCGGCGGCCAAATGGTGGTAATGCTTGCGTCCACAACTCCCGGCAGCGCGCGAATCTTCTCCGCAAACTGGTCGCTGAAGCGCGTGATCGCTCCAGGATTTGTGTAATGCACCGGCGGCAAATAAAAATGCCCGGTCAGCAGATGATCTGCGGAGCGAATTCCAAGTTGTTGCCGCTGCAAATGCACAATGCTTTGAATCAGCAGCGTCGCGCCAATCAGCAGCATCAGCGACATCGCCATTTCCACTACCACCAGCGCGTTCCTCATGCGCAGTGCGCCCGATCCGGCCGTCCCTGATCGTCCTCCCAGTTTCAACGACTCCGCAAGATTCAGCCGGCTAGCGTTCATCGCCGGCCCCAGCCCGAAAATCACGCTCGTAATCAGCGACACGAATACCGTGAACACGAGCACGCGCCAGTCGATCCCGATCGAAGAAAGCTGTGGCAAATCCGCAGGACGCATTCGTGTGAGCGCCGCAATTCCCAGCTCGGCCAATAACAACCCCGAGCTGCCGCCGAGAATCGCCAAAAGAAGCGTCTCGGCCAGCAGTTGCCGCACCAGCCGCTTCCTTCCTGCGCCCAAAGCCGCGCGCATGGCCAGCTCGCGCTCGCGAACCGAATTCCGCGCCAACAGTAAATTCGCCAAATTCACGCAGGCAATCAGCAGAATCAGGCTTACCGCGCCCATCAGTAGAAGTAATATCGACCGCAGATTTCGCACCCGCGTGTCCGAAAGCCTCTCCAGCTTGACGCCGATTCCGCGGTCAAACGGATAGGTTGCCGACAACGCTGACGCAATATCCGAGAGGTCTGCTTGCGCCTGTTCGAATGTAACTCCGTTTTTTAGCCGCCCCAGCGTGTACCAGCCGCGCCCTCGCCTCCCCGCTTCCGTCCACAGATCGCCCAGCGAATCCGCAAATCCAAACGGCGTCCAAATCTGCAGGTCTCTATAGTCCAGCCACTCCGGAATCGCATTCGGCATCACAGCGATGATTGTGTACGGCTCGTCGTTGATGCGAATCTTCCTTCCAATAATCTGTGCGTCGCCCGCGTACCGCGTTTTCCACAACCTCTCGCCTATCGCGGCAACGTAATGTTTCCCCGTATAACTCTCCTGCTCCGTAAAAAGCCGCCCCATAATCGGCTTCACATCCAGAACTTCAAAATACGCCCGCGGAACCAGCCCAACCCACATCTGTTCCGACTCGCCGCCTGCGTCCCCAAAGCTCACATTTTTCCGCCACGTATCGTAAGCAGCCATGCCCTGAAACGTGTGATTGCGCTGGGCAAAGTCACGCATATCCATTACCGAAGGCCCGCCGGGATTCCCCGCACCATTAGGAGTAAGCAGAGCGCCATCCTTGGTCGAATAGATACGCACCAGTTGCTCAGGCGCAGTGAACGGCAAACTCCGGAACATCACATTTTCAATCACGCTGAAAATCGCTGTGTTTGCGCCAATACCCAGCGCCAGCGTCAGCACCGCCACCGCCGTAAATCCCGGCGCCTTTCGCAGCATCCGCGTGCCATAACGAATGTCCTGCCACAAAGTCTCGAGCAAATACCCCGCGCGAACTTCCCGCGTCTGCTCCTTCAATTGTTCCACGCCGCCCGCTTCCATCACCGCTTCGCGCCCCGCAGCTCGTGCGTCAACCCCATTCCCAACCTTTTCGTCCGCTGACATTTCCACGTACCCGCGCACTTCTTCGTCGAGCTCCGCGTCCGCCCGTCCTCGCCCCGCCCAATTTTTCACCGCATTCTTCAGCCACATAAGCTTTGCTTTTGCCCTTTCTCGTCACTCGTCACTTGCCACTCTTCACTGCCTCTAGGCTTCCAGCGCCCGTTCAATCGCAAGCGAAATGCGGCTCCAGCGTTCCGTTTCCGTCCCCAACCGCTTCCGCCCGGTTCGTGTAAGCTGGTAGTAGCGCGCCCGCCGCCCATTTTCCGATGCGCCCCATGACGCTTTCAGCCAGCCCTGCTCTTCCATGCGGTGCAGCGCCGGAAACAGCGACCCCGGCTTGACCTGAAATGTCCCGCGCGTGATCTGCTCGATGCGCCGCGAAATCCCCAGCCCGTGCATCTCGCCCAGCGCCAGCGACTTCAGGATCAGCATGTCCAGCGTCCCTTGCAGCAGTTCCGTTTGTTCGTTTCCCATTTCATCTCCTATAGACGTTCTGTAGCGTAAGAAGGTTAGCTTCCACTCCTATCGAATGTCAATACGTAAAGAAAGTTGACGGAGATTGGCCAGCAGGGGAAGCGCGCCACGATTTGCGAAGAGGAGAAAACTAGCCCTGCGCGGGGCCTAAACGTACAGCTTCAGAAAAAAATACGCCGCCATGCCGAACCCAATCACAATCACCAGCCGCCGGATGAACGCTGGATCCACTTTCTGCGCGTAATACGCGCCTGCATACCCGCCCGCCGCCGCGCCCACCAGCATCACCAGGGCCTCCGGCCACACAATCACTCGCGCTCGCATGAACAGCGCCAGCGCCACCAGATTTACCGCGCTCACCAGCAGCGACTTCAGCCCGTTCATCGCGTGAATGTTTCCCACGTCCAGCAGCGACAGCATCGCCAGCACCAGAATTCCCGCGCCTGCGCCAAAATATCCGATGTAAACGGCGATGAAAAGCTCGAGCGCAAACCCCGCGAAAAGCAGCATGCGCCGGTGCCCGTGATGCTCCCCATGCGCGCGGACCCAGGCGGTGATTCGTCCGCTCGCCAGGAAAAGCACCGTCGCGCCCAGCAGCAGCCACGGCACCATTTTCAGGAACGTCGCTTGCGGCGTTTTCAGCAGGATTGTCGCGCCAATAATTCCGCCGATGAATCCGGTGACGAGCAGCGGCGGCAGCAATTTCAGCACCCGCGGCTGTTTCATCTCGCGCCAGTACGCCACCACACTGGCCATCGTGCCCGGCCACATGGCCGCTGTATTGGTTGCGTTTGCGGAAATCGGCGCGATTCGCGTGAACAGCAGCGCCGGAA
>DAIRCW010000061.1:0-14711 GCA_036796475.1 Candidatus Acidiferrales bacterium | reverse complement strand
CGCGGCAAATTTCGTTCAGCGCGGCGATGGCGCGGTCGATTTTCGCGCGGTCCACGTCGTAATGCGTCACCATGCGCACCAGGAATTTCGCAGTGGCGCCCGCGAGCACGTTGCGCTTTCCGAGTTCCGCGGAAAAGTCCGCGCCGGTCTTGCCTGTTCCCTGCACGTCGAAAATTACGATGTTCGTCACGACCTTTTTCGGATCAATCTGAATCCCCGAAATTTTCGCCAGCGCCTCGGCGAGGTATTTCGCGTTCTCGTGATCGCGGTGCAGAATTTTCGGCGTCTCTTCGAGCGCCACCAATCCAGCCGCCGCCAGCACTCCTGCCTGCCGCATTCCGCCGCCGAGCATCTTGCGGTGAATGTGCGCCTTTTCGATAAAATCGCGCGAGCCGACGAGCATCGAGCCCACCGGCGCGCCGAGGCCCTTCGATAAACAGAACATCACCGAATCGAACTTCCGCGTCAGCTCTTTCACGCTTTTTCCCGTGGCCACGGACGCGTTAAAAATCCGCGCGCCATCCAAATGAACCGGCAATCCCGCCTCATGCGCGCGCTCGCAAATTTCTTCCGCAACAGCCAACGGATAAATTGTGCCGCCGGCCATGTTGTGCGTGTTTTCGAGCGTCACCAGTCCCGTCTGCGAATAGTGATAACTCTTCGGACGCAGCAGCGATTCGACAATCGTCCACGTCAAAATTCCGTCCTGCGCGAATGCCGGACGCGGGAAGCATCCTGCGAGCGCAGACATGGACGCCAACTCGTACTGATTCACATGGGCGCGCTGCTCGCAGATCACTTCGAGGCCCGGACGCGTCCAAGTTTTGATGGCGATGAGATTCCCCATCGAGCCGCTGGGAACGAAAAGCGCCGCTTCGCGCCCGAAAATTTCCGCCGCGCGCGATTGCAGGCGGTTCAGCGTGGGATCCTCGCCGTAAACGTCGTCGCCGACTTCCGCGTCGGCCATCGCGCGACGCATCGCCGCCGTGGGACGCGTCACCGTGTCGCTGCGCAGATCCACGACCGTATCCGCTTGCCCGTTGCTGCCTTTTGCGTCATACATTTTTCGCGCCTCTGAAATTCAGCCAAGCAACTCAACAAACACTTCGTTCGAAATGGTCAGTTTCGCCGGATTCAGCCGAATCCGCGCGCCGTCGCGCTCGACCAATCCCTCTTCCAGCAATTTTGCCATGCGCGACGACAGATCCACACTATAACGAGATTCAATTGCCTCCAAATCGATTCCTGCAAGTTCCCGCAAACCGAGGAAAAATTCTTCGTCGAGCGCCTGCGCGGCGGTGATGCTTTCGACTGTTTCCACCGCCGTTTGATTTTCTTGAATGGCCTTGGCATACCCGGCCGGATCGTGCAGATTCGCCCAGCGCGTTGCGCCGTCAAACGAGTGCGCGCCCGCGCCAAATCCCAAATACGGCTCGCGCCGCCAGTATTTCAAATTGTGCTGCGAAGCGCGCCCCGGTTGCGCCCAATTGGAAATTTCGTAATGCTCATACCCCGCGCGCGCGAGCGCATCGCAGGCGTGCTCATAAAATTCCGCCATTTCATCATCGCTCGGAACCTGGGCCGCGCTGTACTTCGCGCCACCGCGCAGAATTTCGCGTCCCAACCGGCTGCCCTCGTCCACCTCGAGCAAATAAACAGAGACGTGCTCCGGCGCAAGCGCGAGCAATTCATCGAGCGATGCATTCCAGCTTTCGCGCGTCTGATGCGGCAGCCCGGCAATCAAATCCATGCTGATGTTGTTGAGTCCTACTGCGCGCAAAATTTCTGCCGCGTGATAGACATCTTCGCGCCGGTGCATCCGTCCCGCTGCGCGCAATTCCTCATCGTTGAACGATTGCACGCCCATGCTGATGCGATTCACGCCCGCATTTCGCCACGCGGCCGCCTTCTCGGAAGTGACAGTTTCGGGATCCGCTTCGAGCGTTGCCTCATTCCAGTTTCCGCCATAAACGTCGCGAATCGCGGCCAAAATGCGCTCGAGATGCGCAGGATCCAGCAGGCTTGGCGTACCCCCGCCAATATACACAGTATCGGCGGTCAAACCGCGCTGCGCCGAGCGGATTTCGCGGCAAACCGCGTCCACGTACGGCGCGTACAAACTGCGTGAAAACGCGCCTGTATGAAAATTGCAGTACGTGCATTTCGTCTGGCAAAACGGCACCTGCACGTAGATTCCAACGTTTTCCGCGCGGCGTGGTGTGAACTCAGCCGTGGTCATGTCGCGTCCGCGATGATTTTTATGCGCGCCTCGCGCCTGCGCGGACCGTCGAACTCGCAGAAGAAAATCGCCTGCCATCTTCCCAGCGCCAGCCTGCCATTCTCGATGAACACGGTCACGGAATTTCCCGCCAGCGCCGTTTTGATGTGCGAATCGGCGTTGCCTTCTGCGTGGCGGTATTTGTCTGATGGCGGCACCAGGCGCGTGAACGTCGCTTCGATGTCGCGCATCACATCCGGATCGTCGCCTTCGTTAATCATTACGCCCGCGGTGGTGTGCGGGACGTACACGCAGCAAATGCCGCTCTGGCATCCCGAGTCGGCCACCGCTTTTTCCACGTCCGCGGTGATGTTTTTCATTTGCGTGTGCTGCGCGGTTTGCACTTCGATTACGCGCATGCGCCGCCGCGACTCGCGCGAAGATTCGGAGCCTTCTTTCATCCGCGCGCTCAGCTCAAATCCGACGCCGCGGCCGCGCCGTAAAATCCGTACCACGGCTTCGCCGCGCGCAGACCGCGATTCACGTTTTCGATATTCTTCACGCCCTGATTTTCGAGCCATCCCTGAAACGCGCTCAGCCCCTGCTTGGCATAAACAGGGATGCCATCTTTCCACGTGGCGCGTCCGCAGAGGACGCCGGAGAAATTCACGCCCGCTTCGCCGGCGAGCTCCAGCGTTTCGATGAACGTCTCGTTGCTCACGCCCGCCGACAAATAAATGAACGGTTTTTTCGCCGCCGCAGCTGCGCGCCGGAAATAATCCTTGGCCTGGTCTTTGGTGTACGCCGATTCGCCTTTGCAGGAGCGCGCGCCGGCGACGAAGGCCATGTTCACCGGCACTTCCACTTTGAGGACGTCAATTCCATATTGCGGCTTGGAAAATTCCTCCATGCTGCGCGTGACGATCTCCGGCTTTTTCTTCGCGTAATCCATTCCCTTTTCGTCGATGGAATCGTCGTAGCCGACGAACTCGGCGAAGAGCGGCAAGTCTTCTCCCGCGCACTCCGCGCCGATGCGCTCGACCCAGGCGTGCTTGATGTCATTGATTGGTGCGGGATCAAATGGCGTGTAGTACAAAAGAATTTTCACGCAGTCCGCGCCCGCCTGCTTCAGACGATGCACCGACCAATTCTCGAGCAAGTCCGGCAGCCGCCCCGGGCGCGTATTGTCGTAGCCGCTATTTTCATAGGCCAGCAGCAAGCCGGCGTTTGCCGAACGCCATCGCGACGGCTGGAGTCCATACTCGGGATCGAGCAGAATGGCGCTGGCGTGCGGCGTGAGCACGCGCACCACGGCCTGCTTGAATTCCGCCATCATCTCCGGCGTCACCGCCTGGGCGTCAATTCCCTTCTCTTTGGCAATCGCTTTGCGCAACGAGCCGCGCTGGTCCATGGCCGCAGCGGCAATTACCCCTCCCTTGGTCGAAACCTTCTCAAGTCCTTTGAGTTTTCCCGGCGTGAGCTTCATAAACCTTCCTTGGCAAGCATTCCTTGGCCTGAATGCAGCGGCAAAACCGTACAATTTTATCACGCAGCGTGCGTTCGCGGCACAATCGCGGCTGGCCTAATGAGGTTGCGCGACGGCCTCAAAGGCACACCTCGTCGCAAAACCCGCTCCCCGGAATGACAGTATGGGTGGCGCGCCGTGCGTAAAGAAACCGCTCCTCTCGCACATACTCTACAGCTTCACGATGCGATGGCCGGCGCAGGCTGAGCGGGTCGCGGATTCCAACTCCTCCAGCAAATCCGTTCCGTAGCGCGCCAGAAACGGCAGCAGGCTCAGCGTGCGCTCTTGCAAGCCGTGATGCGGATAGAGCGCGCTGACAATTTCCGATTCGTGCCGGTCGAGCACCCCGGTGCGTTCGTTCTGTGCGCGTCCTGCTTTGCCGCGCAGCTTCTGGAATTGATACAGCATTTTCTTCTCCGCCGTGTCGCGCGCGCCAGTGAGGCTCTTGTCGAGAACGGAAAGCGGCTTTGCGTACCCGCTCAGGAGTTTTCGCAGCGCCTTTTCGTCGCGCGCAAACCGCATTTCGAGCCCGCGCGGCAAATAATGCAATTCCAGTTTTCTTCGCAACTGCTGGCGTCCGGCGAAAACCTCGCGCACCGCGAGTTCGTACTTCTTGAGTGTCCTCGCTACGTTTGGTTCGACCAGCGTGAAGCTCGCCCGCGGCAAAATCGCCGGCATGCGCCCGAGAATTCTTTTATAGACGACCTGCGCCTGCGCCATGTAGGCCACTTCTGCCGGCCCGCCGACGTACGCCGCAGTGGGCAGCAGAAAATCCTGCAGCACGGGACGCAGCAAGACGCTGGCGCTCAGCGCCTCCGGCTCATTTTCAACTTTCTTCAGCAACTCCGACGCTCTCAAACGCAAATGGCCCGCGAGAAACTCTCCGTTTTTCCGGCGCATCGCCTCGCGCTTACCTTCCACATTAAGAAAAATCAGCGTGGATTGCTGCGTGACTTTCACCTGCGCGTGAAACCCGCGCTTGCCCAGTTCTTTTCCGCGCGCCAGTAACTCGCCGGCAATCTCCCCGGCCTGCTCGGCCGCTTTGCGGTAAATGGGACGCGCCAATTCGTGCAAACGGCGGTCCAGCGGATCGAGCAGGATCAGCCCGCTGCCCGCGAACAGCCGCGCCAGCAGTTTGCCGAAGGCCGAGCCAAAGTTTTCACCCGCGCGATAACTCGCCGCGAGCGCGTCGCGAATTTCCTTCGCGCTGGGCCCATCGAGCAGCGAACTCGCATGTTCGACTACCGCAGCGATTCCGCTTCCGAACGAAATCTTTCCAACACTTTGCCCCGCAACCGAATCGTCCAATTCCGCCGCAAGCTGCGCGATTCCGTATCGCTCGTGAAAGAAGACGTGATTGGCTTCCGCGAGGTCGTGGTCCTCGGTCGCCATCCAGAAAATCGGCACGGCCTCCACGCCCCCGCGCGTCAGCCGTTTGGCCCACGCAATCGCGTCCAGCGCCTTGTAAACACAGTACGCCGGCCCGCCAAACAATCCCACTTGCTGGCCGGTGACAATCGCTGCCGCGCCGTCACGCAGCCGCTCGACATTCCGCATCGCTTCGTGCGACGAGCCCAGCCGCTCATTCTGTTCGCGCAGAACTTCTGCCACGGCCTTTCGCGCCGCGGTATCCAAACGCGCCTCTCCCGCCGCCGCGCGCACTCCCGCCTCGTCCGGCGCGTGGCCGTAAAACTCCTTCACTTTGGAAAAATTGCCGTTAAATGAAGCGAATAGCTTTGTCGTTTGCGGGATTTCAGAGAAGCGGAGACAGTCGCACTCCATGGAGGATGTGATGATACACGCGGCTTTCCGTCGCAGCAACTAGCAGGGATATTTCGAGGCCTTCAAAACGCGCAGCACTCTACCAGCTACGTATTCGCCTCAACCGCCGGCCGAATCGCCGCCACCAGCGACTCAACCTCCGGCTTGGCCTCATCGGCGATTGGCAGCAAAGGCGCGCGCGGCACGCCGCCATAGTACCCGAGACGATCCATCGCGAACTTAATTCCCGCGATTCCGAATTTCGACACCAGCGCGCCCGCCGGATTGATGAACTGCTTTCTGATGGATTCGATCTCCTGCTTGTCGCCGCGCCGCGCCGCTTCATAGAAATCCGCGCAAGCATCAGGCACCATGCACGAAATCGCCAGTATCCCGCCCACCGCGCCCACTTCGATCGACTCCGCCAGCGTCAGCCCCGATCCGCTCAGCGCGCTGAATCCCTTTGGCGACGCCGCCACAATGTCTTTCATCCGCTGTACATTCCCGGAGCTGTCTTTGATCCCAATGATATTCGGATGCGTCGCTAGCTTCGCCGCCAGCGGCGCTTCCACCGTGTAGCCGGTGAACACCGGCACAGAATAAATCAGCACGGGAATGGGAGACGCATCCGCCACGCGGAAAAAATGCGCGGTCTCTGCCTCGAAGGTCATCGCCGGCTTGAAATAACTCGGCGTACGCACCAGCGCCGCCTGATAGCCGAGCGCCGCCGCGCGCTTGGTGTGTCGAATCGTTTCCGCGGTAGCCTCCGCGCCCGTTCCGGCAATCATTACTTTCTCGGGAGCAGCCGCTTCGCGCGCCGCCGCCCACAATTGTTCGACTTCATCCCAGCTCAGCAGCACCGACTCGCTGGTCGAGCCGTTCATCACGTAGCCGCTGATGCGCGTCTGGTTGTAACGCTTGATGTTTTCGCGCAGGCGCGCGAGGTCAATTTCGCCGTCAGCGCCGAAAGGGGTAGTAACCGGAGGGAAGACGCCTCTGAGCCTCATGCGTGGATTGTACCAGAAGAAAATCTACTCGCGCGATAGTAGTTCAACGGCTTATCTGTAGGGATTATCCCCCGCGGTTTCGCCAACAAATTAACTGTGGATTGACGTGCGATGCAACGCCGCGCTGGATGGCTGGAACAGTCTTACCCCGCTGAAGTCACCCTCTGCGTAGCCGCGGGTGAAGTCGATTTCGCCCCTTCGGCATGCAAATCCTGCAGCGCCGCCACGTTTCCCGCTCCTTCGGACATTGCGCGAATCCCGCGTGCCGCCGCCACCGCCGCCGAAATCGTGGTGATGCACGGCATCGCGTAACGCACCGCCGCGCGGCGTATGGATTTCTCGTCGTAGAACGATTCGCGCCCGAGCGGCGTGTTGATAATGAGCTGGACTTTTCCCGTTTTCACCAGATCCACAATGTTCGGCCGGCCTTCATTCACTTTGTAAACCGGCTCTGCCTCGATGCCCAGCGAACGCAGCGCCGCCGCCGTCCCGCGCGTGGCAATAATGTTCAGTCCCGCAGCGGCTAGATCCTTGGCCATCGCCGGCAAAAACCTTTTGTCGTGATCGTTCACGCTGATGAACACCGTCCCGTTGAGCGGCAGCTTTTGCCCCGCCGCCAGTTGCGCTTTGGCGAACGCCAGCCCGAAATTCGGCGATACGCCCATCACTTCGCCGGTGGAGCGCATCTCCGGGCCCAAAATTGTGTCCACGCCGCGAAATTTGCTGAACGGGAACACCGGCGACTTCACGCAGTAATAATCTTTGCTGCGCAACTCGGCCACGCCGTCGAATTCGTTTACCGCCAGCCGCATCTCGCGCAATTTTTTGCCGGTCATCAGCCGCGCCGCGACTTTCGCCAGCGGCACGCCGGTGGCTTTCGAAACGTACGGCACAGTGCGCGACGCGCGCGGATTCACTTCCAGCACATAAACCACGTCGCGCTGAATGGCGTATTGCACGTTCATCAAGCCCACTACGCGCAGCGACTTCGCCAGCTTCGCCGTGTATTCGCGAATGCGCGCCAGCACTTCCGGCTTGAGCGTCACCGAAGGCAGCACGCACGACGAATCGCCCGAATGAATGCCCGCCTCTTCGATGTGCTCCATGATTCCCGCGATGACCACATCTTCGCCGTCGGCCAGCGCGTCCACGTCCACTTCCGTCGCTTCCTCGAGGAACTGATCCACCAGAATCGGCCGCTCCGCGCTCGAACCGCTGCCCAGCCGCGCCGCTTGCGCCGCGCATTCCTCCACCGTTTTCAAATCGTAGGCAATCACCATGGCGCGTCCGCCGAGCACGTAGCTGGGCCGCACCAGCACCGGCAAACCAATTTCCTTCGCGACGTTCACTGCTTCGGCCGCGCTCAGTGCTGTGCCGTTGCGCGGCTGCGGAATTTTCAATTCTTCGAGCAGCTTGCCAAAGCGTTTGCGGTCTTCCGCCAAGTCAATCGACTCCGGCGCGGTGCCGATAATCGGCGCGCCGTTACGCTTCAAATCGAGCGCGAGATTGAGCGGCGTCTGCCCGCCGAACTGCACGATCACGCCCTCGGGCTTTTCGCGTTCAATCACCGAGAGCACGTCTTCGAGCGTGAGCGGCTCAAAATACAGCCGGTCCGACGTGTCGTAGTCCGTCGAAACCGTCTCCGGATTGCAATTCACCATCACCGTCTCGTAGCCGTCCTCTTTGAGCGCGAACGCCGCGTGGCAGCAGCAATAGTCGAACTCGATTCCCTGTCCGATGCGATTCGGCCCGCTGCCCAGAATTATAATTTTCCGCCGCTCGCTGGTGTCCGCCTCGTCCTCTTCTTCGTACGTCGAATACATGTACGGCGTGAACGACTCGAACTCCGCCGCGCAGGTATCCACGCGCTTGAACACCGGCCGCAATCCGCGCTTGGCCCGCGCCGCGCGCACTTCGTCCGTGGAAACTTTCCACATCTGCGCCAGCTGCTCGTCGCTAATGCCGTTCCGCTTCGCGTGTTTCAGCAATTCAGCTGAGACCGCGTTCAAATTCTCTCCCGCGATTTGCTTTTCGACCGCAACGGCATCTTCCATCTGCCGCAAAAACCACGGATCAATTTTCGTCAGCGCGTGAATCTCTTCAACTTTCATCCCGCGACGCAGCGCCGTCAGCAGCCAGTGAATCCGGTCCGGCCCGGGCGTGTGCAATTTTTCGCGCAGCACCGCGTCCACGATTTCTGCCGGCGCGCGCCACGGCGTATGGGGCTCGAGCGAACGAATGCCCTTCCCCAGCGCCTCGCTGAACGTCCTGCCGATGGCCATCACTTCGCCCACGGATTTCATCTGCGTGGTCAGCGTGGTGTCCGCGCCGGGGAATTTCTCGAACTGCCACTTCGGAATTTTCGCCACCACATAGTCAATCGTGGGCTCGAACGACGACGGCGTTTTCTTGGTGATGTCGTTGGGAATTTCGTCGAGGGTCATGCCCACGGCCAATTTCGCCGCGATTTTCGCGATCGGGAATCCGGTTGCCTTACTGGCCAGCGCCGAGCTTCGCGACACGCGCGGGTTCATCTCAATCACCACCATGCGCCCCGTCTGCGGATCAATCGCGAACTGAATGTTGGACCCGCCCGTCTCCACGCCCACTTCGCGAATCACCGCGGCAGCCGCGTCGCGCATCCGCTGATACTCTTTATCCGTGAGCGTCTGCGCCGGCGCCACGGTGATCGAGTCGCCGGTGTGAACTCCCATGGGATCGAAATTCTCGATCGAGCAGATCACCACGAAGTTGTCCCGATGGTCGCGCATTACTTCGAGTTCAAATTCCTTCCAGCCGAGCACGGACTCTTCGATCAGCGCCTCGCGCACCGGGCTGGCATCGAGCGCCCGCGCAATCGCGTCGGTGAATTCCTCGCGGTTATACGCAATCGAGCCGCCCGTCCCGCCCAGCGTGAACGACGGCCGTATCACCACCGGATAGCCCAATTCGTCGGCGAGCCGCACCGTGGTTTCCACATCTCTCACCACCGCGGACGCTGGCACCTCCAGCCCTACGCGCTGGCACGCGTCCTTGAACAGCAGGCGGTCCTCCGCCACTTTAATCGCGCGCAGCGAAGCGCCAATCAGCTTCACGCCGTATTTTTCGAGAATGCCGCTCTCGGCCAGTTCCACGGCGGTGTTCAGTCCCGTTTGCCCGCCGACGGTGGGCAGCAGCGCGTCCGGCCGCTCGCGCGCGATGATCATTTCCAAATATTGCGGCGTCAGCGGCTCGATGTAGGTGCGCTCGGCGACTTCCGGATCGGTCATGATCGTCGCCGGATTCGAATTCACCAGCACCACTTCGTAGCCCTCATCGCGCAGCGCCTTGCACGCCTGCGTCCCGGAGTAGTCGAACTCGCAAGCCTGGCCAATCACAATCGGCCCCGACCCGATAATCATGATTTTTTTTATGTCAGTCCGTTTACTCATCGTCGAGTCATTTTCTCCGAGCCAGCAGAATCGTGAACCATGCTATTAAGCCCGTAAGAACGACGAGTGCTCCCGTCAGCCAAATCAACAATCGCGTGAGATTCCTGCTCGACTGATC
This sequence comes from Candidatus Acidiferrales bacterium, assembly GCA_036796475.1. Classification (GTDB taxonomy): domain Bacteria; phylum Acidobacteriota; class Terriglobia; order Acidiferrales; family UBA7541; genus DAHUXN01. The sequence goes on along the minus strand of DAIRCW010000061.1, from coordinate 4,651 downwards.
AAGGCTTTTTGTGGCCAGTACCTGTTCATAGGCAACCCGCGCTGCTACTCGTGAACGATCGGGCGGCACTGCGCCCGCAGGCACAAGCCTTAGAAACTCTTCCCAGTCCTGGTCAGTGAATGCGCCTTTCTTCGTAATCAGATCGTCTAGCGACGCCATCCTGTGCCGTCCATCATTTTCGTGAATTGTTCAAACAAATACCTCGCACCGCGCCGCCCATTTGATCAACCATTCGCCGCTGCCGACTACTCGCACTCCGTGCTCCCCGCACGATCGCAGTTGCTTTTGTAAGGGCACGGCTTCAGCCGTGCCGTACCGCCGCACGCACAAGCGGCTTCAGCCGCTGAGGTGCGTCGTTCGGAATCACCTTGAAACTGCGCCCTGACAAAATCTTGCCGCATTGAACATCACGACTGGCATTCATGGTTTGTGCTCTTTCATCATGGTCGTGAACTGGTCGAACAAATAGCGCGCATCATGCGGCCCGGGCGACGCTTCCGGATGGTATTGCACGCTGAACAGCGGCAAATTCCTGTGCCGCATACCTTCATTGGTGTGGTCGTTCAAATTCACGTGCGTAATTTCCACTTCGCTCGACGGCAGCGACTCCGGGTCCACGCAAAATCCGTGATTCTGCGCGGTAATCTCCACTTTCTCGCTCAGCAGATTTTTCACCGGATGGTTCGAGCCGTGATGGCCGAACTTCAGCTTGAACGTCTTCCCGCCCAGCGCCAGCCCGCACAATTGATGGCCGAGGCAAATACCAAAAATCGGCACGCGGCCCATCAGCTTGCGAATGTTTTCCACGGCAAACGTCGCCGGCTCCGGATCTCCCGGCCCATTCGAGAGGAACACGCCGTCCGGCTTCATCGCCAGCACGTCCTCTGCGTGCGTTCGCGCCGGAACGACGGTTACATCGCAGCCGTGATCCACAAGCTGCCGCAGAATGTTCTGCTTGATGCCAAAATCGTACGCCACTACTTTGTGCCGCTGCGCGCCGCTAGACACCTGCGTTTTCGCCGAAGCCGCGGCAGCTTGCCACAACGGCCCTGCACCCGCGCCCGCTGCTGCTTGCGCCGCGAATCCCGCCGCGAGCGCAATCGAGCCGCGCTCCCAGCGATATTCCTCCACGCAACTTACTTTGCTGGCCAGCTCCTGTCCCGCCATCGAAGGCAGCGCCCGCGCCTCTTCGATCAATTTCTCCGCAGGAGTTCCATCCGTGGCCACCACGCCGCGCAGTGCGCCGGCCATGCGCAAATGACGCACCAGCGCCCGCGTGTCCACATCCCAAATCACGGGAATTTTGTGCCGCTTCAAATATTCGTCCGCCGTTTCCCGCGCGCGCCAGTTCGACGAGACGTGCGAGAAATCGCGCACGATCAGCCCTTCGATGTACGGACGCGCCGATTCCTCGTCCTCCAAATTCGCGCCAACATTTCCGATGTGGGGATACGTCAGGCAGACCATCTGGCCGGCATAACTGGGATCGGTGAAAACTTCCTGATAACCGGTGAGACTCGTATTAAAAACAACTTCGCCGCCGCGGCGGCCACGAGCGCCCGCCGCGCAGCCCTTAAATACTCTTCCGTCTTCGAGCGCGAGGATCGCGCTCGTTTCGTCCCGCTCCCGCAGTGTGTCCTCCGTTGCGGCTCATCTTATACCAGCTTCGCTGCAGAACTTCTCCTGCGATTTTCCCGTCCGCGTTTTCACGGCGCGGTAATTTCGCCAAATTCCTTGAACGGCCAGTACGCAAAGACCGCTTTGCCGTAAATATATTTCCGCGCCACCGGCCCAAAAATCCGCGAATCGTTGGAACTGTCGCGGTGATCTCCCATCACAAAGTATTCGTCCTCCGGAATGGTGATCGGCCCGTAACTCGAATCATCGAAATAACGCGCCGGAACGTAGGGCTCGTCCACGTGCTTGCCATTCACGTACAGCTCGCCGGCCTTGATCTCGATGGTATCGCCGGGCAATCCAATCACGCGCTTGATGAACGATTGCGAAGTGTCCAGCGGATACCAGAAGGTCACCACATCGCCGCGATGAATCGGCTCGAAGCGGTAAACAAATTTGTTGATGAAAATCCGCTCCTGATCCGTCAAGAGCGGCGCCATGCTGGTTCCTTCCACTTGCACCGGCTGATAGAGGAACACGATGATGATGACGGCGAGTCCGACGGCGATGGCCGCGTCGCGGCCCCATACAGCTAATTCGCGTCCTAGAGAAGAGTGCTGCTGTGGCTCAATTGAGGGAGCAAAGTTAGGGACTTTGTTGCTTGTCTCGCTCATTCCTTCGCTGCTTTCCTATATACCATAGTTGCGTTCGTCTCGCCAACGGCATTTCCGAGCAATTTTCCTGTGCGTCTCGTCTGCCTCAGCGGGTCACGGCATCTTTACGCGCATCGGTTCTTCCTTAGATGCACTTTCGTGCTCCGAGGCGGCCCGTAGAGATTCGATGCTGCACTTTTTACGTTACTCACTGCGTTTGCTCTCCTGAGCGCAAAATTCCCTTCTTCATTATTTCCACTATTTAGAGTATCTCTGATAGCGAGAATCTACCGCATGCGTTCATTCCACACAAAGCTCGAGTCGTCAAGAGCGGGCCTCGAATCGGAGCTGTCTATTCTCTTGTGGATTTCCTTTATCCTGGCTGGCTTTGCAGGCCTGTCCGCGATTCTCTCCTACAGCATGTTTAATTACTGGACTGAACGGATGGTCGATTTTTCTGCTGAGGTAGTGGGTCCGGCTTGGCTCATTGTCGCTCTGATAACTTTTCGCCGACACGGCAAACGTGGACTGTGGATATTGCTAGGTCTCCCTTTCGCGCTTTCCTGCACAGGAATCTTCGCGATTATATTCTGGGCGTGCGCAACCGGGCGCGGTTGCCCGTGAATCTAGCTTTTTGCAGAGGCTGTCCGTCCATCGGCTGCTTTGTCGAGGAACCAAATCTCTTCGCCTTCGGACTTTAGCATCGCGACCGGCAGCTTCGCGACTTCTTCCGGCGCGCCGCGGCGCAGCTTGGCGACAATTTCCTGCTTGTCCGCGCCGGCAACCAAGAAATAAGTCTCGCGCGCACGCCGCAGCACTGGGAAGGTCAGCGTGATTCGCACCGGAGGTTCCGCCGGAGCGCGCACGCCCATGGCCCATCTTTTTTCTTCGCGGAGCGCGGGCGAATCCGGGAACAGCGACGCGGTGTGCCCCTCGACTCCCAGGCCCAAAAACAGCACGTCAAACGACGGTCCCGCATCGGAAATATACTCGCGCAAAACTCTTTCGTATGCGCGTGCGGCCTCATCGGCATTCGCGAAATTTGTCACGATAGGATGGATGTTTTCCGCCGGTACAGGGGCATTTTGGAACAACGCGCGAAATGCCATCCTATAGTTGCTTTTTTCATCGCTCTCGGGAACAAATCGCTCATCTCCGAAGAAAAAATGCGTCTTGGCCCACGGCATTTTGTCGCGGTACTCCTTCGCCCAAATCTTGTACGCGCGCTCGGGCGTGCGTCCCCCCGAAAGCGCGATCAAGCATTTTCCGCGCGCTCCGGCCGCCTCGGTTGCGACGCGCACGCATTCCTGAATCGCCGCGTGGCTCAGCGCGTCCAAATCCGCGCACACGCGCGCCGACTTATTTATACCTGCGCCCATTTTCGCCCCAGTCCGCTCAGCAAACGATCCGCTTCCGCCGGACCCCAGCTGCCGGACGCGTACGGCAGCACCTTCGGCTTTTTCTCGAGCAGCGGCGTGTACAGCCGCCACGAAGCTTCCACCCACTCATCGCTCACAAACAGCGTCGCGTCGCCCTGCAAAATATCGAGCAGCAGCGTTTCGTACGCATCGGGCAGCGGCTTAAACGCTTCCGAGTAGCGGAAGTGCAAATCTCTGGTTTGAATTTTCACGCCCTGCCCCGGCGCCTTGATTTCGAAATACAAATCGAATCCCTCGTCGGGCTGAATGGCAATCACCAGCGAATTGGCCTGAATCGAATTCTCCTCGAACGGTTTGAAAATCCAGACAGGCGGGCGGCGAAAATTCACCACAATCTGGCTGGAACGGGCCGCGAGCCGCTTCCCTGTTCGCAGAAAAAAGGGCACGCCGTGCCAGCGCCAGTTTTCGATTTGGAGCCGCAGCGCCACAAACGTTTCCGTTTGCGAATCTTTCGCCACGCCCGGCTCGTCGCGATAGGCGGGCACGTTCTGCCCGTCAATTTTTCCCGCCGCGTACTGCCCCAGCACCACGTCTTCGCAGCGAATCGGCAGCACCGAATGCAGCACCTTCACTTTTTCGCGGCGAATGGATTCGGCGCGAAACGCCTCGGGGACTTCCATCGCGGTGAGCGTCGCGAGTTGCGTCAGATGGTTTTGAATCATGTCGCGGAGCGCGCCTGCGGTTTCGTAATACAAAGCGCGGTGCTCCACGCCAAGACATTCCGCTACGGTGATTTCCACGCTTTCGATGCGGTCGCGGTTCCATTGCGGCTCGAAGAGCGCATTGGCGAAGCGGAACACCAGCAGATTTTGCACCGTCTCTTTTCCCAGGTAGTGATCGATGCGGTAAACCTGCTGCTCGTCGAAATTCGCATGCACCACGCGGTTCAATTCCTGCGCGGACTGCAAATCGCGCCCAAACGGTTTTTCAATTACAAGGCGC
>DAIRCW010000060.1:0-14716 GCA_036796475.1 Candidatus Acidiferrales bacterium | reverse complement strand
CAGAGCTTGTCGAGCGTGGAGTAAAGTTCGCGCTTCTCGGGCAACTGCTCGATGATGGCTTCGATAACCAAATCGGAATCCTTGAGATCTTCGAGTTTTGTGGTTCCGCGAAGGCGCGCGCGCGTCGCATCGCGGTCAGCGGCCGACAGCGTCCCTTTCTCGACGAATTTGTTGAGGCTCTTCTCGATCGATTGCAGTCCTTTATTCAGCCGCTCGTCATTCACTTCTCGAACTACAACCGAGCAGCCTGCCTGCGCGGCGATTTGCGCAATGCCGGAACCCATCAGGCCGCAGCCCACCACTCCTACCTTCTCAATTGCCATTCCACTCTCCCAAGCAATGCGAATTTTGTGCACTGCCAATCATGCAAGCGATTCAACGATCATCGCGATTCCCTGGCCTCCGCCAATGCACGCAGTCGCCAAGCCATAGCGTTGATTCCGCCGGCGCAATTCGAGCAGCAGCGTCAAAATCAGACGCGTGCCCGTGGCGCCGAGTGGATGCCCGAGCGCGATTGCGCCGCCATTGACGTTAGTTTTGTCGCGATTTAAGCCGAGAGCTTTTTCGACCGCGAGATATTGCGGCGAAAAGGCTTCGTTCACTTCGATCAGGTCGATCTGCTCAAGTTTGAGTCCGGCAAGCTGTAAAGCTTTTTTGCTCGCGGGAACGGGCCCGATGCCCATCACGCGCGGCTCAACGCCGGTTGTAGCCCACGAAACAATTCGACCGAGCGGCTTGGAGCCGCGCTGCTGCGCTACTTTCTCCGTCGTGACTACTACTGCTGCGGCGCCGTCCACGATGCCGCTGGCGTTTCCGGCAGTCACAATACCATCCTTGCGAAAGGCGGCAGGAAGCGCCGCAAGGCTTTCCATTGTCGTGTCGGGACGGCGATGGTCGTCTTGCGAAAACAGATGCGCCTTTTTTCCTTTGCCGACTTCTACAGGGACGATTTCCTCGCTCATGCGGCAGGCTTTGTAGGCAGCTTCCGCAGCTTGCTGGCTGCGCAACGCGTATTCGTCGGCTTCTTTTCGCGTAATTTTGTATTCGACGGCGAGGTTTTCCGCAGTATCGGACATGGTGCAGCCGCTGTAAGGATCAAGCAGCCCGACCATCAACGCGTCTTCGAGTTTGCCCTCGCCGAGGCGAAAACCGCTGCGCGCGCCGCGAATCACATGCGGCACCTGCGTCATATTTTCCATGCCGCCGGCAAGAACCATTTTCGCTTCGCCGAGCAAAATCCGCTGCGCGGCCTGGCTGATCGCTTCCATGCCGGAACCGCAAAGGCGATTCACGGTGACAGCAGGAGTTTCAACAGGCAATCCGGCTTTCAGCCCAACGTGGCGCGCGCCATAGTGCGAGTCAGAACTGCTTTGCTGCACATTGCCGAAAACAACGTGCTCGATTTCCTTCGAATCGACGCCGGAACGCTTGATTGCTTCCTTCGATGCGATGGCGCCAAGATCAATCGCCGAAATTCCGGCAAATTCGCCGTTGTAACGCGCCATTGGCGTGCGCGCTCCGGCCAAAATTACAACATCAGTGGGAAACATCATTCCTCCTTGCTGGAATTATGAGACGGGCTGCGGCGCTGCACGCAAAAGCACGCGATTGCCGCCGTGCCGGCGAATTTCTTCGAGACCAAATTCCGCACGATTCATCCATTCAGTAACACGATCTTCATTATCGTCGCTTGCCTGCGCAGACGCATCGGCCACCACTGCGGCCAGCGTGAGCGGTTTCTTGGCCCAGTCTGGCTGCACCTGCGACGCGAGCTGGCGAAGCTTTTCCGCGAACGCTTCAGCATTTTCGCGCGTCGTATCCGGAAGCACAAAGGCGAGCGACCACGCTGTGTACTTCACGCCCAAATCTCCCTGACGAATGGATGGCTCGACAGCACGGGCAATCTGGTTCATGTAGGATTCCAGCGCACCATCGCCTTCTTCGCGCAAGAGATCGGCGCCGCGGTCGAGTTCCAGAATCACAAGCGCCAGCGGATTTCCTTGCGCACGAGAACGCTTGGATTCAGCGAGCAAACAATCAATGTAAGCGCCGCGGCCGAGTAGCCCTGTTTTTTCATCGGCAACTGCAAGAGTACGAACCAGCGAACGAAGCCGTGTGTGATTGACGGAAATCATGATCTGGTCGCCAATGGCCTGAAGGAAATAGCTCTCGTTCGGCTTCCAAGCACGCGAAGCGTCATCGCCGACGAAAAGAATGCCTGCGGTTTTCTCCGTGTCCTTGTCCGTGAGCGGAACGCCCAGGACAATCTGAAGGTCGAGCGATTTCAACTCAGAAATCTGCTCGGAGCGCGCAGTAAGTCCGCCGAGCGCATCCGGCGCACACTTGCTAAGCTGAGCCCCGGCTTTCGCGAGAGATGCGAGTGTCGCAGCCTTCACGCCCGGCGCGGCGTATTCGGCAGAGAGCTGAGATTTTTCTCCCGGCTCGCCAATTTGCGCGACGCATCGGCGCGCCGAAAGATACTTTCCGATTTCGCGCACAGCCGTGCTCAGGACTTCTTTCGGAGTCACCTCGCGGTACATGAGGCGAGTGATTTCCGCAATCTGACTGAGGTCGCGATGCGTTTCGGTAGCGGAGGCGGCGGAAACCACCGCAGGCGCGGCAACGGGAGGGGCTGAAACTGTCTTTTGCGGTTGTGCTCCGCCCTTGGGCCACCAGTTGGCGCGTTCATAGAGCATGCGCAAGCGTTCATTTTTCTCCTCGTGCCCGGGAAACGCCTTTGCGATTTGCTCGAGTCGCTCAACCGCTTTGTTCTGCAACGAATATTGAAGGAAAATTTCGGCTTGAACGATCAAATCATCGATGGCGCGTTGTGACTTCTCTTCTTCGGTCGCCGGCGCGCGCGCGCCTTCGCCCAGCGCCGCAGAGCCCAACGCCGAATCGCCGCTTTTGCCCGAGACTTTCGCTGCCCGCACATTGATATTTCGAAGAAAGGAGGCGCTGGCCTTTCCTTCCAATTTTGAAATGCGCTCGTGAATTCTGTAATCATACGGATCGATTTCCACGAGACGGTCGAGCGCATCGCATGCTTCGCTAACATTGCCGCGCTCAAGTTCGAGATCGAATAGGCGCACCAGCGCGTCAAAGTACTTCACCTCGCGATTCAGTTGTTCGTAGAGGTGCGCCCAAAGCTGAATCAGGGCGACGGATTTTGGATGAGCTTCCACCAGCGAATCGAGCTGAGACGCAAAAGAAGTTTCCAGCCGCGCCGCGAACATCCATTCTTTGGCTTTCTCCAGTACGGAAACAGCGCCGGCTTCATTTCCCGCAGCGAGGTACTTCGATGCCAGATCGAAAAGCCTGTCAAAGCCTTCTGGTTTTTGCCGGCAGACCGCAAAGAGCGTGTCACGAGCCAAATCGAGCTGACCTGTTTGCACCAGCGCCTCGCCGTACACACCGAGAAACGCGACATCTGAGGGATCCGGCGGCGCAAATGGCTTTAGAAGTTCAAAGGCGGCAGCGGCCTCGCCGTTGTGCAGACGCGCGTCTGCGAAAAGCAGACCGATGCTGCGGTCGTTGGGCGCGAGACGGTGCGCGTTCGCGAAATGCTGCAGCGCGCCCGAAGCATTCCCGCCGGCTTGAGCCAATTGCGCAGCACGGAGATACGCCCGCGCTGCGGCTTCGGGATTGCCCAGTTCCTCAGCGGTTTTCGCGAGCTGCTCCTGCCGCGCGGAATTTTCCGGATCGAGCTGGGCGATGCGCTGCAAGCATTCGTATTCGCCTTTGGCGTCTCTTTGAGCGCGATACTGCTGCGCCGCTCTGGAGTAGTACTCCATGGCGTCAGCTGTTTTGTTCTGCTTTTGCAGCAGAAAAGCGTAGCGCGCAAGCCGGGCCGGGGGCTGGGGATAAGCTTTGAGATACCGCGTGAAGATCGCCGAGGCGCGCGCGGTATCGCCCGATTCCGCAAGGCGATCGAACTGCAAACCAAAATAGCGCGCCGCCTGTACCAGATCTCCCAACCGCACGTAAATGTCTGAAAGCATCTGCACAGCTTCGGGATGGTTCGGCGATTCCTGCAATACCGCCTGATACGCGGCAACAGCGTCCTGAAGCTTATTTTTCTCGAGGTGCTTGCGCGCACGCTCGAGATGTTTGGCGGTTTCTTGTTGGCTCATGCAAGTTGTGGCGCGCCATTGGATGGGTTCGCCGGGCGAACCGCTCGTTCCGCAGCCCGAGCGCGCTTGGAGAAAAACCGGCTTACGGCTGCTCACACAATATACCGGAAGGTGCGAGCCCCGGCAAAATTTTACGGCGACTTCGGTGCTCTTAGTCGCTCCACGTTGCCGAATACTGCGGTAATTGCTACCATGCGCGCCGCCATGATTCCGATGCGTCAGCTTTATTTGTGGCTTCAGGGGAGAGATGCGCGAACGCTCGATTTGCTGAAGCGCTTCGTCGAAATGGAATCGTTCACTTACGAAAAAGCTGCGGTGGACGCGTTTGCTGCTGCAGTCGCCGCGGAATGGAAAAATCGCGGAGCAACGGTGAGGATCCTGCAAAATCGTGAATGCGGGAAACACGTGCGCGCGGAAGTCGAGCTTTCCGAAAAAAGTGCCGGCTCGAAGCAGATCCTGATGCTTGGGCATCTCGATACTGTTTACCCCAGCGGAACGCTTGCCAAAATGCCTTTCCGCATCGCCAACGGATTCGCGTACGGGCCGGGCACGTTTGACATGAAGGGCGGTTTGGTGATGGCGCTTGCGGCTGTCGACGCGTTGCAGGCACTGAAACTCCCAGCGCCAACGCTCGTGTTCCTCTGGACGGCCGACGAGGAGACTGGCAGCGAGCATTCACGGGAGATCATCGAGCGCGAAGCCCGCAAAAGCAGGGCCGTTTTTGTGCTGGAGCCTTCCTTTGGTCCGGATGGATGTGCGAAAACGCGGCGCAAAGGCGTTGGCGAAGCAGAGATTATCGTGACCGGCCGAAGCGCGCACGCGGGAATCGCGCCGGAATCAGGAATCAACGCCGTGCACGAGTTGGCTTTGCAAATCACGCGGCTGCTCAAATGGAATGATCCTCGCAGGGGAATCACGGTTCAAGCGAACGTAATCGAAGGCGGCACAGCATCAAATGTTGTGCCGGCAAGCGCCCGCGCTCTGCTGGACGTTCGCGTCGCGCGTCTTGCGGACATGAGCCGTTTGAACAAAAAACTGCACGCACTCAAGCCTATTTTGCGGGACGCAAAAATCAAAGTGACTGGTGGATTGAATCGTCCGCCGATGGAGCGCACGCAAAAAACAGCCGACCTGTTCGCGCGCGCCCAAAAACTGGCGCAGGACATTGGCTTTCACCTAGGCGAAGCATCCACTGGCGGCGGCTCGGATGGGAATTTCACAGCGGCGCTAGGCATTCCGACCCTGGACGGAATGGGCGCCGTGGGCGACGGGGCGCACAGTTCCTCGGAGCACATTCGCATCAGCGCGCTCTCACAACGAGCCGCGTTGCTCGCAGGATTGCTCGCCACTACCTAGACCTCGCCGCAAATTGCCCCAGCTTGCTGGACGCTTAACGGATTGTTACATTCAAAGCCGTGCGAATCGCAGTCAGCCTCGCTCTCGGATTTTGTTTGTGGGCCGGCGGTTCGTTCTCTGCGTTTGCGCAGCAGGCCCCTCCCGCCGCAGCATCAATCGCCTCTGAAAATTCGCTGAAACCACAACAGCTTTACGAATCTCTTGCGTCCGTCCAGCTCGATACCGCCAAAGTTTATTCCGTTCGCAATCTGTCCATACGCCGCGACGGCGTAGAGATTTTTCTCGAGAACGGCAAACTCGCGTTTTTGCAGCCCGTGGAAGGCCAAATCACCGGCGCAGTGTTTTCGGGTCACGGACGCATTTTCGCCGTTCCTCCGGACCCCGCCGAACGCGCTTCGCTGGCGCAATATCTCAAAGTGCCGCTGATCGACGTTGATTTCGCGCAAGCCTACTTCCGATTCGATCCACTAACAGCGAATCGAATCGCAGAGCAAGTCACCACTCAAAAAGAGAGTGTCACGGGCGATGCCGATTTGGCCGCCGCGTGGAGCCCCATCATTTCCGGCCTGAATCTCAGTTCCACGCCGCGGGTATTCGAGAGCCTTTTGTCCGCGAAACCGCCTGCCCATCTCTATGCCGCTGTAAATTCGGCGCAGTTCGGTGGATTCGATGTGGTGGTCGACGAAAGCCGCGCAGAGGCCGTGCTGATTGGGCAGCCGCGGCGCGTAAACAACGAAGACTTTTTCAATGTTTGGACGTCCTACAAACCGGTAAACGCCCCTGTTCCTCCCGACGATTTCGCAATCATCAGCGACATCCAAGACACAACCATCGAAGATGATTTGACGCTCACCGCCGATGCCGTTTTGAAGCTCAAATGCCTGACCGGTGGCGAACGCGTGCTGAATCTGGAGCTTTCGCGCTTTCTCAAAGTGCAGTCGGTCACGGACGCAGACGGGAATGCGCTAGCTTTTTTTCAGAATCAGGATATTCGCCGGCAAGACATCGCTCGCCGCGGAAATGACGCTCTCTATGTTGTGCTGCCACAGCAGGCCGTGGCGGGCACGCAGTACGACCTCCGCTTCAAATACAGAGGCACAGTGATCGAGGACGATGGCAACGGAGTTTATTTCGTCGGGGCGCGCGGCAGTTGGTATCCGCATCTCTCTGGAACGCCGCAGTTCAGTTCATTTGACCTGAAATTCCGCTGGCCCAAAAAATTGCGGCTGGTCGCGACAGGCGAAGAGATTTCCCATGGCGAAGATGGTAATCAGCTGACCGGCGAGTGGCACAGCACTGCGCCGTTTATTTTCGCCGGATTCAATCTCGGCGAATATGCTGCGGAAACCGTGCCGGGAAAACCGGAAATCCAGCTCTTTGCCAATCAACAACTCGAGCAAAGCATAGCGAATCTTCTGCAGCAAAACACCGGCAACCGGCCACTCGTTCCGTTACCGCGATTTTTGCGTCCCTTGCCAACTCCTGCCGCCGTGCTCAAGGACCTGGGCAAGAACTTGCTCGATTCGGTTCGGTATTACGAACGCTTGAATGGCCCTTTTCCTTTTCCGGAGCTCAACGTCTCGCAAATTCCGGGAACTTTCGGCCAGGGCTGGCCAGGTTTGCTCTACCTAACGACCTTTGTTTTTTTGCCCCCGCAAGCGCAGGCAGAGGCCGGGCTTCCACAGATCTCGCAGGAGGAGGTGCAGCGGCTCGTTCCCTATCATGAAGTCGTTCATCAGTGGTGGGGAAACGTCATCGCGCCGGCGAGTTATCGCGACAACTGGATCGTGGAAGGCATGGCCGACTATCAATCGCTGATGTATGACCAGGAAAAAAAGCGCTCCAAGCCGGCATTGCAAAGCTGGCTTTTGCAATATCGCGACGCGCTGACCTCCAAGGAACCCGGCACAGGCAAGTCCCTGGATTCTGCGGGCCCACTTGACTTCGGCTATCGTCTCAACTCTTCGAATACTCCTAACGCTTATCGCATCATCACGTACGAAAAAGGCGCCTGGGTGATTCACATGTTGCGGATGATGCTTCGCGAGCCGCGCGCCAAGGATCCCGATGCGCGCTTCGAGGAGTTGTTGAAAAGAATGCTGGCGCGCTATCGCGAAAAGACCTTCTCCGCACGAGATTTCCAAACGGAAGTCGAGCGGCTGATGACGCCGTCCATGGACCTCGAAAACAGCCGTTCGATGGACTGGTTTTTCGATCAATGGGTGCGCCAGACGGGAATTCCTGAGTACAGCGTCGATTTCACAGTTCGTGCGCGCAAATCAGGCGTGCTTGTCGAAGGCGCTTTACACCAGAGTGGAGTATCTAAGGTTTTTACCGAGCGCGTGCCGATTTACGCAGTCGAGCCACAAGGCCGCAGAATGTTTCTGGGGAGCGCAGTCACCACGGGCCCGGCGACTTCGTTTCGTTTTGCGATGCGCGTCCGGCCGCTGAAGCTCTTGATCGATCCTGAGCACACCATTTTGTGCCGCACGAGGTGATTCATAAGAACTTTCTTACAAGGTTTGGACTAGGCGTGGAAATGCCTGGCGCGGCGGATTTCTTTGCGATAGTCGGGAGCGCAAATCTCCACCGTTTCGCACATTTCATATAATCGTGAGCGCAATCGCACGCTTATTCGCTCTTCGAGAGCTTCCGCTCCGTGAGTTGGAATCTTCTCACCGGATGGCAACACATGAGCTGGCAGCTTGAATTCTCGATCGAGGTAGTTGGTGGTCAAAATGGTCATGCGATGATCGTTGTAGCGCGTGTTGAGGATGTGCCCAACAGTCTCAAGCGCCCACGGCGAAGGTTTCGAAGAACCTAAGTCGTCCAACAGCAGAACGTCCGCTTTGAGCACCGGTTCTAGCACTCCCATTTCCGTAGAATTGCTCTCCGCATTGTAGCTGTCCTGAATTTCCTTAAGCAGCTCGCGATAGTCGTAGAACAGAACGGCGTGGCCACGAAGCGCAATTTCCGTCAGAGCGGCGACCGCCAAGTGAGTCTTACCCACCCCGCACCCGCCCATTAGCAGGAGACCGTGTTCCGTACCAACGGGAAATCCTCGAGCGAAACCCTGCACAACCAATTTTGCTTGAGCGAGGCTGTGATTGAAAGCAGGTGCTTCGGCCCCGTGCGTTTCGGGATCGTACTGGTCTGTATCGTAGCTCTCGAAATTGCAATGCATGTAGCGACGAGGCAGTCGTGCGCGTTCGAGAATGCGCGAGTTGCGGTCTATCTCGGTGCATTCGCAGGGGACCGCCCAAACCGTCTTGGGTTCACCCACCGCAGAACCGGACCGCGCAGCGTTGGCTGGCGCAAACCGCCGCGCGTGTTCGTTCTCCGCAGGATTCTCGACAACGCGCCAGCCCGTTCCGCTGCACTGCGGGCAATCTGCTTTAGCCATGCTGGAAGAATATGCGTTGCGCGCCACACGCGCAAGCCGCCGGCCTGTGCACGGTTGTGCATTCTGTGGATTCTGTGCGGACAGAAACATCGAATACAGCGCCAATTGCGATTCATGGCCGTTTGTGGCACTTCTGTTCGCTTGGAAACGCTGGGTATTGAAAACTAAGGAGGACCGGAATGGCAGAAACAGCGGCGCATTCGCATCACCACAAGAGAGGCTTTCTTCATAACCATTCGCTAACCGTTGCCGCCGTGCTGATCCTGCTCGCGTGGATCTTCCTTTATAAGTTTTCGAATCCCTCCACGCATATCGGTTCGTTCTTCGGCAACGCTATCGCCGATTGGACGGGCACGGTAGTGATGATTCTTGCCACAAACTATCTGTATGAGAGAGGTTCCGCCGAGAGCCGCCGCTTACCGAAGAGCATGCTATCTCCCGTTCTCGAAAGACTGCGGGAACACTCCCTGAGCATTTTCCTGCTAACCACCGGCGTTGCATGGGTGGTGGCTTATTCGAGGATGGATTCAGAGGGCAAATGGGGCCAGGTGGTCGGCAACATCGTATCCGAGTGGACCCAGATTTTTGGCGTGGTGATCATGACCAAGCGGCTCATCGAGCGGCATTCCAAAGAGAGCAAGCGCTAGGCTGCAAATGCGCCTCGAATCTGACAGAATGCCAGTGTACAAACAAGTCACCAAAAATTTTTGCCCTCATGGTATAGTTAAGGGCGTAGTACCAAGAAGGTTCGGATCGCGTCTTTGCCTCTGGCCAGATTTACCGGCCGCCTCGACTCCATCCGCTTCCTGACCCAACAGGAGCATTGAAGTTAGTTCGGCGCAGTACCCGCCACGCGGCGCATCACTTACACGAGAATTAAGGAGAGCATTAGTATGAAGAATTTGTTTGTCGGGAATATGAATTTTCAGACCACCGAGGATGAGCTGCGCGAACTCTTTGCGCCCTTCGGACAGGTCACGCGCATCCACGTCGCGAAAGACCGGGAAACCGGACGCGCGCGCGGATTCGCTTTTGTGGAAATGGCGAATGATGATGACGCGGCAAAGGCGATTGCGGCGCTGGACGGAAAGGAAGTGGGCGGACGCAATTTGAAGGTAAACGAAGCTCGTCCCAAAGAAGGTGGCTCAAGGCCGGGCGGCTCGCGCCCAGGAGGCTCGAACTACGGTCGTGGCGGCGGAAACCGCAGCGGCGGAGGAAATCGCGGCGGTGGTGGACGCGGCGACCGCTTCTCGCACGAGGACTATCGCGAATCGGCCCGGCAGCCGCGCGAACCGCGCTGGTAAGACCTGGATTATTTCTCGATGTGAATGGCTTTTGGCGGCATGGCGCGTACGATTGCATTGCGCAGTCCGCGACGCTCTTCAGCGCTGAATCCGCGAGACAATTCCCCGCGCACAAATCCGATAAACGCTTCCATCTGTTGCTGCATTTCCGACATTTTGTCGCGCATGTTGAGAATGATTTCGATTCCCGCCAAATTCACGCCCAGCTCGCGCGTCAGCGTCAGAATCACTTCCAGCCGCTCCAAATCCTGATCGGTGTAGAGTCGCGTGTTCCCTTGCGAACGCGAGGGCTTAAGCAATCCCACGCGCTCATAGAGCCGCAGCGTCTGCGGATGCAGCTTGTACAGTTCCGCGACCGCGCTAATCATGTACCCGGCGCGAGCTTTTTTTCTCGGACGAGCCATCGCTAATCCTCTACAGAGCCGCGCGGGAGAAGATTTCCTTGCGCGGATCCTCCTGGTCGTGCTTCGCCAGATCGCGGAGCAGTTGCCGCACGCGCTCATCTTCCGGGCGCGGCACCACCACGCGCACTTCGACAAGCTGGTCGCCCCGTTTTCCGCTCCGCCGCACGGAGGGCGCGCCTTTTTCGCGCAGCCGCAGAACTTTGCCGCTATTCGTACCCGGTGGAATGCGCACCTGCGCGCGGCCGTCAATCGTAGGGACTTCAACTTTCGCGCCGAGCGCCGCTTCTGAAACAGTGACCGGCACAACTGTGTAAAGGTCATCACCGCGTCGATCGAAAAACGGATGAGGCTCCACGCGTGTAACAATATAAAGATCCCCCGGCGGGCCTCCGCGCGTGCCGGCATTTCCGCGCCCGGGAACGCGAAATCGCGAGCCCGTCTGCGCGCCGGCCGGGATACGAAAATCAATCGTGTCCGCACGCCGCACTCGTCCTTCCCCCCCGCACGTTCGGCAAACTGTGCGCAACCGGCCCGTTCCTCCGCAGCGCGAACAAGCGATTTGAAAGCGCATGCGCCCGCTGACTTGCGTCGTTTGTCCCGAGCCGCCGCACGCTGGGCAAATTTGCTGCCCCGAACCGGGTGCCGCGCCCGTTCCATGGCACTCGTTGCAAGCCTCCAGCCGGGTGATGGTGATTTTTTTCACCGCGCCACGCATGGCTTCGCTGAAGGGAATATCAATCTGATATTCGAGGTCGCTGCCCGGTTCCTCTTCGTAAGCCTGTGCGGCGTTCGCGCCGCGGAATATCTGGCTGAAAAGATCCTTGAAGCTCGTTCCGCCGGCTCCGCCAAAATCGAAGCCCCCAAAATCGAACTGCACATCTTGCGGCGAAGCGCCTGCGCCCGGACCGCCTCCCCCGGGATAACCGCCCTGAAAATTCGGCCCTGCAAAACCGAACTGGTCGTACATCTGGCGTTTTTTCGGGTCAGAAAGGTTCTCGTACGCTTCCTGAATCTGCTTGAATTTTTCTTCTGCGGATTTGTCACCCGGATTCAGGTCAGGATGGTATTTTCGCGCGGCTTTGCGGTAGGCCTGCCGGATTTCCTTAAGCGTCGCTTTGCGATCCACGCCTAAGAGTTCGTAATAATCCTGTTTCGTCGAGGTCGGCATTTTTCATCTACACGTGCGCAAGTCAAGCCAGAGTCTTTGAATTCAATCGCGGCGGCTAAATCTTGGCCCAGCGCGCATTCCATTCGTTCAATTCCGCAGATTCTCTTGCTAACTCTTCCTGCTTGCGGCGCTGCTCTTCATTGCGTCCGCTCATCGCTGCTTCTTTCTGGTTCGCGTGTTCCACCCAGCCGTCAATCGAACGGATGCGCTGTTCGACGCTCGCCGGTTCGGAGCGAAATCGCATCAGCGCCCCCGAAATTTCCACGGCCCGAGGCACAAAATCTTTTCCGTCGTGCCGAGCTTCGTAGAACAACCGCCGCCAGTCCGCGGATGGAGATCCGCTCAACATTACTTGCACCAAAAAATAATTGTCTCGAACTTTTTGCACCGCCTGTGGCGGCCCTGAACGCTGAATGCCTGTTCCGGTCGTCGTCAACACACTCTCCTAATTTGAACATTTTGAGCAGCAGGCGGAACACTCGAATCCGCCTGCCGCTCCTCATTCGCGACTCTCTTCTTTAGTTCGGCTTCTTGGACTCATCCACATCAACGTATTCGGCATCGACAACGTCGCCTTGGCCCGTTTTTGTTCCATCAGTCGACGTGCCGCCTTGTGGCCCAGCCTGTCCGGGACCGCCTGCTCCGCCCGCGCCCGCCGCCCCCGAAGCGGCTTGCGCCTTGTACATTGCCTCGGCGAGCTTATGCGAAGCGCGGGTCAGCTCCTCCGCAGCCGCATTCAGCCGGTCTGTGCCACCATCGGTAAGCGCACGTTTCGCCGATTCAATGGCATCCTCCGCCGTTTTCACATCCGCATCGGCCAGCTTGTCGCGATTCTCACGAATTAGTTTCTCCATCTGGTAGACGAGACTGTCGCAGCGATTGCGCGCTTCAGCCTCGGCAATTTTCGCCTTGTCTTCATCCGAGTGCGATTCCGCCTCTTTGCGCATCTTCTCGGCCTCTTCCTTGCTGAGTCCCGTAGAAGCCGTGATGGTGATCTTCTGCTCCTTGTTCGTGGCCATGTCCTTCGCCGACACGTTCAAAATTCCATTCGCATCAATGTCGAAGGTCACCTCGATTTGCGGCATCCCGCGCGGAGCCGGCGGAATCCCCATCAGGTGGAATTTTCCGAGCGTTCTGTTCCCGCTTGCCACCGGACGCTCACCTTGCAGCACGTGAATCTCAACGGACGTCTGGTTGTCAGCCGCGGTTGAGAACATCTCTGTCTTCCGCGTGGGAATCGTGGTGTTTCGTGGAATCAGTACGGTCATCACTCCGCCCATGGTCTCGACGCCGAGCGAAAGCGGCGTCACGTCCAGCAGCAGAATGTCTTTCACTTCGCCGCCGAGTACTCCGCCCTGAATCGCCGCACCGACCGCCACCACTTCATCCGGGTTGACGCCCTTGTGCGGCTCTTTCCCGTTGAACAGATTCTTGACGATGTCCACGACCCGCGGAATGCGCGTCGAGCCGCCGACCAGCACCACCTCGTCAATTTTGTCTGGCGTGATTCCTGCATCCGAGAGCGCCTGCTTCACCGGGCCTACCGTCCGCTGCAGCAAATCTTCCATCAATTGCTCCAGCTTCGAACGCGTGAGCTTCATCTGCATGTGCTTCGGGCCCGATTCGTTCGCGGTGATGAACGGCAGATTGATTTCCGTTTCCATCAGCTGCGAAAGCTCGATCTTGGCCTTTTCCGCGGCTTCTTTGAGCCGCTGGATAGCCATCCGATCTTTGCTCAAATCAATTCCTTGCTCTTTCTTGAATTCAGCGATCAGCCAATCCACGATGCGCTGGTCAATATCGTCACCGCCAAGGTGCGTATCGCCGTTGGTGGACTTGACCTCGACCACTCCTTCGCCAACTTCCAGGATGGAAATGTCGAACGTGCCGCCGCCAAGGTCGTACACCGCGATGGTTTCGTCTTTTTTCTTGTCCAATCCATACGCGAGCGCCGCAGCCGTCGGCTCGTTGATGATTCGCAGAACTTCCATGCCAGCGATCTCGCCGGCCTGCTTCGTCGCTTGCCGCTGCGCGTCGTTGAAATACGCCGGAACAGTGATAACGGCCTTGGCGACCTTCTCGCCTAGAAAATCTTCTGCCGCGCTCTTCAGTTTCTGCAGAATCATCGCGGAAATCTCGGGTGGGCTGTAGGACTTGCCGGAAATCTCCACGCGTGCATCATCATGCGGACCGCGCACAACTTTGTACGGCAGGCGCTTCGTCTCCTCGCCAACCTCGTCATAGCGACGCCCCATGAATCTCTTGATCGAATACACCGTATTTTCGGGATTCGTAATTGCTTGCCGTTTGGCCACTTGGCCAACCAGCCGTTCACCGGACTTGGTGATGCCCACCACTGAAGGCGTGGTGCGCGCTCCTTCTTGATTGGGAATGACCACAGGCTCGCCGCCTTGCATGACGGCGACCACGGAGTTGGTCGTTCCCAGGTCAATACCGATAATCTTACTCATTGCTAAAAGCCTCCCTCGCTCGCGAGCGTCATCCGTTTTGGCCGATCGCCGCTATGTGCTTATCCGAGAGCATTCTACATATTGAGCGTAACATTGTCAAGTTTATTGATGCGAGCAGATATATCTTTCGCTTTCAATCCCTTACCCGCGGGTTCTCATTCTGCCTGCACCAACCAGCTGCCTATCAACCCTCCACTCACTCTGCGCATCCTACCCTCATGCGTGGCGTGCGTCTTTCGTGACACTTTTTCACGATTTCGCGCGTCTGCAGTTCCGATTCGCGTAAAATGATTCCGTTTTCTTGCAGAGAATGAATCGTCGGAGGATTCCTTTGTCAACAAGCATGCGCCGGCTCATGCCGCTTTTGATTGTCCCCGCTCTGGGAATTGCGGGAGTTCTCTTTGCCTTTCCGCGATCTCGCGCTCAAGCCGCGCCTACGCCCGCTGAAGAGGCTCGCTGGCAGACGGAAAAATCGCT
>DAIRCW010000059.1:0-15115 GCA_036796475.1 Candidatus Acidiferrales bacterium | reverse complement strand
CCGAAAGACGCATCCGGGCCCGTTTGGTAAATCGGCTGGTGAATTGAGACATTCCGAGTTCTGACGCATAGGAGCGCATGGCAAAAAGGCCGCATGACGATAAGCCGAAGGGCGATTCGGGAAATCCGAAAGAGGACGCCATTGAAGTGATGGCCACGGTGATTGAGCCGTTGCCCAACGCCATGTTTCGCGTCGAACTGGAGAACAAGCATCAGGTGCTGGCGCACATTTCCGGCAAGATGCGCAAGAATTTCATCCGCATTCTGCCGGGTGACAAAGTAGCGGTGGAGCTTTCGCCCTATGATTTGACGCGCGGCAGGATCGTTTACCGCTACAAATAGCGGCGAAGAAGGAAAGAGGGCGGCAGAATGAAAGTCCGGGCATCAGTCAAGAAAATTTGCATGAAGTGCAAGATCGTTCATCGGCGCGGCGTGGTGCGCGTGGTGTGCAGCAATCCGAAGCACCGCCAGCGGCAGGGCTAGGGAGGAAAAATGGCACGTATTGCAGGCGTGGAGTTGCCGGCGAATAAGCGGCTGTGGATCGGGTTGACGGCGATTTACGGCATCGGCCAGGCGCGCGCGAAAGAGTTGTGCGCGAAGGCCAGCGTGGATGAGACGAAAAAAGTGAAGGACCTGACGGAAGAGGACGTCAACAAAGTCCGGCAGGCCATCGAGTCCGAGGGCCGCGTGGAAGGCGATCTGCGCAAAGAGATGCAGATGAACATCCGGCGGCTGATTGAAATTCAGTGCTATCGCGGATTGCGCCACCGGCGGAATTTGCCGGTGCGCGGCCAGCGCACGCACACCAATGCGCGCACGCGCAAAGGCCCGCGCAAGGGCGCGGTCGCGGCGAAGAAGAAAGTCGCCGTCAGGAAGTAATTCGGTTTAGCGAAAGGGAGAACACGTGGCCAAGGAACCGCAACAGGAAGGCGGAGCCGCTCCGGCAGCGGGAGCAAAAGCTACCGGCAAAGCGGCGAGCAAGCGCAAAAAAGAATTTCGCAAGAAGCGCGAGAAGCGCGTGGTGCCGCAGGGTGTGGCCTATGTTCAGGCGACGTTCAACAACACCATCGTGACGCTGAGCGATCCGGACGGGCGCGTGGTGAGCTGGGCCTCGGCAGGCTCGGTGGGATTCAAGGGCTCGCGCAAAGGCACTCCGTACGCCGCGCAGCAGGCGGCCATGAACGCCGCGGGAGTGGCGCGCGACCAGTACGGGATGAAGTCCATTGAAGTGCGGGTGAAAGGGCCGGGCGCGGGACGCGAATCGGCAGTTCGCGCGCTGGCGTCAGCGGGTTTGCACATTCACGTGATTCGAGACGTGACGCCGGTGCCGCACAACGGCTGCCGTCCGCCGAAGCGCCGCCGAGTGTAACAACAATTTCGACCGGGACGAAGGGAGGCCATCCCGTAAACCGGTTAGTTAAAGAAGCAGAAGGAGAGGAAATTGGCAAGACATCGTGAAGGAGTTTGCCGGCTTTGCCGCAGGGAAGGGATGAAGCTCTTCCTGAAAGGCGTCCGGTGTTTTACGGAAAAATGCGCCATTGAAAAGCGCAACTTCGTGCCGGGGCAGCACGGGCAAGCGCGGCGGCCAAAGATGGTCGGCTACGGCGTGCAGTTGCGCGAGAAGCAGAAGATGAAGCGGACCTATGGATTGCTCGAGCGGCAGTTCCGGCACTACTACAGCAAAGCGGTGCGCCAGCAGGGGCCGACCGGCGCGAATCTGATGGTCATGCTGGAGCGCAGGCTGGATAACGCGCTGTATCGCGCGGGATTCGCCAGCTCTCGCGCGCAGGGGCGCCAGCTTGTTCTGCATGGGCACGTGCGCGTAAATGGACATAACGTGAATGTGGCGAATTATCTGGTGAAGGTCGGCGACGAAATCGCCATGAAGGAAAAGATGCACCAGAACGCCATGGTGCTCGAGGCGCGCAATCTGGCGCAGAACCAGAACGCCGCGCCGTGGCTGGAGCTCGACCGCGAGAATTTCAAAGCGCGCGTGCTCTCCATGCCGCGCCGCGAAGACGTGCAAACGCCGGCGATGAACGAGCAGCTCATCGTCGAACTCTATTCGAAGTAAAAGGCGCAGCAACAGGATTCATCAGAATTTTTTGCGGGGAGCCCGCGTTCCGCGGGAGGAGGAAAGGAAAAATGTGGAAGGGATTTCAGAAACCGAAGCGGCTGGCAGCAGAACTCGAATCGCTGACCGACAAGTATGGAAAGTTTTCAGCGCAGCCGTTTGAGCGCGGTTGGGGAACCACGGTTGGAAACGCGCTGCGGCGCGCGCTGCTGAGCTCCATCGAGGGCGCGGCGATTACCGCCGTGAAAATCGAGGGCGTGCTGCACGAATTTTCACCGATTCCCGGCGTTGTCGAGGACGCGACGGACATCATCCTGAACTTGAAGCAAGTTCCGCTGAAGCTGAATTCCGACCAGCCGAAAAATATTATGTTGGTCGTGGATACGCCCGGCCCGGTGACCTCCGCGAAAATCGAAGAGGACGCCGATCTGGCCGTGCTGGACAAGAACGTTTATCTGGCGACGGTGAGCGAAGGCGGGCGGCTGGAAATGGAAATTCGCGTGAAGAACGGACGTGGATACGTGGCCGCTGACCGCAACTTCGATGAGGATTTGCCTATCGGCTATATTCCCATCGATTCCGTGCACTCGCCGGTGCGCAAAGTGAATTATTCCGTCGAGGCGGCGCGCCTCGGCCAGATGACCGATTACGAGAAGCTCAATCTGGAAATCTGGACCAACGGCGCCATCACGCCGCAGGATTCAATTGGGCTTGCATCGAAGCTCATCAAAGACCACATGAGCATCTTCATCAACTTCGAGGAGCAGCCGGATCTGCCCGAGGAAGTGGTGGAGAATTTCGCGGATCCGCGGCTCGAGCATCTGGACCGTTCGGTCGAGGAACTCGAGCTTTCGGTGCGCTCGTACAATTGCCTGAAGAACGCGAACATTCAGAGTCTGCGCGAATTGGTGCAAAAGACCGAGCCGGAAATGCTCAAGACCAAGAATTTCGGCCGCAAGTCGCTGAACGAGATCAAGGAAATCCTTCAGCGCATGGGCCTTTCGCTTGGAATGAAGTTCGACGAGCACGGACGGATTATCTGGCCGCCTCTCCCGAGCCAGACGGCGCCGCCAGCCGCGGAAGAGACCACCGCGTTTTAGCGCGGTTGCCATCGCGGACGGGATAAGAAAACGGAAGGAATGAGGGCCTCATGCGACACCTGGTAGCGGGAAGCAAACTTGGCAAGCAGCCGGCGCATCGCCGCGCGGTTCTGCGCAATCTGGTGACCAACGTCATCGAGCGCGAGCGCATTACCACTACGATTGCGCGCGCGCGGGCGGCGCGTCCGCTGGTCGAGCAAATGATTACTCTCGGCAAGCGCGATACGCTGCATGCGCGGCGGCAGGCCGCGGCATTCTTGCAGACGAAGGACGCCACGAAAAAGCTGTTCGGCGAAATTGCGCCGCGCTTTTCCGACCGTCCCGGCGGCTACACGCGAATCGTGCGTGTCGGCTGGCGCATCGGCGACGGCGCGGAGCTGGCCATTCTCGAACTCATCGGCTCGGAGCTGAAGAGAAAAGAGAAGAAGGCCAAGAAGGAAAAAGCAGCGGAAGATCAGCCGGTCGAAGAGAAAGAAGCCACCGCAAAAAGCTAATTCCTTTCAGAGTCACAAACAAATCAGCCCGTCGCTTTTTCGCGGCGGGCTTTTTGTTTTAACGGGTATCTGAATCTACCTGCTGCCGGGCTTTACTCGAGACGGTAATTGGGCGCTTCGCGGGTGATGATGACGTCGTGCACGTGGCTCTCGCGCAGACCGGCGGAAGTGATGCGCACGAATTTGCTGCGTTCTTGCAGTTCGCGAATATTCTCCACGCCGCAATAGCCCATGCCGCTGCGCAAGCCGCCCACGAGCTGGTCAATCAGCCCGGAAACCATTCCTTTGTACGGTACCTGTCCCTCGATGCCCTCGGGCACGGATTTTCCGCGCTCCGAGCCTTCCTGCGCGTAGCGGTCGGCGGAGCCGGACTCCATTGCGCCAAGCGAGCCCATGCCGCGATAGGATTTGTACGTGCGGCCCTGGTAGAGAATCGTTTCGCCCGGGGATTCTTCGGTGCCGGCGAAGAGCCCGCCGATCATCACTGCGGAAGCTCCTGCAGCAAGAGCTTTGGTAATGTCGCCGGAAAATTTCACGCCGCCATCGGCGATGATGGGCACGCCAGTGCCTCGCGCGGCCTTGGAAGCTTCCATAATGGCGGTGATTTGCGGCACGCCGGCGCCGGTGACGACGCGCGTGGTGCAAATTGATCCGGGGCCGATGCCCACCTTCAGGCCGTCGATTCCCAGCGCGATCAGGTCGCGCGCGCCTTCTTCTGTGGCGACGTTTCCGGCCAGCAGTTGAACATCCGGCAATCGGTGCTTCACTTGCTTGATGGCATCCATCACGCGCGTGGAGTGGCCGTGCGAAGTGTCGATGGCGATCGCATCCGCGCTCGCTTTGGTCATTTCCACGGCGCGTTCGAGAAAATCTCCAGTGGCGCCAATCGCCGCCCCGATGCGCAGCCGGCCGTGCTCGTCCTTAGCGGCGCGAGGAAATTCAATCTTTTTCTGAATGTCTTTTACTGTGATCAGGCCTTTCAGATTGAAATCTTTGTCCACCACGAGAAGTTTTTCGATGCGATGCTGCTGCAACAGGCGCTCCGCTTCATCAAGCGTAGTGCCTACCGGCACAGTGACGAGATTCTCCTTGGTCATTACGTCGTTGACGCGCTGATCGAGATTGCGTTCGAAACGCAAATCGCGGTTGGTCAGGATGCCGACGAGTCTCGGCCCGCGCGTCACAGGCAGGCCGGAAACTTTGTACTTATTCATGATGTCGAGGGCCTGGCGCAGCGAAAATTCCGGTGCGATGGTCACCGGGTCAACAATCATGCCGCTCTCGGAGCGCTTCACGCGGTCGATCTCTTCCGCCTGACGCTCGATGCTCATGTTGCGGTGCACGAAGCCGCAGCCGCCCTGCCGCGCGATAGCGATGGCCAGGCGCGATTCGGTCACTGTGTCCATGGCCGCGGCAATCACCGGGATGTTGAGCGGAATTTTTCGCGACATGCACGTGCGCGTATCGGTTTGCGCCGGCAGCACCGACGATTTGCCGGGCAGGAGCAACACGTCATCGAAAGTCAGCGCTTCGGGAATATGCCCATCGGAATTCATTCCACCATCCTTGATTGCGATTTTCGCCGTCTAAAAACGTCAAAGCCCAGCAAGGTTCGCTGGGCTCCAAGTGCAACTCTACTGTGACAAAAACACTTCATGGATAATTCTGCCATTGTATGCGCTACGCGAACCCAGGTCAAGCCGTCCCGAAATGGTTTCGAGCATAGCCAGGGTGTATGTATCGCGCCTGCCGGTTTGCGCGCGGATTGCCGGTGACGTAAATTAGAGGCGTGCCGGAATTCGAACCGCCTTTTCTCCTTCGCAATCCTCATTTAATGACCATCGCCGCGGCATTCTGGCGGCGCAAGTTCCCGTATCTGAAGGCGTCTTCATCGCGGTTGTTTGAAACGGAGCCGGGAACCAAAGTGCGCGCGGACTGCCACTGGCAAGAAGCGCCGCGCGAGCATCCAACTCTCCTCCTTCTGCACGGGCTCGAAGGCTCGAGCGATTCGGGCTACATGCTGGGCACCGCGGATAAGGCTTTTCAGGCGGGATTCAACGTCCTGCGCGTCAATCAGCGAAATTGCGGCGGCACGGAGGAACTCACGCCTACGCTCTACAATTCCGGGCTGAGCTGCGACATGCGCGCGGTCGTCGGCGAATTGATCGAGCGAGATGGCCTGCCGGAGGTTTTTGCCGTCGGATTCTCCATGGGCGGAAATTTGGTTCTGAAAATGGCCGGCGAGTGGCGCGAGTCTGCTCCGCGCGAACTGCGAGCTGTCATCGGCATTTGTCCGTCGTGCGACTTGGGCGCGTGCGCGGATGCCATCGGCGAGCTGCGTAATCGCATCTACGAACGGCACTTTGTGAGGCGGCTGAAGCGCCGCATGATTGACAAAGCGAAATTGTTTCCGGAAAAATATCCACTGAACGGGCTGGCGAAGATTCGCAGCGTTCGCGAATTTGACGACGCGATTACCGCGAAATTCTGCGGCTTTCGCGATGCAGATGATTATTACACGCGGTCGAGCGCGCTGAGCCTGCTCGCGGAAATTCGCGTTCCCACTCTGATTCTTGCGGCGCAGGATGACCCCATGATTCCGTTTCGTTCATTTGACGCGGAGAAGCTGGCGGCGAATCCGCGCATCACCGTGGAAGCCCCGCGCTATGGCGGGCATTGTGCATTCATCGCGACAAAAGGCATTGGCGAGCGATTTTGGGCCGAAGCGAGGATCGTCGAATTCTGTCGCGAACATTCGCGCATCAAGTGAAATAGAAATCCACCGCTCCGGCACGAAGCATCGTGCGGCGGCCGAAGGAGCAAGCCATGCTGGACGTAATCCTGAAACGGTTCGAGCAGCCGGATGAGGTGCGCAAATTTGAAAAAGGAAAGTTCGAACTGATCCACGTCGGCGGCATGACCATCGGCCGCGCGTCGTACGAGCCGGGATGGAAGTGGTCGGAGCACGTCGGGAAGGGAATCGGGCAGAAAAGCTGCTCCGTCGAGCACGTTGGAATGGTTATTTCAGGCCGTGCGACGGCGGCGATGGATGGTGGCCGCGTCATCGAAATGAAAGCGGGAGACATTTTCTACATCGCGCCGGGACACGATAGCTGGGTGGTGGGAGACGAGCCTTACGTATCACTGCATTTCCTCGGCGCGCAGCAATACGCTGCTAAAAAGTGAGCAGCTGTAAGTGGACGCGATTCTGGTGTGCTAGTGGAAGTGCGAGAGCAAGACAGCGTCCGCGGTGTAACGGCCGCGCGAGACTACAAGCTGCTTTCCGTCCGGAGAGAACGCAAACGAGAAGATCTGCAGTGACGTAAAATCGGTAATCTGCTTTAACGGTTCCTGCTTGCTGCCGGGTGCGCCCACCGGCTGTTCCCAAAGGTTCGAGATATTCGCAACGGAATTATTCACCACGAAAATCAGCCCGCGCCCATCCGGCGCCCACGCGAGTTGGTTCTGGCCTTCGCTAAAATTAAGCGAGTGGATGGGCGGTTCGTAGGTCTGCTGAACGACACCAGTTACTGCATCGAGAAGCACGAGTTGCACTTTTGGGGTGTCCGCGAAATCCCAAACCGCGACGCGCTTGCCGTCAGGCGAAATGGCTGGTTCCGTATAGGTTTTATCGCTGACCCGCTTGGCGTTTTGGCCATCGCTTCCAATGCGCCAAAGATGGGTCGCCCCATTTTCAACGCGGTTGTAGAAGATGGTCTTGCCGTCCGGAGAACACGCCACGTACTCGACTGGCTCCTTCGTAAGCTGTTTCAGATTTCCGCCATCATTGTCGGCCCGCATCAAGCCCTGCTGCGACATAAAAGCAAAGTATCCAGCAGATCCACATGCCGAAGGCCCGGCGACGAGCCCTGAACCGACGTTCAGGTCTTGCGATTCCCCCGTTAGGGATGCCTTCGCGAGTCCAACCTGTCCCGTGGATGCGTACCCGAAAATTACGTCTCCCTTTGGCGTCCAGGTAGTTCCAAAAAAGCCCGCAGCGCGTCCGGTGTCCCCGGAAATGTCACGTGGTGAGGCAGTCTTGAGCCTGTTGACGTCTCCTGGCATAACCCAGAGATGAGAGTGAAACGCGGCTTGGATGGTAATGAGCTTCGAAGCGTCACTGGTGATGCTGGTACCAGCGTAAAAATTGAGATCGTTGGTGATTTTGTGGCGCGCTCCATCAGGATAACTAATCTCCAGAACCTGTGAGACGAATCCGGGATCACTTTTCGCGTTTCCCGTAGTGATCACCCCAGACCCATCAGGCAGCCAGGTCATCTGACGAAGCGAATCCCATTCGTCATTACCCAGACGCGTTTGCTTGCCGTCGGAAATGTCCACAGTCTCGGCAATCGCGTGTTCAAAAAAACCCGGTAAATAGCTAACCGCGATGCGTTTCCCGTCCGGAGACCAAGCCGGGCCGCCGCCGTTGGTGCTGGATGCGCCAAAGGTAGCGGGGTCGTGCACCGTGGCGATCGCGTGAGGATTCGAGCCGTCTGCATTGGCAATCATGAGAGATGACGTGGCCTCTCTACCTGAAATGCGAACGAAAGCGAATTGCTTACCATCGGGCGAGAAGCTGATACCACTCGATACATCCGTCAAAATGGTGCGTGGTGCGCCGCCGAGCGACGGCACCTCTTCCAGAATGTATCCGCTTCCTTTTGGCTGATCGACGCAGTAAAGATAGTTACCGTCGGGAGAGAACGTCAGCGCGCCATCGCCATAGCTCGTGTCCGCCGGCGGAATCACCTGGACGGTGCTGCCCGTCGCCAGTTGGCGCACCCAGACGGATTCCTGCTTTTGGTTCACCACGTAGGCGAGCCATTTGCCATCGGGAGAAATCGCCGCGGGGCCGACGTCGCCGGAGCTGGTCAGTTGTGAAATGGACATTTGTTGGAAAGCTGATGAATTTCTTACGGGGTGATAGCGCTGCCAGTAATGCACGGCGATGGCGGCGGCAAGCACCAGCAGGGCGACGCTCACGCGCGCCCAGTACCACTTGGGATCGCGGAAAATCCGCCAGAGCACGCCGTGCTCTTCGGCCGCCGATTCCGGCGGCGTGGGCGCCACGCCTGCGGGAGTTTGCACGCTCGATTTACGCGCGAAGCCGCTCGTTCGCGATGCCGCCATCGAACTTCCTGAATGCGTTTGAACACCTGGCCGCGCACTCACCGCGGGCATAGCGATGCGCGAAGAATCGCTGTCCCGTTTGAGCCGCTTCAAATCGGCGCGCATCTCCGCGGCCGTTTGATAGCGCAGGTCGCGATCTTTTTCGAGCGCCTTGGCGATAATTTCTTCAAGTTTGGGCGGCAAATTGGGATTCACGTCAGAAGGCGCCGGAGGCATGCGGTTCAAAATTCCATCGAAGACGACCGCCGTAGTGCCGCCTGGGAAAGGCGTCTGCCCGGTAGCCATTTCGTACAAAATCGCTCCGAGGCTGAAGAGGTCGGAGCGCGCATCGAGCTGTTCGCCGCGCGCCTGCTCCGGGGACATGTAAGCCACGGTTCCGAGCGTCGAGCCGGGAGAAGTCATCAGATTGTCGGACGTGACGTCCGCTGAAGTAAGCCCCGAACCTACGCCTACCCTGCGGCTGCTGCCCTGTTTCGCGAGGCCAAAATCCAAAATTTTGGCCTGCCCGCGCGAAGTGATGAAAATATTCGTGGTTTTCAAATCGCGATGGATGATTCCGCCGGCGTGAGCCGCATCGAGCGCGTCGGTGATTTGAATGGCGAGGTCCAGCAGAACGTCATTCGGAAGAGGGCGGCCGCCGATGCGGTCGCGCAGTGTTTGGCCTTCGAGCAATTCCATTACGAGAAAGCGCTGGCCGTCCTGTTCGCCGATATCGTGCAGCACGCAGATTCCCGGGTGGTTCAATCCCGAAATCGACCGTGCCTCGCGCTGGAAACGATCAAGCGCGAGCGGGTCCTGCCGCAAATCCTCGGAAAGAAATTTCAGCGCAACCATGCGGCCAAGCCTTGTGTCTTCGGCCCGGTACACATCGCCCATGCCGCCGCTGCCTAGTTTTTCGATGATCCGGTAATGGAGAATCGTTTTTCCAAGCATAAAATCAGCGCAAACTCAGCATGCCATCGTAAGGGAATGCGGAATTCCAGGCAAGTCGCACCGCGATTCACAAAAATGGCCGGACGGCCCGCGCAGAGCCTCCAGCCAGTGTTTTTGGCGGATCAGTTTCGCGGCGCCATTTACTGCGCGCCGCTATCCGCAGCCACCGGAATCTTCAGCGCTTTATCCAGTTTGAAATCCAGCTTCGTTTCTGCCGGGATGCGCACTTGCTTGGCTTTCGTAACGCCCTGATACACGCCTCCCGCGCCCGCGCCCGCAGCGCCGCCGATGACCGCGCCTTTGCCGCCTCCGGCAATCGCGCCGATAATCGCGCCAACAATCGCGCCGCCACCAACAGTCTTCGCGGTGTCTTTGCCTCGCGAGCCGCCCGCGACCGTATACGTTGTCGAATGCATCTGATATTGCGCCCCGTTCAGTTCAAGGCGCGCCAGCTCCAGTTGCAATTCACTCGTCCCCTTGTACTGCCCGGACGTTTGCGCTTGCACGAGCCGCAAGTACACATTCGCGCCCGCCGGAGCAATCACGCGGCTATTCCACGTCAACGGTTGCGCCAGAGTCGCCTGAAATTCGTCTCCCGCCTGCGCGGTTTTTGAATCGATCGGATCAATGGTCTGTATCTCGACGGTTGTGCCTTCTGGAAACACAGCATCGACTGGCTGCGGCGGAGGCGGCGCCTGTGTTTGCGCGCTCTGCGATGCATCCGGCGGATTCGCAGGCGGTGCTTGCGCAGCAGGAGCCGCGGCTGGCGTTTGGTTTGCCGAATCTGCCTGCGCCTGCTGTTGCGCGCGCTGCTCGCGCTCTTGCTTCAAGCGCTCCGCGCGTTCTGCGCGTAGACGGCGCTTCCGCTCCGCCTTGGTTTCACGAGGAGGTTTCGCTTTCGCAGGTGGCTGAACCTCTGTCGGAGCGGGTGATGCATCCGACGCGCTCGGCGGATTCGCCTGAGCCGTTTGCTGCGGCGCTTGAACGGTCATCTGGTCGTTCACCTTGCTCACGCCCGGCGTGTTCGTCGCAATCTTGTACGCTTCGAGCCGCGCCGCATCGTTCGGCACGCTGCCGGAAAGCGTCGCCACGCCATCCTTCACACTCACCTGCAAATTCGCGCCATTGGTCTGCGGATCGGAAAACATCTGCGCCTTCAAATTCGTAGCCAGTTGCGCGTCATTGGGTTTGGCCGCGCATCCGAAAATCAAAGCCAAGGCAAAGAGGCCCGCCAGCAGCAAATTTCCCCTTCTGCGCAATTCCATATTCACCTCGCTTGCTCCTTCAACTCGCAAATATACTTCTAAAATCTTCCCAACGCTCAAAATGCTACGGATAGTTCTTTGGATGCAGTACCGCCTGTTCCACGCTGCATCGGGCCTTCTCTGGATGAGTGTACCGCAACTTTTCCGCGCGTCCTGTGTTTGATCCGGGAGAAGGGTGGTGCTCCGACGCAACGCGAATTTTCGTTGTTCGCCAGCCTCCCAGTGGGCTTGCTTTCTTCGTCCGTTCTGGGGTGGAACAGGAGAAGAGGATGCGAATTCGAAATCTGTTTTCTGCGATTGTTTCTGCTTTGCTGCTGATTGCTCTGGCCGGTTGCGCGGGCAATTCCATGAATCAAAATGTCCCGCAAATGGGCAATCTTTTCACGCTCGGAACCGACGCTCAGCCTACGTTTCCAAGCGTGGTGTCCTTTCAGATGATGATTACCGGAATCACGGTGAACAATTCCGGCGGCTCGCTGCCTGTTTTGCAGAATGCCGTTAGCATTGATTTCGCGCGCTTCAGCGGTCTGCACGATTTGCTCGATTTGCAGCCCGTCCCGCCGGGAACTTACGATAGCGTGACCATTTCTGGTTCCACTCCCGTAATCGGTTTTCTGGATACGACGCAAACGCCGCCGGCGTTGAACTCCATCAATGCCACGCCGGGAACGTTTACCGTTACCGTTCCGTTGAATAAATCGCTTGTCGTGGACGCGAACGACCTCGTCGGTTTGCTCATTGATTTGGATCTTCGCCAGACGATTCAAACGCAGAACGGACAGGTGACCGGCACCGTGACGCCGGCTTTCGACGTGCGCGCGCTCACCGCTGACGACTCCGAGGCGGAGATCGATGATTTTCGCGGCGGCGTGACCAACATCGGTACCTCCACTTCTTCGTTTGCCATAAATGGACCAAAGGGGCGCTCTTGGACCGTCACCACAAATAATCAAACCAATTGGGATGATGGCGGCTCGTTCAGCGCGCTGACCACCAATTCCATCGTCGAAGTTTCAGGTAAGCTCGATCGCGTCACGCACCACATTGACGCCGACGAAGTTGAAATCATTTCGCAGGACCACTTTTTCCTCGGCGGTCTTGCGACCTTCGTCAGCCCGTCCTCGCCGAATCCAGCCACGCAACTGCAGCTCTATGTTCGCAGCGAGTTGCCGGACGTGAAAGCGGTGGCGCCGCTCGGAGCCATCGACAGTTTCGCTCTGGACGGCTCGGAAAAATATTTCATCGCGGACTTCCGCAATCCGCTCACCACCCTTCTTTTCAACAACACGACTCTCGCGCCGGGCCAGCGCATTGGCCTCGGCGGAACTCTGACCGGCTCGGGCACTTCGCAAACGCTCACCGTTCATCGCGCGGTTCTCGAGCGGCAAGGACAGGAAGGAAGTTGGGTTCCCGGCAGCACGCAGATTCAGAGCGGCAACGACGGCACGTTTCAGATCAATGACAACTACCTGGCGGGCATTCTTTTGCCGCAGCCGCTCATGGTGGTGTCGACGCAGTTCACCAACTATGTCAATTTGACTGGGCTCTCCGCGCTGACCGGCTCGGGCCCATTCAATTTGCGCGTAGTCGGATTCATCTTGGTGAACCAGCAGACCAATCAGCAGGAGTTCGTCGCGCGCCGCGTGGAACTGCTGAATTAAACATCAGCCGTTCGCACGTTGGGCCGCTCGTGCAAAAACGAAAAGCCCGCGGACAATTTGCATCCGCGGGCTTGTTTCTTGCTTTCTAAATTTAGCGTCGCTGCGGCTATTGCACCTTGACTGCTTCCTCTTCCTGCGACGCGATAATCTTTCCGTCCTTCACATTCACTTCAATCGCCAGCGGAGGCCGCACCGCGGCGCCTGCAACAATCGCGCCGCGCACCATTCCGTTTGGCCCTTCGCCATACTGCGTCAAGTCGAAAACGGTGTGCGTACACGGGTCGCCAATCATCGGATACGGCGCCGATAAATTGTAATCGCTTCGCAATTTCTCTACGCCAGCGAGTTCCATCTGGCAATTTCCAAACGGCTCGCGCAGCGAAATCGCCCAGTACTCGCCTTTCGGCAAACGCACCAGCAGCGCCGGCGTTTTGTCGCCGTTCGTCTCCTTATAGACGAATGGCTGCGTGCTCCACTCCTGTTTCATGTCCGCGACATTGGCAATCGGTCCGGGCGCGGTAGGTATTGGCATATTTTGCGCCGTTTGCGAAGGCTGTCCTGCTGAACGCGCCGATCTGAATTCCGGCAATCCGTTTCCCGGCGCGGTCGTGCCATGCGCCCACCACACCAGCGCAATCACAATCGCCAATACTGCCGCGCCTCCAATCCACAAATACGCACGCCGCCGCTGTTCGGTCGGATTCTTCTCCGCAATTTGTTTCGAAAGTTCCGGCTTGGGCGCCGGTCGCTGCGGCACGCCCGGGATTTTCGGCGTCGTCGCATTCATGGATTTTGTTCTGTTCGGCTCGTTCGGCATTTGCTAGTGCGTTCGCTTCACGCGCATGGAATGATGCGCAATGTAGTCCTGCAAATTCGCCAGGCACAACAGTAATTCGAGCAACTGCTCGTTGGTCGCTTCGTTCTGCTGAGTCGAAAGCGCCTGCGCCGCGTGGCGCGCGTCTCCGAGCAGCCACTCGACAACTTCTGGATCGGCCGGCTCCGAAGCCACGCAGCTCGCGCGCACGCGGTCCGCGCGTTCGATTACTTTTTCCACAAAGTGGTTAAGGCAAACGCCATCGGCGGCCAGTGCAGGCAGAATTTCTCCGCTGCATCCCGCCACAAGGCATGGGCGTGCCATCGTGGGTGTCCTTTCCTGCCCGGCGAGGGGACCGGGCGGCAACCTAAATGTTAGCGCGCCGGCTTCGCGGTGGAACCGGAGCGTGCCCAAGATGTAACGTGCTTGTCGCGAACCCGCGGAATCCGTGGACTCGCGTCGTGCAAGAAAAAAGGCCGGCGAAACTTCGCCGGCCTCTCAGCGAATGCAAACTTCAAAAGCAATGCTCGCCATTATTTCGATTCGATGCGGATCGCGCCGGAGCTTGTGCGCAGTTCCAGCACTGGCCCGCCCGAACCCACTTTGCCTTGCAGGTCGCGCGGGCTAATCGTTCCCTGCATGGTGATGGGAAACGCGGTGTGGATGCTGCCGGAGCTGGTGTGCGCGCGTAGCTCAAAGGAACTCTGCTGCGGCAGCGTCACGGAAAGGTCGCCGGAGCCCGTGCGCAAACGCCAGTCGCCCGTAGGCGTTCCTTCGGCGCTGATGTTTCCGCTTCCTGTGCCGATGCGCACCGCGCCTTTAACGCCGGTCAGTTCCACTGTGCCGGAGCCGGTGGTGACTTCCACGTCGCCGCTTCCCGTTTGCGTCAGTGTGACGTCGCCCGAGCCAGTCGAAGCAGTAATCGCGCCAGTCACGCCCTCGGCCTGAATGTCGCCGGAGCCGGTCGCCGCGCGCAAGGTGCCCTTCACGCCGTTCAGCTTGATTCCGCCGGAGCCGGCGCGCGCTGTAACTCCCGCGCCGATGCTCGTCAGTCGTAGGTCGCCGGAGCCAGTCGTCGAATCCACCGGGCCGGCGACGCCGTCAACCGTCTGATTGCCGGAGCCCGTCGCGGAATGCAAATGCGTTTCCGCCGGCGTGGTGATCTCGTAGCTGATGGAAATATTGCGCATCAGGTCGCGGTCTTCCTCGTGGCCGATGGTAATCGTGTTGCCGTCCTGCTCGATGGGAGGATGCTCTTCAATGTACTGAATGCGCTTTTCCACGTCGCCGCCGCTGTGCCATCCATCGTTCGCGTGAATGATCGCGTGAATTTGTACCTGGCCCGCGCCCCCCGGGTGAATATTGATGTTCCCAGAGCCCGTGGCCACGTCCAAGTCCACTGCACCACTTACCGTGAGCGTTTTATCAAAATGTCCTTCTTGCGCAGCCCGCGCCGGAGCCGCTCCGGTCGCGCTCAAAAACGCCAGCGCCAGCACGGCGCCGAAAAGTTGCAAGCTCTTCATCATCCGCCTTCACCTCGCTCGAGAATTGCGGCTCGCCTGAGCCGGAGTGCCTTCAAACGCCTCATTGAAATACGCAGACAGCCACCAAATTGTTCAGACGCACGAGAACAGAAACAGTT
>DAIRCW010000058.1:0-15189 GCA_036796475.1 Candidatus Acidiferrales bacterium | reverse complement strand
CTGATTGGGCCGAATTGTCCGGGGCTGATTTCGCCGGGGAAATGCAAAATTGGGATTATGCCCGGGCACATTCACAAGCAGGGGAATGTGGGGCTGGTCAGCCGCAGCGGGACGTTGACGTATGAAGCTGTGGACCAATTGACGCGGCTGGGCATCGGGCAATCCACGTGCATTGGAATCGGCGGCGACCCGATCATTGGGACGAGCTTTCTCGATGCGATCAAAATGTTCAACGAAGATGCGGAGACGAATGCGATTGTGATGATTGGCGAAATTGGCGGGAACGCCGAGGAAGTTGCTGCAGAGTACATCAAAGCGCATGTGAAGAAACCGGTCGTTGGATTTATTGCCGGGCAGACCGCGCCTCCCGGGCGGCGGATGGGGCACGCTGGAGCGATTATCAGCGGGGGGCAGGGGACGGCGAAAACAAAATACGCGGCGATGCAGGCGGCGGGGATTCACACGGTGCAAAGTCCGGCGGATATTGGCTCAACCATGAGCAGCGTTTTGGGCAAAGCAGCAGCGAAATAAAAATACAGGAGCGAAACTTTGGCAATCGAACGCACTTTGGCAATTATCAAGCCCGACGCGGTGGGGCGCGGGCTGACGGGCGACATTCTGAAGCACATTCAGGAAGCGAAGTTCAAGATTGCGGCGATTAAGTCGCTGCGCTTGACGAAGGCTGAGGCGGAGGGATTTTACGCGGTGCATCGCGAGCGGCCGTTTTTCAAAGACCTCACGGAGTTCATGAGCTCGGGAAAAGTGGTGGTGATGGCGCTCGAAGCGGAAAACGCGATCACGCGCTGGCGCGAAACGATGGGCGCGACGGATCCGGCGAAAGCCGCGCCGGGGACCATTCGCAAGATTTTCGGAACCAGCATTCAAAATAATTGCACGCACGGTTCGGATGCGCCGGACACAGCGAAATTCGAATTGGGCTACTTTTTCGCAGGCATGGAATTGATTTAAGACGCGGCGTCGCACCTCCCCAAGAGCATCTAAGAATATATATGCGGAACCTCTTACGCACAGGGCGAACGGTAGGCATGGCGATTCTTTGCATTGGCAGCGCGCTGGCGTGCGCGACGGCGGGAGGGCAGATTGTTCTCACTGGGCAGACGGTCGACGGGCGCATGGAAGCGCTGAATCAGAAGGCGCCGGATTTTCCCGCGCCGGGATTTAAAGTTTCCGGCACAACGTGGATTAATTCGCCGCCGCTGACGCTGGAGCCGCTGCGCGGCAAGGTGGTGATGATCGATTTTTGGGAGTACACCTGCATCAATTGCATCCGCACGTTTCCGCAAAACAAGGAGTGGTATTCGCGGTACAAAAAGTACGGATTCGAAATCATCGGCGTGCACGATCCGGAATTTCAAATTGCGTATGATGTGGAAAATGTGCGCGCGGCGGTGCAGCGGTTTGGCCTACCGTATCCGATTGTGGTGGATGATTGGTACAAAATCTGGAAAAACTATTCGAATGAGGCGTGGCCGAGCCGTTTTTTGATTGACGCCAAAGGGCACGTGCGCTTTCACGTGGACGGCGAAGGCGATGACCACAATTTCGAAATCGCGATTCGGCGATTGCTTGCGGAGGCGCATCCGGGATTGCAGTTGCCGGCGGATTACACGCTGCCGCCGATGGAAAACACTCGTGCGCCGCAATGCGGAGGTACGCCGACGGATGAGATGTACGTTGGGCCGTTCAGCGGGCGCGGCATTTTGCAGAATAAGAGCCCGTACCATTCCGGGAAAATCGTCGAGTACAAACTTCCGGACAAAGTGGACGACGGACGCGCGGCGATTTCCGGGAAGTGGGAGACGGATCCGAACGGAATGATTTACGAGGGCAAGGAGCAGGAGGCTGCGCCGGATAGTTCGCGCATGCGGATGAAATATCATGCTACGCAGCTCTATGCGGTGCTGAACGTCGCGGCGGGAAAGGCCGAGCGGCTTTACGTCTTGCAGGATGGGAAAGATCTCACGGCCGCGGGCAAAGGCACGGACGTGCAAATTGACGCGCAAGGGCATTCGTACATTGATGTGAATGCGTCGCGCATGTACTACGTGACCGCAAATCCGCAATTCGGTTCGCATGTGGTGGATCTGATTCCGACGGCGCCGGGAATTCAGATTGATTCGTTCACCTTCGGCAATAACTGCCAGACAGATTTTCCTCACCAGTAAGCGTTGCGCGGAAAAGTTCGATAAAATGTGCGGGCGATGGCGCCTCTGCGCGAACTCGGGAAAGTTCTGCTGATTTTCGGACTGGTCATCGCTGCAGTCGGCGTGTTTTTCATGGCGGGCGCGAAGCTGCCGTTCCGGCTGGGGCGTTTGCCGGGGGACATCAGCTATCATGGGCGGCACGGCAGCGTTTACTTTCCGATTGCCACATGCGTGATTGTGAGCGTGGTGCTGACGCTGATTTTGTGGATTGTGAATGCGATTCGAAGGTAGGCTGCCGCGGCGCAGCAGATGATTTGCTCTTACGCGGGATGAAACAAAGATGACGACTCAGTTTTCGCTGAATCTAATGCCGGAAAAGCACGTTTGGCGCGTGAGCGAAATCACGCTGCGCCTGTGCGACGTGCTGGAAGCGGAATTTCCGGACGTGTGGGTGGAAGGCGAAGTGTCGAATTTCCGCGCGGCGCAGTCCGGGCATTTATATTTCACGCTGAAGGATGAGAAGGCGCAGATCCGCTGCGTTTGCTTCCGGGACCAGGTGCGCGGATTGCGTTTTCGTCCTGAAGACGGACTGAAAGTTACCGTGCGCGGAGGCATCAGCGTTTACGAAGCGCGGGGTGAGTATCAGATTTACGTTTCGCACATCGAGCCGTTGGGGCTTGGAGCGCTGCAGCTTGCGTTCGAGCAGTTGACGAAGCGATTGCAGGCAGAAGGTCTCTTCGATGCGGAACGCAAGAAGCCGATTCCGGCTCTTCCGCGGCGCATCGGGATTGTTTCTTCGCCGCAAGGCGCGGCGATTCGCGACATTCTGCGGGTGCTGCGGCGGCGGTTTCCGAATCTGCATGTGCTGCTGTTTCCGGTGAAGGTCCAGGGAGACGGAGCGGCAGAGGAGATTGTGCGCGCCATCCGGCATTTCAATCGCGCGGAGCTTGTGGATGTGATGATCGTGGCCCGGGGCGGCGGATCGCTGGAAGATTTGTGGGCGTTCAATGAGGAAATTGTGGCGCGGGCGATCGCGGCGTCGGAAATTCCCATCATCACGGGTATTGGACATGAAACGGATACGACTATTGCTGATTTTGCGGCGGATTTGCGGGCGCCGACTCCTTCGGCCGCTGCAGAAATCGTGGTGCGCACGCGAACGGAATTCGAAAAACATATCGAGGATTGCACGCGCGCGCTCGTCCAGCACATGCGCTACTTTTTTTCCGAGCGGCGGCACCGGTTGCGCGACTTGACGGCGCATCGCGCCTTTCGCCGGCCCGGTGAGATTGTGCGGCGGCGCGGGCAGCATCTGGACGAATTGAATCAGCGGCTGGCGCACGGGCTGCGCACGGAGATCGTTCGCGTTCGACAGCGCGTGAGCGCCTCAGCCATTCGGCTGGCGCGTGTTGACTTGCACGGACGCGTGAAACTGTTGCGGCTGCGTCTTGAGCGCCGCAGCGGAGATTTGAATGCCGCGCTCGAACGCGCTGTCACGCGGCAGCGGCGGCGTTACGCACTTTTGGAGTTGCGCATGGCATCCGTGGATTTGCGCGCGCGGGTGTCATTGCTGCGACGGAATTTGGACCAGCGAAGCAATGAGCTGGCGGCTCTTGTGCGAAGGCACTTGGCTGTGGCGCGGAGGAAATGGGAGACGGCGGAGGTTCGGCTGGAGGAGCGCAGTCCATTCCAATTGCTCGAGCGCGGGTATGCGATCGCTTATGATACGCAGGGGCGGGTGCTGCGCTCGGCAGCGCAAGTGGGCAAAGGTGATGATATCTCCGTCCGCCTTGCTCGCGGGCAAGTTGGTGCTAGAGTTACGACGAAAACTGACGGGTAGCCGAAATGTGTTGCTGCACGTGCTCCGGTGAGCTGTCCAGGGATGAACGCGAAGGCTCGTCATGGCGAGCAGCAAGAGCGCGAAGCAATTAAAGCGCGACGCGCACAAATCCCTGAGCTGGCTTGGACAGGACCATGGTTCGGAGGGCTTTTAGAACGACGACGGTCAGATCGTCGCGCCTCTGAGCGAGGCTGGCAAACTTATTCAAGAAGTCAAACAGGCGCCGGATGGTGTCTTCCGCGGACTTCGCGCGGCAGTCCTGCCACACTGCGGCCAGTTTGACGCCGAACTCTTCTTCGCGGGAATTCTGCAGTTCATGAAGGCCATCGGTAGCGAAAAGCACCGAATCGCCGGGCGACAGCTTGATGGAGTGGACGCCATAAGACGAGCCTTGAAGCAGGCCTGATGGGACGCCCCCTTCTCCAACGAGTTTGCATGCGAGATCGGATGAGTGCAAAGGATAGGGCAGCCCAGCGTTTGAAAACTGTAGTTCGAGTGTTGCTGGATTCAGCAGCGCGTAGATCGTCGCACAAAATCGGCCGGAAGACGGACGCGCGCGCAATCTGGTATTCAGCATCTCCAAAACGCCATTTGTGCTTTTCCCGGTTTTGTCTGTTCCACGCAGCGTGCCCATGGCCAGAGCGCCGTACATGGCTGCGGGCAGGCCTTTACCGGCAACGTCGCCG
Organism: Candidatus Acidiferrales bacterium; assembly: GCA_036796475.1. Lineage (GTDB taxonomy): Bacteria > Acidobacteriota > Terriglobia > Acidiferrales > UBA7541 > DAHUXN01. The sequence continues at coordinate 10,498 of DAIRCW010000058.1, read as the reverse complement.
AGGTAGATGCCGACCATGCCATTGGGCAGTTCGAAGTAATCGGCGAAATCTCCGCTAACTTCGGAGAAAGGGACCGAAGAGCAGGCGATTTCGAAATTCGGGCCGCGCAACGGACCAGTGGGCCGCAACAGAGCCTGGATCTGCCGGGCCTCATCCATTTCGATTTCGCGCAGAGCGGCTATTTCCCGTAGACGGGCGAGCTCTGAGGCCTCCTCTGATGGGGCCTGGAGGGGTGCGCAGGACGATTCCATATGAGAAGAATCGAAGCATATGGACGGCCAAGTGTGCGACGGTAAGTTAAAAAGATGCAAGGAAGTGGAGAAGATACACTGTGGGTCCTGCGTTTCACTAGCGGGCAGATGTTTCTTGTTGAAACAGAGCTATGACGTTTTCACTCGTCGTCGCCGGTGCCTCCGGCGACTTTCAATACGGCCAAGAAAGCCTCTTGGGGGATGTCGACGCGGCCGACTCGCTTCATGCGTTTCTTGCCTTCTTTTTGGCGTTCGAGGAGCTTTCGTTTACGCGTGATATCGCCACCATAGCACTTCGCGAGCACATTTTTTCGCAGGGCGCTGATGGTCTCGCGCGCGATGACGCGGCTGCCGATGGCGGCCTGAATAGGCACTTCGAATTGCTGGCGGGGAATCAATTTGCGCAGGCGCGTGGCGAGTTCGCGGCCGCGTTCGTAAGCCTGTTCGCGATGGCAGATGAGCGTGAGCGCGTCCACCGGCTCGCCGCCGACGAGAACGTCGAGCTTCACGAGGTCGGATTCGCGGTAGCCGGCCAGATGGTAATCGAGGGAAGCGTAGCCGCGCGAAACGCTTTTCAGACGGTCATAAAAATCGAGGACGATTTCATTCAGCGGCATTTCGTAGGTGAGCATGACGCGCGTTGGCGATAGATACTCGAAATTTTTCTGGACGCCGCGCTTTTCTTCGCACAATTGCAAGATCGCGCCGACGGAATCGTCGGAAGTGATAATCATGGCCGTCAGAATCGGCTCTTCGATGCTGGCAATCTGCGCGGGCGGAGGAAACTTGGTGGGATTATCCACTTCCACGGTCTCGCCGGCGGTGGTAGTGATGCGATAACGCACGCTGGGCGCGGTGGTAATCAGATCGATGCCGAATTCGCGCTCGAGACGCTCCTGCACGATTTCCATGTGCAGCAGGCCGAGAAATCCGCAGCGAAAACCGAATCCGAGGGCGACGGAGTTTTCCGGCTCGTAGAAAAACGCGGCGTCATTGAGCTGAAGCTTGCCGAGGGCGTCGCGCAGGACTTCGTAATCGCTCGCGTTCACGGGATAGAGTCCGGCGAAGACCATGGGCTTGATGGCTTCAAAGCCCGGCAAGGGCGGCGCGGGGCGTTCGGCCTCAACGATAGTGTCACCGACGCGCGCATCGGCGACGCGCTTTATATTGGCAATGACGAATCCCACATCGCCAGCCGCGAGCTCTTCGAGCGGGACGGGTTTGGGTGTCAGCACGCCGAGATCCTCGACTTCATAGATCTGGTCCATGGCGCATAGACGGATTTTCATGCGCGGAACGATGCGGCCCTCCATCACGCGGACGAGAATTACAGCGCCACGGTAGGAATCGAACCACGAATCGAAAATGAGCGCGCGCAACGGAGCGTCGGCGGCGCCTATGGGCGGAGGAATGCGCGTGACGACGGCGTCAAGCACCTGCTCGACGCCCAGACCGCTTTTGGCGCTGATGAGCAGGGCGTCGGAGGCGGGAATCGCCAGGACGTTTTCGATCTGCTCTTTGACGCGGTCGGGCTGCGCGGCGGGCAGATCCACTTTGTTGATGACGGGAATAATCGTGAGATTGTGGCGCGATGCGAGAAAGGCGTTGGCCACGGTCTGGGCCTCGACGCCTTGACTTGCGTCCACAACGAGCAATGCGCCTTCGCAGGCGGAAAGAGCGCGCGAGACTTCGTACGAAAAATCCACGTGGCCGGGCGTGTCGATGAGATTGAGGCGATATTCTTTGCCGTCTTTCGCGGCGTAATGCAGGCGAATGCTCTTGGCCTTAATGGTGATGCCGCGCTCGCGCTCCAGATCCATGGAGTCAAGCACCTGCTCGGTCATTTCGCGCTGGGTGAGAGCCCCGGTGAGTTCGAGCAGACGGTCCGCGAGCGTGGATTTGCCGTGGTCAATGTGGGCGATGATGCAAAAATTCCGGATGAGCTGCGGATCCATGCGATTCTCTTAAAAGTTGTCCTGATGGATTATCAATGCGCCGCCCGCGAATGGCAAACTGAACGGAGCGTGAGCGACTGCTGACAGCGGGTTTTCGAATGTGCTCTCAAACTATCGAGTGTGCCACAGATTGGGGCACGCGGCCAGCCGATGAAAGTGGCTGGCAGGTGGCTCTGGCGCTCCGGCGAGTTAAACTGGGCGAGGGCTGAAGGCCGGCCGGGATTCAATGCGCGACGAATTTGAACCTGCGATGAGTGACAAAGATCCGGTGCTCGCGTGTGTGGCACTGCTCGGAAGGCAAGACGAGCCGACCGATGGCGTGCGCGATTACTGCGAGCTTTTATCGCAGGCGTTTGCGCGGCGCGGGATGCAGATGGAAATTGTCGCGCTGCGATGGGACGTTGACGGCTGGCGGAAAGCGTTGGGTGCGCTCTGGAAGGCCAGCCGAGGATGGAGCGGGAGAATCATCCTGCTGCAGTACACCGCGCTGATGTGGTCGCGGCGCGGATTTCCGGTGGGCGCGCTGGCAGCGCTGGCCATCTTGAAGATTCGCGGGGCCAGAGTGTGCGTCGTTTTCCATGATGCAGGATACGCACGGGCGCGCGGCGCGCTGCGGCAATTGCGCGTGGCCTTCCAGAATTTCACGATTCGCACCATGTTTCGCGGCGCGGAAATTCCTGTGCTGACGGTCCCGGCTTCGCAGCTCGATTGGCTGCCGCGGCGTTCCGAGCGCGCCGTTTTCATTCCGGTGGGAGCAAATCTTGCACCGGCTGCTCTGAGGAGGCGCGAAAGTTTGCCGAAGGTTCCGACGGTAGCCGTTTTTGGCGTTACGGGTGGCGAGCACATCGAGACAGAATCGGAAGCCATCGCTCATGTGATTTTGCGAGTGGCTGCGGAGATGCCTTCTGTGCGCCTGAATGTGTTTGGGCGTGGCGCGAGCGAGGCAGAAGGGCCGCTGCGAAGCAGGCTGGCCGGAAAGAACGTGGAGACGACCGTTGAGGGAGTGCTGCGGGCTGATGAGGTGCGCGAGCGACTTTGCCGCGCGGACGTGCTGCTATTTGTGCGCGGACAGGTCTCCTCGCGCCGCGGCAGCGCTATTGCGGGAATCGCTTGCGGCCTTCCGGTGGCAGGCTATCGCGGGCCGGAAACATCGGCGCCCATCGATGAGGCAGGCGTTGTTCTGGTGGAAAATGGAAATCAGGATGCGCTGGCACAGGCGCTAAGGCGAATTCTGAGCGATGAAAAGCTTTATGACGAGCTCTGCCACAGGAGCGCGGTTGTGGCGGAGAGGGATTTCTCGTGGGATGCTATCGCCTGTAAATTTGCGGACGCATTCTCCGCTGCTGGCCTGTAAGCCGGATTCGGGCGTAACGACGGTGCAGCGGCAACGCGGACGCAGGATGTGCTGAAATGAGTTTGCGAGAAAAACTGGAGGCGCGGCGGGCTGGTGCGAAGGACAGGTTTTCAGTCGCGCAACTTGCCGTGATGCGGCGCGCGACAGAAGATTTGCGCGCTTCGGGAATCGCGGAACGCGCTCTGAAGGCGGGCGAACGTGCGCCGGAGTGGCAGCTTACGGATGGGGGCGGGAATGCAATTCGCTCGCGAGATTTGCTCAAAAAGGGGCCGCTGGTGCTCACTTTTTTTCGCGGCGTGTGGTGAGCGTATTGCAAACTGGAGCTGTCAGCTCTGGAAGAAAACCTCGGCGAATTTCGGCGGCTGGGAGCGGCGCTGATTGCGATTTCGCCGCAGCTGCCGGAGTACTCTGCGGAAATATCCGCGAAGCTGAATCTTTCGTTTCCGGTGGTGAGCGACGCGCAAAATGAAGTGGCGCGGCTTTTCGGAATCGTGTTCCGCTTGCCGCAGGATCTCGCGCAAATCTACAAATCGCTCAACATGGATCTGGAAAAGTTTAATGGTGACGCGTCGTGGGAACTGCCCATGCCGGCGCGCTACGTGATTGATGCTGGAAATGTAATCCGTTCAGCGGTTGTGAACTTCGATTACACCTATCGCCCGGAGCCATCGGAGACGCTTCGTGTGTTGGAGGAGTTGGCTGTGCGCGGATGAAATGCTATCGAATTTGTCGCGGCGCGCTACTCAGGCTTTGGCTTTCTTGGCTTTGTACCAGTCGGCGTTGATGGCCGCGTAGCCGGACCACTTTTCCGGCAGATCTTCCATCGCAAAGATGGCGGTCACCGGGCAAACCGGCACGCACGCGCCGCAGTCGATGCATTCATCAGGATTGATGTACAGCTGCTTTTCGGCCTCGAAGTCGGCTTCGTCCTTGCGCGGGTGAATGCAATCGACGGGGCAAACGTCCACGCACGCTGAATCTTTTGTTCCAATGCAAGGTTCCGCAATTACATACGCCATTTCATTGTCTCCCGAAGAATCTCCATTATAACGCATTCCACCGCGGCGTTTCATCCTGCCAAAAAATGCGCGGGAAGTAAACGCTCGCGTGTGAACGGCAGCGGGGCAACAATCCCGCGCATGTTGTGTGACGCAAGCTTTAGCGACTTACGTGCATTTTGAATCATCATCGCGAGTGGCGCATTTTTTATGCCGATAAGACGCTTCAACAGTCACTCAGCAACAACCGGCTCCGTTAACGAGAAGCGCGGCTGCTCGGCTGATGGCCACGTGTGCAGAGTCGAATGATTCCCACGATCAGGAACGGGCCGTTATTGGCCGTGCTGGCGCACGGAATCATTGGGGCTTCGCTCGTTTGGGACAAAGTGTTGCTGAAAAATCCGGGGACGAAGAATCTGGTCAGCTACGTTTTTTGGCTGGGGGCGCTGAGCGTGTTTGGAGTGGTGCTGGTGCCGTTTGGATACAAGTCCGCGTCCATGGGACTGATGACGCTTGCCTTTGGCGCGGGACTGCTGCACTTAGTGGCGATTTTCTTTTACTACGAGGCGCTCAAGCGCGGTGAAGCTTCGGAAACCCTGGCAGTGATGGGCGGCTTCACTCCGGTGGCGACTGAACTCATTGGATTGGCGCTGCTTTCGAAACAAATGACCGGCTGGCAACTGATCGGATTCGCGGTGATGACGGCGGGCGGATTCGTGATGTTTTTTTCGGAGACGCTGCCGCTGAAAAAGCTGATTGTGCCGATCGCGCTGTCGTCCGGATTTTTCGGGCTGGTCAACATTCTCGAGAAGATAGTTTATGACCAGACGAACTTCGTCACCGGATATGTGTGGTTCACGATCGGAACTTTTGCCGGCGCGATGGCGCTTTTGCTGCGCAAGTCGTGGCGCAAACAGATCTTTGCGGAATCCGGCCAGGATAATCCGCGAAATCGTTTCTGGTATTTCGTGAATCGGTTTGCGGCTGGCGTGGGTTCGTTTCTGATTTTTTACGCCATAAGCCTCACTCATCCGGCCGTGGTGTCGGCGATTGCCGGCGTGCGTTACGGGACGATTTTTTTTCTGGCGCTGATTCTCACCAAGTTGCGGCCGAAATGGCTCAAAGAGAATTTTCGCGGCTGGCAGCTTTTGACCAAAGCTGCCGCGACGCTAATGGTGATTGCCGGAGTTGTTCTTGTGGGCCTGGCCGGCGGCAAAGAGGCAGGCGCGGCTTCGACGGCAATGAATGCTGGAACATCTCGCCATCACGCACATATGCTTGGGGGTAGAGATACACGCTCAGCTCGCGCAGATTGGCAATTGCTTTCTCGAACTAGGTCCAGTTCGCACTCCTGAGCGATTCCGCATTTTTCTGGCGCGGACGCTTTCAAATCTGTAGAATGCTGCGCGCTGAATCCCGCCGAAAAGGAGCTCCATCGTGAATCCACGTTTCTGTGTGCGTCGCACATTTCTATTCGTACTCGCGGTGATGTTTGCGCTCGGGTTCGCGCCAATCATTGCGCAGAGAGCCGGAGCGCGGGCGCAAGAGAGCGCGTCTGATAACCCGCAGGCGAAGGCTGCGGCCGATGCAAACGACAAGGCGAAAACGGACGAAGGCTTGACGCTGAAAACGGAGCGCGAGCTGAAATTCACGACGGATGAAGGCACGTGGATATCGCTGGATGTCTCGCCCGACGGGCAGCAGATCATTTTCGATTTGCTGGGGCATTTGTACACGATGCCGATGAGCGGAGGCGACGCAAAGGCAATTACGAGTGGCCAAGGATACGACACGATGCCGCATTTTTCGCCGGACGGGAAGCGCATCGTCTTTATCAGCGATCGCAATGGCGCAGAAAATGTTTGGGTCGGCGATGCGGATGGAACGAATTTGCAGCGGCTGACGAGCGACGAGCAGAGCAGCTTTGCGGAGCCAATCTGGAGCCACGACGGGCAGAGCGTGATTGTGGCCAAGCATGGCGAGGCGCTCTCCACCACATGGGAATTGTGGATGTATTACATCAATGGCGGGACGGGCGTGCAGATCAGCAAGCCGGCGCCGCCGACTATGCCTGCGAACGCCAAGATGAACTACATCGAGCCGCAGCTTTCTCCGGACGGGAAATACATTTACTACACGCGGAGGCCGGGCGCGTTCAAGGTGTATGACGACACATATCCGCTGTCGCAAATTGCACGGCAGAATTTGAAGACCGGTGACGAGGATGTACTGACAGAGGCAGGGGGCAGTGGGATTCGGCCCGTGCTATCGCCGGATGGAAAAGAATTGGTGTACGGGACGTATCACGAAGGCGAAACGGCACTGCGTATCATGAACTTGGATACAGGCGACGACCAGTGGCTGAAGTTTCCGGTGCAGCACGATATGCAGGAGACCCTGCTGAGCCAGGGGACGCTGCCGGGGTATGCGTTCACGCCGGATGGAAAAGACTTGATTGTGTTTTACGGCGGTAAAATTCACCGGCTGAACGTGACTGACAAGACGGATGCGGTGATTCCGTTCAAGGCGGAAATTGACCGGCCAATGGGGCCGCGGCTGTATTTTCCAACGCGGGTGAATGAAGGGCCGGTGAAGGCGCGGATTATTCAGGACCCTCAGGAATCGCCGGACGGGAAGCGCGTAGCTTTTTCCGTGCTGACGCATTTGTACGTGATGGATTTGGCGGATGGGAAGCCGGAGAAATTGGCGAGCGTGGAAGATCGCGCATTCCAGCCGGCGTGGTCGCCAGATGGGCAGTGGATTGCGTATGTGACGTGGTCGGAAAACGGCGGGGAAATTTTTAAAGTGCACGCGGACGGGCAATCGACGCCGCAGCAAGTCACGCATGCGCCGGCGTATTACTACGATCCAGTGTGGTCGCCGGACGGGACAAAGATTGTGGCGATTCGAGCGGCTCGGGATGCACGAATGAATGAGGTGATGGACTTCGAAGGCGGGACGTTTGGCTCGGATATTGTGTGGGTGCCGTCGGAAGGCGGCGATGTGAACATTGTGCGTCCCGCGGCTGGATCGGTGCGGCCGCATTTTGGGCCCGAGGCGGATCGGATTTACGCCTATTCGGACGAGGGACTGTATTCGATGCGGTTCGACGGGACCGACCGGCGGACGATCTTGAAAGTGCTCGGCAAGGGATTTTCCAATTCCACAGGCCAGCCGACTTCACCGGCAGCAGACGTGCGAATAAGTCCGGATGGTCAATGGGCCATCGCGGAGGTGAATTATCAGCTGTACCTGGTTGCGGTGCCGCATTTTGGCGAGGCTGCGACGGTGAATGTCTTTACTCCTGCGGTGCCGGTAAAAAAAATCACGGACATTGGTTCGGATTATTTTGGCTGGGCCGATGGCGGGAAGACGGTGACGTGGGCGGTGGGAGCGACGTTTTTCCGGCGTCCGCTAGAGAGCGTGAAATTCGAGCGCAAGGAAGCGGAGAAAAAAGAGGACGCGGCAAAATCGAAGAATGGAAAAAAGAGCGATGAAAAAGCGCAAGTGAAAGCAGCGGCGTTAGAGAACGAATCGGGCGTGCAGCACTTCGACGTGGATCTGGAATTTCCGAGATACACGCCGCATGGGACCGTGGTGCTGCGCGGCGGAAAAGTTATCACCATGAAGGGCGACGAAATCATTCAGAACGCCGACATCGTGGTGAAAGACAACCGCATCGCGGGCGTGGGGAAACGAGGGTCGGTGGCGATTCCGGCGGGCGCGAAAATTATTGACGTGAAAGGCGCGACGATTACGCCGGGATTCATTGATTTGCATCCGCACTGGCTGGAGATTCGGCGCGGCGTCCTAGATACGCAGAACTGGGATTTTCTGGTGAACCTGGCGTACGGCGTGACCGCCGGGCGTGATCCGCAAACGATGACCAACGATATGTTCGCGTACCAGGACATGGTGGATACAGGACAGATCATCGGCTTGCGCGCCTATTCGACCGGGCCGGGCGTTTTTTCGGACAATGATTTTCAGTCGTATGAGCAGGCGTTCGATTTTTTGACCAAGTACAAAAAATATTACCGGACGAATTATCTGAAGTCGTACATGGTGGGCAACCGCAAGCAGCGGCAATGGGTAATCGAGGCGTGCAAGCAGTTGGAAATCATGCCGACCACCGAAGGCGGCATCGACACGATGCTGGATGAAACGCATTTCATCGACGGCTTCAATAATGAGCACAGCATGCCGACGGTTCCGCTGTACAACGACGTAGTGCAATTGCTGGTGAAGTCGCAAGGATTCGAAACGCCGACACTCATCGTGTCGTACGGCGGCTCGTTCGCGGAGAATTATTTCTTCGAGAACACGGATGTGCACGACGACCCGAAGGTGAACCGCTTCATCCCTCACAACATTGTGGACGAACGGACGAAGCGCCGGCCGTGGGTGTCGAAGGACCAACAGATTTTCCCGAAGCTCGCGCAGACGGATAACAAAATTGTCGAGGCGGGCGGAAACATTACCGTTGGGAGCCACGGCGAGTTTCAGGGCATCGGTTACGACTGGGAATTGTGGGCGCTGTCGAGCGGCGGCATGTCTAACATAAACGTGCTGCGCGCGGCGACAATTCAGGGAGCGCGGGCGATGGGCTTGGAGCAGGACCTCGGGAGCATTGAGGTCGGCAAGCTGGCGGACCTGGTTATTTTGGAGAAGGATCCGCTGGTCGACATTCACAACACCAAGCTGGTGAAGTACGTGATGGAAAATGGCCGGCTTTTCGAAGGCGCAACGCTCAACGAAGTTTGGCCGGAGCAGAAGCCGCTGGCGCCGCTGTGGTGGTGGAATGACAAACCGGCAGCAGCGCAGGCAGGAGAAAGCAAGGCGTCGGACAAGTAATGTTGGAGTTACTTCTTTTCGCGTAGCGTGCGATGGGTTCGCGAGAGAGAGGCACGACGTGGATCACCTAGCAGGAATTTTCCGCTCGCCGCGCTGGAGCCACAAAAAATGAGAGGGGCGTGGACCGAAATTCCGCGCCGTAGCTTCTGAGGCATGTCCAACCGCCACGAAATCATCATCATCGGTGCCGGATATAATGGCCTCATCGCTGCATTTTATTTAGCGCGCGCCGGACACAAGCCGCTCGTCCTTGAAAGCCGCTCCGCCATTGGCGGTCCTGCCGCGATCGAAGAATTTCATCCTGGCTTCCGTGCATCTGTCATAGGCGATTTCCATGGCCCGCTTGCGCGGATCATCGCGCGCGATTTGCATCTCAACGACGCTACTATCCCAAGCCGAACCGGCGATTCGCCGCACGCCCGAGCCAATATTTTTGCTCCGCATCACGATGGCCGCTCACTTCTTCTTCCTCAGGACTCGCAAAAATCCGCCGCCGCAATCTCGCAATTCTCCAAATCCGACGCCGTCAAATATGTCGAACTCGATTCCATCCTGCGCGCTGCCCGCCCGCTCATCCATGATTTGCTGCTCATGATTCCGCCCGAGATCAACCGCCCTTCATCAGGGGATGTTTGGAACCTTCTCCGTACCGGGCGCGCCTTCCGCAAGCTCGGCAAAAAAAATATGCAGCGGCTGCTCCGCTGGGGACCGATGGCTGCTGCTGATTTCGTCGCCGAATTTTTCGAAACGGAACTGCTTCGCGCCGTCATCGCCGCACGCGGAATTTTCGGTGCCGCTGCCGGCCCGTGGTCTGCCGGCACAACTGCGCTTCTGCTGCTTCGTTTCGGCTCTGGCGGATTGCCCGGCGGCGGCGCGTCACAATTTGTTGGCGACTTGCCGACGGCACTCGCCTCCGCCGCTCAGAAAGCCGGCGCGGAAATTCGCACCAACGCAGAAGTTGCCCGCATTCTCGTAAAAGATGGCGCGGTCACCGGCGTCGCTCTCTTAAGCGGCGACGAAATTCCTGCCAAGGCAGTCGTCTCCGGCGCGGATCCCAAGCGTACTTTTCTCCAGTTCATTGAGACC
>DAIRCW010000057.1:0-15205 GCA_036796475.1 Candidatus Acidiferrales bacterium | reverse complement strand
GCCCGTTCACCATCGTGGTGTGCGAATCCGTTCCCACCAGCGAATCGGGATACGCTTGCTTTTTTCCGTTCACCTCGCGCTGAAAAACCACCCGTGACAAATATTCCAAATTCACCTGATGGCAAATGCCCGTGTCCGGTGGCACCACGCGGAAATTCCGGAAGCTGTCCTGACCCCATCGCAAAAACGCGTAGCGCTCTAGGTTGCGCATGAATTCCAATTCCGAATTGAACGCGAACGATTGCGGCGTGCCGAACTGGTCCACTTGCACCGAGTGATCAATCACCAGCTCCGCGGGAAACAGCGGATTGATTTTTGCCGGGTTGCCGCTGAGCTTGCGCATCGCTTCGCGCATTGCCGCCAAGTCCACGATCGCCGGAACGCCCGTGAAATCCTGCAGCAACACGCGCGCGGGAAGAAACGAAATTTCCTTCGACGGCTCCTCCGTGGGATTCCAATCCACCAGCGCGCGAATATCTTCCGCGCTGACGAATGCCGTGCCTTCGTGCCGCAGCAAATTCTCCAGCAAAATTTTCATCGAAAATGGAAAGGATGCGATTTTCGATTCGCCGGCAGCGGCAACGCGAAACATTTCAAAGCTCTCGTTGCCAACTTTCAGCGTGGAACGTGCGTGGAACGAATTCGAGGATGTGCTCATGCGGATTCCTGCTCCTGTGTGAACCCTCTATGATAGCGCAATCGCGCGGCGTGCATTTCTGATTTTCGCCTCCAGTTATGGGCCAGCTTGAAGTTTCTGGATCGTGACACAAGGAGTCAAAATTCAAGCTGACCCATTGCGCAAATCTCGCGCGGTTTGCCGCGAGCGCTTCGCGCGTGACATAATTTCAAGTAGCGTCAGCGCATAAATCATCGTGAAAATTCTCCTTATCTCGACTTACGAACTTGGCCGCCAGCCTTTCGGCCTCGCCTCTCCCGCCGCGTGGCTTCGCGAGACCGGTGCCGAAGTCGCCTGCGCGGACACTTCGCGCGAGCCGCTCGCGGAAGAACAGATCCGCGGCGCGGCGCTAATTGCCTTTTACGTGCCCATGCATACGGCCGCGCGCCTCGCTGTCGAACTGCTCGCGCACGTTCGCCGCATCAATCCTGCCGCGCACATTTGTTTTTATGGTTTGTACGCTTCCGTGAATGAAGAGGGGCTGCGGCGCCTTGGCGCGCGAACCATTCTCGGCGGCGAATTCGAATCCGGTCTGCTGGAGCTCGCAAAGCAAATTGGCGCAGAGAATTTCGCTGCGCCACGTGCGCAAACGCTGCCGAGCATTTCTCTCAGTCGGCAGCAATTCCGAATTCCCGACCGTTCTGGCCTTCCACCTCTACAGAAATACGCTCGCGTCGCCATGCCGGATGGCGTAAAGCGCATCGCGGGTTACACCGAAGCGAGCCGCGGCTGCAAGCATCTCTGCCGCCACTGTCCCATCGTGCCGGTATACAACGGGGTATTTCGCATCGTCAGCGCGGACGTCGTTCTCGCCGACGTTCGCCAGCAAGTCACCGCCGGCGCGCAGCACATTACATTTGGCGATCCCGATTTCTTCAACGGCATTGGCCACGCAATTCCGGCCATCACAGCCCTGCACAAGGAATTTCCGTCGCTGTCATACGATGTGACTATCAAGATCGAGCATCTGCTCAGACACTCCGAGCATCTGCGAACTCTTCGCGAAACCGGATGCCTTTTCGTGACAAGCGCGGTCGAATCAGTCGACGACGCAGTTCTGGAAAAACTCGACAAGCGCCACACCCGCGCCGATTTTCTGGAAATCGTCCGCCGCTTTCGCGATGAAGGCCTGATTCTTCAACCGACGTTTGTGCCCTTCACGCCCTGGACAACTGTGGAGACGTATCTCGACCTTCTCGATGTCCTTCACGAAAACGATCTGATCGAAAACGTCGCGCCCATTCAGCTGGCCATTCGCTTGTTGATTCCCGCAGGTTCGCGTCTGCTGGAGCTTGAAGAAATTCGCGAGCGCGTTGCGGCATTTGATGAACGCGCCATGGTTTATCCGTGGAAGCACGCCAACCCGCTCGTAGATTCGCTTTGTGAGGAGCTTCAGGCGATTGTGCACGCGAGCGAAAAGCTCGGACGGTCGCGTGCGCGCACTTTCGCGCTAATCGAAGAGACTGCTCGCCGCGCCGCTGGCATGAGCGAGACAGAACTTGCGCGCCACCAGCCCATTCTCGCCGCCCGCGCCACAATCCCCTATCTTACGGAGCCCTGGTATTGTTGAGCGGAGCCGACCGGAGACCAGTTGGCCTCCATCGCCGAAGTGAAAAAATCATTGCGCCACAGCGAATCGTTCGTTTGAACGCGCATCTTCACGTGACTCCATGGAACCGAAACGCAAAACGCTGCTGATCCTCGCGAGCAAACTTGGATATCAGACGCGTGGATTCGCCGATGCTGCTGCGGCGCTTGGAGTCGAAATGCAATTCGGCACCGATCGCTGCCACAAACTCGAGGATCCGTGGAGCGATGGCGCGCTGCCTCTGAATTTCGAGCATCCGCGGGAAGCCGCCGCGGCGATCGTTCGCCATTTTGAAACGCAGCCTGTGCATGCGATCATCGCGCTCGGTGACAGGCCGACGACGACAGCGGCATACGCGGCCAAAGCGCTCCATCTCGAAGGAAACGCTCCTGCTGGAGTCGAACGCTGCCGTAACAAGCTTGCGCAACGCGAAGCGCTGCGCGCTGCCGGCTTGCGTGTTCCCGAGTTTTTCGCGTTTCCCGTCTCCACGCCGCTCGATGAGGTTGTATCGCGCGTTAAATTTCCGTGCGTGCTCAAACCGCTCTCGCTGGCCGCGAGCCAGGGCGTCATTCGCGCCAATGACGAACGCGAATTTCGCGCGGCGACAGCAAGCATTTCTGCTCTTCTCGCATCACCTTCGATTCAGGTAACGCACGAGCCGGCTTTAGATCATCTGCTGGTCGAAAGTTATATTCCCGGAAAAGAAGTTGCCGTCGAAGGGCTCCTCGAAAACGGCCGGCTTCAAATCCTAGCGATTTTCGACAAGCCCGATCCGCTCGAAGGTCCGTACTTCGAGGAAACAATTTACGTCACTCCTTCTCGCCTTTCTCCTGCTGAGCAAACGCAAATCCGCGAATACGCTTCGCGCTGCGTGGCAGCCCTTGGGCTCACGCACGGTCCTATTCACGCCGAATTTCGCATTAACGATTCCGGCGTCTGGCCGCTCGAAATCGCTCCGCGGCCGATTGGCGGCTTATGCGCGCGCGCGCTTCGTTTCGGTCCACACAGAATTCCGCTTGAAGAGTTGCTCATTCGCGACGCGCTGCATTTGGGCGGAACAGACATCGACCGCGAAGCTGACGCTTCCGGTGTGATGATGATTCCCGTACCCCACAGTGGAATTTTTGACGCACTAGACGGACTCGAAGATGCGAGTCGTATTCGCCACATCACGCAAATCGAAATCACCGCGCGCTTGAAGGATTACGTCGAGGCGTGGCCGCGCGGCTCGAGCTACTTGGGATTCATTTTTGCGCGCGCTCCGCAACCTGCGCAGTCCGAGGCCGCGCTTCGCGAAGCGCATTCACTATTGCGCTTCAAATTTTCTCCGCGGCTCCCGGTCCAGCATCCTGTTACAGGGAAAGTGTCGGTTTGAAGCAGCCGTCCGACTCCGAATTCCAAGAAACTCACAGAATAACTGAGGAAGGCGGGGATCAACCCTTCGATTTTTGCGGGACGTAACCGGGCGGCAACTGCGCGCCTTCACCGAAGAAGAACTTCTCCATCTGCTCGGCGATGATGTTCTGCGACTGCGGGTCCAGCGGATTCAGCCGATATTCGTTCATCAGCATTTTCGAATACTCAATCCACATCTTCCAGGCTTCTTTGGAAACATTGTCGTAAATTCGTTTTCCAAGCTCGCCCTTCCATGGCACGCGGTCGAGGCCCTCCATCTCTTTTCCAAACTTCACGCATTTCACCACGCGCACACCCGCCGGCGCCGCCGTGGATTTGTCTTTCTCGTCCGCCATTCACTCCTCCGCCCGTTCGCTGATCGCTAATATCGAAGATACTGCAACTGCGCGCGTTTTCCTAGCATTCATGGAAAGGAACGGCGAAACAGATGTTTTACCGGCAGAATGATTCAATCTGTAATCGTCGCGCGCGATTGGGGAATATTTCCGTTCACAATGAATCGCAAGCGATTCGCGTCTTCGATTTCATAACCGCCGACACTTGTTTCACCGCGCCCGCTCGCCTGGATTTTCACCGCGGGCCGTTGCAGCACGATGGCTTCGCGCCCCACGCGCACAACGGCATTGCCGCGTGAATCCAGATTGATTGAGGTTGCTCCCCGAATTTCCAACACAATATTTCGCGCATCCGCGCCCGGGGCGAGCTCGAATTGGAAACCGATTTGACTTTGGCGCGCTCGCAGTACGGCGTCGGTTCCCGGATAGACTCCGCGATACGCAATGGAATTCAGCGAACGTCGTCCGCTCTCAATTGGTTGCTCCACACTCGTCGGCGGATCGGCATCCACGAATCGCATGCGCAGCACGCTCGCATACGCATGCACAACGATCATTTTTCCGCGCTCTGCGTCGCCGGATTGCTCCAATCCGCCATGCAGCACCACGTCCGCTTCTTCGCGCGAAATGTAAAGATCGTAGGAACGAGCCCGAGCCACATACCGAATCGGAGAAGCATCATCGCTGCTCGCATTTTCAAAGTAGATTTGCGCGTCGCCGCTGGGGACTGGTTTCGCCTGACGCGCATTCCGTGGAGCGGAGTAAATCTGCCGTGACGCGAGTGGGATAAGAATCCCCGCCAGGGCAATTGCAGCCCAACCAATCTTCACGGCATATTGATTTTGCACCGTTCCCCCGTTTGCCCCTGCCAATCTCTCCAGCCAGAAAGGGTGCAATCGTTTGCAACTTTAGGCACCCGACCGCCACTTCCGTTCGCAATCTCCGCGCGAACACAGGGCACAACTCACTTAAATCCCGCGATCGCTGGTTTCACCAGCATTCATGGAGCAAACCGCAGGCCAAGCCGTAGCCAAACTAGTGAGCGGGGGTGCTCAAATCCCTGTATGAAAATTCCTGCGTGATTCCAGCGAATGGCTTGCCATCAAGCTCCGCATAGGGATATACGAGGTAGTTCACTGGCGCGCCGGCCTGCTTCGGATTCAGCTGCAAGTCCCGCCCTCGTGAAAAGCGCACGCGGTTTTCATCGAGCGCGCCGAAAAAATAATCACGCCGTGCGGGCATCTGCGAAGCTTCCGCCGCGTCAATGGGAATCCAGCCTATTCCCTGGACGTAAAATTCCGCCCAGCAGTGGTATCCACCGATTTTTCCCTGGGCATCCGCAGGTACCGCAAAACCGATCTCAAATCTGGCGGGAATTCCGGCCGCTCGCGCTAGTCCGATGAAGAGCGAATGAAAATCCGTGCAATTGCCATGGTGCGAAGAGCAGGCCCAAACCGCGTCGCCGTGCCCCCATCCCGTTCCGGCGTGGTCATAATGCATATCGCGCAGCACGTAGTCGTAAAGCGCGCGCGCTTTGGCCAGCGGATCGGAAATTCCTTTGGTTTGCTCCCGCGAAATTTCGCCGATGATGCCATCAATGGGCACCAACCGGTCTGGTTGCAAGAAATGCACCACTTCAGGCGGAATAGCGCTTGCCCCTGCAGGATCTCCGGCGGGCAGCTTCACTTTGTATTCATCGCGCTGCGCGTCAAATGTCAGCCGGATATCGAACGGACCGTGCGTTGTCACCGTCGAAAAATCGAAGTATGCAAACTTATTGCCATAGCTCGCTTCTTTGGTGATGTGGCGCGCCACAGGGCTCGTCATTCGTAAATTCCTAATCTGCTGATGCGTGTCGTTCTGCGGGATGGGAATCCAGATTCTCATAGCATGCGCGCCGTCAGGTGGCTCCGGAATATGCGCGACGTAGCTAAATTCGATATGTCTTTGACTGGCGGAGCGCGGCGCGGATTCGATCGCAGGAATGCTGACACCAATAATTGCAGCGAGTGCCATTCCTGCCAGTCCGCTTAATACCTTCATTTGCGCTCCTTGCAGAATTCCACGCCTGCGAACAGCATCGCGATTTCTCATTCGCGCGTCGAAACAGTGCGGATCGCAACCCTACAGATGCTCTAACATCGCATTGGTTGCATCCCGCAACTTGTCGCCGATTTCGCAATGAACAGGCTTGTTAAGCTCGTTTGGCTGCCGCTCGCTCCTGTGTTACATTTTCGCGCATGTCCCCGGACGTTGCCGTTCGCACGGAAGCTCTGACTCGCCGCTTTGGCGAGCTCGTTGCCGTCAACAATGTAAATCTCTCGGTGGAAGCCGGCCAATTTTTTGGTTTTCTCGGGCCCAATGGCGCAGGCAAATCCACCATGATCAAAATGCTTACTGGCCTGCTGGCACCCTCCTCCGGCAGCATCAATATTCTTGGACTCGACCTCTCCACGCACAGCGTCGAAGTGAAAGCCAACATTGGCGTCGTCCCGGAAGGGCTGGCTCTCTTTGGGCGGCTCACCGCTTCCGAGTACCTGAATTTCGTCGGCAGCATGTACGGCCTCGATCGCGCCACGGCTGCGCAGCGCGCGCAAGAGCTGCTCGAATTCATGCAGCTTACTGACCGGCCCAAATCTCTTATCACCGATTTTTCTCATGGCATGCAGAAGAAGCTGGCGCTGGCCGCCGCCGTGATTCACGGGCCCAAAATTCTTTTTCTCGATGAACCTTTCGAGGGCGTTGACGCCATCGCCGCCGGCACGCTCAAAGCGATGCTTCAGAGAATGATTAACCGGGGTGCGACCATCTTCCTCACTTCGCACGTCTTGGAAATTGTCGAGCGGCTATGCAGCCACGTAGCGATTATTTCAAAAGGCCAACTGGTGGCGCAGGGTTCGCTCGAAGAGCTTCGCGCGGGCGTCGAAGCGCGCCAGGGCGCGACCGCGAGCGCAGACGGCAAACTCACCCTTGAGCAGATTTTCCTCGATATTGTCGGCGGCTCGCGCGAAGGTGAACGGGAGCTTACTTGGCTGAGCTGAAGATCCCCGGCGTTTCGCAGCAAATCCGTCTGGTCGGGCGCCTTCGCTGGATGCTTTTCAGAAACTCCCTGCGCAACATCAAAGGCCGCCTCGAAGCACTCTCCTCCGCCATCCTTTGGCTGATGATGTCCGGCGTGGTTTTCGGCGGCGGCGTATTTTTCGGCATCGCCACCTACTACCTCGTTCAGAATAATCACTGGGCCTGGCTCGCAGGACTGCTGTGGGTCGTGTTCGTCTTCTGGCAGATCTATCCAATTTTCGCCGCATCAGCTGGCGCGCAATTCGATTTCGCGAATCTTCTACGCTTCCCTCTGCGCTTCAGCAGCTTTTTGATTCTCAGCCTTGTCTACGGACTTTTTGATCCGGGTGCGGTCTCCTCGATTGTCTGGCTCTTCGCGATGTGGATAGGGCTCACTCTGGCGCGACCGGCCCTGTTTCTCTGGGCGCTTGTCGTGCTCGTGTCTTTTGCCGCGCTGAATCTTTTCTTCTCGCGCATGGTTTTCGCGTGGGTGGAGAAATGGCTGGCACGCCGCCGCACCCGCGAAGTCCTGGGGATCATTTTCATACTCGGCATGCTTTCGTTGCAGCTTATTAATCCGGCCGTTCAGCATTTTCGCAACAGTCACACCCATTTCCGGGAGGATTGGGTGATTCGCCTTCTGCCTGTGGCCAACGTGCTACCGGCGGGCGTGGCAGGTACCGCTTTGCAGTTCGCTCTGAAGGGAACGTTTGCGCCTGCTGCTTACTCGCTCGTCTTTGTGCTGCTATATGCGGGCGCGTTCCTCTGGCTCTTGCGGATTCGCCTTGCCGCGCAATTCCATGGAGAAAACCTCAACGAAGCTCGGGCGCCGTCGGTCATTGCGCCGTCTCGAGGCGCGCTATCCGCGCGTGCGCGTCCTGAAGGGGCCTCAATCCCAGCAGCAGCGGGCCTGCGAATCCCCGGCCTCTCTCACGCCGCCTCCGCCATTGTCGAAAAAGAGGTCCGCTACATGTTTCGCAACCCGATCATGCTCTTGAACCTCGCCATTCCCATTTTTCTTGTCGCCGTGTTGGTAATGACCCCGCACAATAACGCTCATAACCGCCCGGATTTTTTCCAGCGTTTGCCGCAAATGATCTTCCCGATTGTCACCGCATACGTTTTGCTGTTCCAGGTGAACTGGGTATTCAACGCCTTCGCGTTTGAAGGTTCGGGAATTCAATTTCTGATTCTGGCGCCCGTGCGTTTTCGCGACATTCTGGTTGGCAAAAATGTATTCATGGGTATGGTTAGCGTCTTTGAAGCCTTTCTGACTTTGGCTGCCGTCAGCCTGATTTTCGCGCCCCCGCCGTTGGTAATCGTGGCTGCGTCTTTTGCCGGACTGCTCTACGGAACCCTGGCGAACTTCGCCCTCGGCAATATTCTTTCCGTCTGCTATCCGCGGCGCCTGGAATTCGGCGCTATGCGGCAAAAACGGCAGGCGGGCATAACCGTGGCAGTAGCGCTGGTCATGCAAGCCTTGCTGATTGGCATCGGAGCGATCGTATTTACAGTCACGCGGCACCTCAACCGGCCCGCGCTGGCCATTGTGATCTTCTTGATCCTCTCGGTCGTGACGTTCACGGCGTATCGCATCAGCCTCTCTCATATCGACGGCATTGCCCTCGACCACCGCGAAACGCTCAGCGCCGAGCTGTGCCGCCAGGACTAGAACCTCTTCAAAGAGCGCTACAATCTGCACTTTTGATTCTCCAGTTAACTGAAAGGATACGGATTCGGCGAAAAACCGCCGCTGGAACGCTCCAATGGGAGCATCATTCAACGAGGGAGCATCCATGGCTTGGGACAGAGTGTTAGGCCGCAGTGCGCCCGGCGCAAAGCCTGCCGCCGCGGAAAAACCGGACATCGCCACCTCGGCCGCCGAGCAGAACTCCTCAGAAGCCACGCGGCACAACCGCCGCAGCAAACGTGTTTTTATCTCCATGCGCGTTCGCGTCAAATTTCAGCGCGGTCCTCAGACGCACGAAGAGGAAACAATTACCGAGACCGTGAATGCCCACGGTTGTTTGCTGCGCCTGAAAACCGCTCCTGAGCGTGGGCAGGCTCTGGAAATAATTAATATGAAAAGCGGCGGCAAAGCAGAGTGCCGCGCTGCTTATGTCGGCCACTCCGAGGCAGGTAAAACAAAGGTGGGAGTCGAATTCGCAACTTCTGCTGAGAACTTCTGGCACATTGCCTTCCCCCCGGACGACTGGAACGCCACGGATTTCTCCGATGCACCTGCTCACCAGGGCCGCAACTCGCAATCTTCGAAGCGGCTGTAAACGACGCAGTTCCGCACTTAATGTTCCTGACGAAACGCCACTAAGATCTCACCGTTGAACTCTGTCATCCCGATGAGTTTAGGGCGCGCGCAATCGAGCTACAGAAACGTTCAGCCCGAATTCTTTGCTTTCGGCTCCGAAGCGCGCCAGCACCTTGGGGTCGAGCCGCATTTCCGCTGCCTGGGCGAGCCAAATCGTTTGTCCCCGTTGCCATCCGAACCGTTTTTCCATTTCAGCGAGAATCGGCTCAAAATTCTCGCTCGTAAACGCCCAGTCGTATCCGCGGGTACGTGCCATCTCGAAAGGCCCGCAGCCGAACTGGCTGATTTGATCTTCAAAAGTGCGAATCGCGCTATCAGGACACAGATAATATCGCAGCACCAGACTGCTGTTATAATCCACAACAATAACGCCACCAGCAGACACCGACTTATGGACGTATTCCAGCGCCTGCGCCATTCGCTCTCTTGCTTGATCTGCCGGTGAGATATAGCTCAGCGGTTCCACCCGATGCGTGCAGGCGATCACCAGCGCGACCGCGATGATAGTCTCTGCCCAAATCGCCTTTCTGCTCAACCATGCGATACCGGAGGCAATCCCCGCGACAGCGAAAGGCGCCAGATACGCGACATGACGCGAGCCGCCATACGGATAAAGCCGCAACAGCGCACCAGCATAGCCGATAGCAAACGGAAGAATTAGCAGCACACCAAAAGTTCTCCAACACAGAACTTTAGAGGATATGCGGCCATCGCGATTCGCCAATAAAGGCGCCACGCCAAAAACGAAAAGCACAATAATGGCGATTACGATTGCGACGCTAGAAAACGTCCTCAACGAAATCTCTGTTTGCCTTGTCAGCAGATAGAAAAATGCGTGTGCGGCCGAACGTAGCCAAAAGTGGAAGACATTTTCTCCAGCTTGAAAATATTCGCTGCGAAGCCAGCCATTCTCCGCGACGGACCGTATCGCATCGTGGTACATCTTCGAAATATGCGTCATCCACAAAAATCCGAGCACCACGACTGCGCAAACTTGCGACGCGGCCCACGCGAACATACCGAGCTTCTTCAAATCACCCGAGAGTATTTTTATCAGCGCATAGATTCCCATCGCGCACGCCGCCCAGATGGCTGAATATTGAGTAAAGAGCGCAAGGCACAAAAACAATCCGAACAACAGCATCTCGCGGGCAGAGTTTTTATCGAAAGCCCTATCCAAACTCCAAAGCGCCGCGGTCAAAAACAGCAGGAGCAAAGCGTAAGGGCGTATTTCTGTCGAGAACGCCATCAGTGCTGGGGTAAAAGTTAGCAGCAGCAAGGCGATGAACGCCGTCGGCCTTCCCAGTCGTTTCAGCCACAGGAAAGCAAACCAAGGCATGAGGGTCCCTGCGATAACAGAAGGAAGCCGCAGCATCAGTTCGGACGTGCCCAGAAAACGCCAGTAGTACAGGACGAAGTAATACAGCGGAGGGTGCGCGTTCGTTAAGCTGGCTCGGTATGCTTCGAAAGCCGACGGCTGATTGACGAGCAGGTAATCCAGCGCTTCATCGGCGACCAGATAGCGGCCCCGTGCAACGCTTATTCTTACAATGAATCCGGCAAGCAGCGCCACGATCGCGAGTAGCCCAACGTGCGATTCAAGCCAGGATTCGATGTCCTGCCGCTCAGGTAGAGGGGTAACTGGGATGGAACCAACGCTCTCAGCCATGCACTACTTAAGATTCCGCCGTTAACCGAACAGTTTCTTCCCCCGGGCAGGACCCCGGGCGGGACAGCCTGTGTGAGGTCACAGTAACGAAAGCAGACGCCACGTTGGCGAGGCCATGTCGGCCCCCAAATCTCAACCGCTGAAACGCCAATGAAATTCGCTTAGGCTACCAGGACGCACTGCGGCACATCATCAAGAGCGATGCTCCCCAGCTGTATGCCCGATCCCATCTTGTTCGGCCTGCTCATCATGTCCACTGCATCTGAACCGCACGTTCCGCACCGGCCATGCCGGTCCAGATCCGTCGGCACGCGGCAGTCCGCGCACCACCAATTGCGGTTGACCCAAGTTGCTCCCATGACTAAGTTCGTGTATGACATGGCTCCATTGTGGGAGCAGTGCGCCAGAACGTCGATAGGAGCGAAGTCACTTTTTATCGCTGAGGATTTCGGTACATCCGTACTAAAACGCGTAGCCTTTTACCTGTTCGTCCTAAAGCGTCTTCTTTGAAAGATAAATAACTTAGAATGAATAACATACGAGCATGCCGCCCGGCCAAATGATGGTTTTAGTGCTGATTCCGTTTCGGGTGACTACCTGGGCGAAGTACTAATGAGGCCCTCTGCGTAGAGCGCTCCCTGCGGCGTGTCCTCGTGCTTGAAGTACACAAAAACCTCTCCTGTTTTCGCCATCTCCTCTACCGACGCTTTCAGCCGCGCCAGCTCTTTGGGGGCATATTCCTCTTTGCGCAACCGCAGATAGGCGAAGCTCGCCGTTCGAACCGCCGGTGTTTCGAGCTTCTCTGATTCCGCCTGGCACAAGGCCGCATTTCTGGCCCGCAGGGCTTGATACACCTCTTCGCAAAACCATGACGGATCGCGAAATTCGAAAGCGCAGCGCAGCCCCGGAGGCAGATCCTCGAGAAATTTCGTTAACAGGTCCACATCGCATTTCAAATTCGGCGGCAGTTGAAACAGTACCGGCCCGAGCTTCTCTGAATCCTCCAGCGGGCGCAGGGAAGAGAAAAATCTCGTCAGCCAATCCGATGTATCGCGCAGCCGCTTGATGTGCGTAATCATCTGGTGGGCTTTTAACGTGAACTTGAAGCCCTCAGCCGTGGCCGCAATCCAGCCCTCCAGTAGTTTCTCCGTGGGGAACCGCCGGAACGTGTAGTTCACTTCCACGGAATTGAGCCGCGTGGCGTAATAGCTGAGGAATTTCGCCGAAGCCAGTTTCGCCGGGTAGAAGTCCGGCTTCCAGCTCGCATACGACCATCCCGAAGTACCCGCGTAAACCTTCGCCATTCCCGCAGTGTAACTGAAATGCGGCGCCATGGCATGCAGCTGGGCGGCGCATCAGCTATAATGTGGTTTCAGGAATGAGCCGAAGCCAGGAGGAATAGCGTTGCCAATCTACGAGTACGTTTGCGAGGAATGCAAAACGCGTTTCGAGCGCATTACCACAGCCAAAAATGGCGGGCCCGAATGTCCGAAATGCGGCAGCAAGCGCTCGACCATCCAATTCTCAACCTTCGCGGCCCACACCGGCAACGGCAGTTCATCCGCCACCAGTGAATCCGCCGGCGCTTCCTCCTGCGGCTGCACGCCGCATTCCTGCGGCTGCCACTAGATTTATTGCCCTTCGAAAAACAAACCGCCACTCCCGGCCTTCCAGTCGGAAGTGGCGGAGATTTATTCCTGCTCCCTTAGCGGACTAAAAATTAATCCCAAACCCCAGCGAAATCTGGGGAAAGAACTTGAACGGCGACAGGTCATGATTGATCTTCTTTTCCTGGCCTTGAATGTTCGTCTGCACGCTCGGATCTGTCGCTGCGTCCACGCAGTTCAGCCCCGAGGTGTTGCAGGCGTTTCCTTGCAGTCCCAGTGCCACCTTCGGCGAGCCCTGATATTCGCCGCCCACCTCGAAATTGAAACTGAAATGGCGTCCGCTGCGTGGCAGCATGTTTCCAAATCCCACCAGAATCGAAGGCGCCGCCTTCGGAAACGTCAGGCTGCCGTTTCCAGTAATCGGATTCGTCGGATCGCTTTCGTACTGCGTGCCATTCAGCGTGAACGTGTCTCCGCCGGGAACCGCAGCGGCAGCCGTCACCTTGTTTCCATTGTAGAAGAGCAGCCCCGGACTCAAATGGAATCCGCCGCCGAAAGGAAAGTAATCCAGGTGCAATTCGCCGGAGCGGAAATTCAGCTTTCCGCTGTAGTGAATGCCGCCGTTCGTCAGTCCCTTGTCATAGTTGAAGAAATTGAACCCTCCGCGCAGATTCAGTTTCCTCGACAGTGGCGTTGCCGCCTCGATTCCGATGCCCAGCAGCGAAATTTTCGCGCCTATGCCAATTTTCCCCGCGCGGTTTTCCCCGTGTGGCGGAGGCAGCGGCGCTTCCGGCGCCACCAGCGCAAGCGAACTGGATTCGCCAAAATTCGGAACCGCGTCTACGCCGTTACTGGCACTCGCGCTGCTCGATGAGCTTGGCGATGTCGAACTCGCTGAGGAATTTGTGGCAGGGGTGCTCGATGCCGTTAAGGCGCTCGTCGAAACTGAATTCTCTTGCGCGAGGCAGATTGAAGAACCGAACGCAATTGCAAACGCTATAAAAGCGAACACAGCAAGCCGAACGAAACGATGGGCTGGGCGCATCCGTTTGTTTCTCCTGAGTGTTAGATTTTGGTCCGCGAAGGGTGGCGGACTTGAACTAATTATCTCCGGCGGTATGTTGCATGGGGGTACTTTCCTTTTCGGTGGTGTCCATTCGGATATCGCAGGAAACCGCGCAGTTCCACGATGCGCAGCTTCCGGCAGCATCACGCTGCCCCTAGGTTGCGTGCGCTCAGTCCCTATGCTGAAATACCATCATCGTGCCCGCGTCCAGCAAAAGAGCTTCTGGTGTTGAGAACAGCCGCGATGTGTTGCGCCAAATTCCCTCGGTAGATCAACTCCTCGCCGCGGCGGAGGCAGCGCAGCTCATTCGCCGCGCGGGACGCCCAATAGTGCTCGATACTCTGCGGAATGTCCTGGCTGACTTGCGAAAATCCGCCGGAAACGGGACCGGTGGCGCTGTGTTCGACGCGGCGCACATTTTGGAGCGTGTTTCCCGGGAAGTTGAGCATGCGCTCCGGCCTTCACTTCGCGCCGTCATCAACGCAACAGGTGTAGTCCTGCACACCAATCTTGGCCGCGCGCCTCTCGCTCGCGTCGCCATCGACCGCATCGCCGCAACCGCCGCCTCCTACTCAAATCTCGAATACGACATCGCCGCCGGCGCGCGCGGCAAGCGCGACACGCACACCAACCGCCTGCTCGCGGAAATCACCGGCGCGGAAGCCGCCATCGTTGTGAACAACAACGCCGCCGCCGTTTTTCTCGTGCTCAATACATTCGCCAAAGACGCCGAAGTCATCGTCTCCCGCGGCGAACTCATCGAAATCGGCGACGGCTTTCGCATCCCCGACATAATGTCCTCGAGCGGCGCGCGCTTGCGAGAAGTCGGCACCACCAATCGCACGCGCATCGCCGATTACCAGCGCGCCATCAATGGTCACACGCGCCTCCTGCTCCGCGTTCATCCCTCAAATTTCAAGATCGTCGGCTTCACCAACCGCCCGGAACTCAACGAAGTCGCCGCGCTTGGCCGCAAGAAACATATTCCCGTTTTTGAGGATTTGGGGTCCGGCTGCTTGACGGATCTATCAGCAGCAGGCGTAGGTGAACCAGTCGTGCGCGCGAGCCTCGCTGCGGGCGCGGACATCGTCAGCTTCAGCGGTGACAAACTCCTCGGCGGACCGCAAGCCGGCGTCATCGCCGGAAAGAAAAAACTCGTAGAACAGGTTCGACGCAATCCCCTCTTTCGCGCTCTGCGCGTCGACAAACTCACCATCGCCGCTTTGGAAATCACTCTCAGCGCCTATCGCCGCAGCGCGCTCGACGAAATCCCCGCCCTGCGCATGATTCGCATGAGCACGGCAGAAATCGAAACACGCGCCTGCGCCTTCGCTGAAAGATCGCGCGCTGAGCTTCCGCATGACATCACCGTCGAAATCCGCGACGGCTTTTCCGTCATCGGCGGCGGCTCAACTCCCGACCAGAAGCTGCCCACAAAATTGCTCGCCATCCGCAGCCTGCA
>DAIRCW010000056.1:1652-15436 GCA_036796475.1 Candidatus Acidiferrales bacterium | reverse complement strand
CATAAAAATTTCTAATCGAGACAGAAATGCGTTTTTTCGATTTTAACCCGGAGCGCGGCACGAAACAGGAGAACTCGCGATGAACACATTGCTGCAGGACGTGAGATACGCGATTCGCATGCTGGCCAAATCGCCGGGATTTACCGCGATTGCGGTCCTGACCTTGGCGCTGGGCATCGGCGCCAACACGGCGATTTTTTCGGTAATCAATTCGGTGCTGCTCGAGCCCTTGCCATTCAAGAATCCCGCGCAACTGGTGTCTCTGCGCGAAACGGAAAGCGCGCCGGGGAATTTCCCTCTGGATGGCCAGGATTATCTCGACTGGCAGGCGCAGAACAAGACGTTTTCTTCTATGAGTATCGTCAGCTACCCCGAAGGATTGAACGCCAGCGGCGCCGGCGACCCCGAAGTGGTTTCGGTGCACGAGACGCAGGCGAATTTTTTCGACACGCTGGGTGTCGTGCCGCTGCTCGGGCGCGGGTTTGCCAAAGGCGAAGACGTTGCCGGCAAAAACCGCGTCGTCGTTCTGAGTTACGGCTTCTGGAAGCGGCACTTTGCGGGCGACCCGAGCGCTCTGGGAAAAACCATCGAGCTCAATGACGAAGCGTACATGATTGTTGGCGTGATGCCCGCGTTGTTCAACTATCCTGCGGCGACGGATATTTGGCGTCCTTTTGATATGAACTCGCAGCGCATGCACGACCGCGGCAGCCATTGGGCCAGCGCCATCGGCCGCATAAAAGATGGCGTAACCATCGCGCAGGCGCGCGCCGATTTGCTGGCGATTTCCGCGCACATCAATAAGGAATTTCGCGGACCGAAAGACCAGGACATTCATGCGCTCGTTTTTCCCCTCAAGGACTATCTGATCGGCGACTCACAGGGCCAGCTCTTGATTTTGTTTGGCGCTGTGGCGTTAGTGCTGTTGGTGGCGTGCGCCAATGTGGCGAATTTACTTTTGGCACGTTCCACGGGTCGCGCCCGCGAAATGGCGGTGCGCGCGGCGATGGGAGCGGGAAAGTGGCGGCTAGCGCGTCAATTACTCACCGAGAGTGTTTTGCTCGCGCTCGTGGGCGCGGCGCTGGGTGCGCTCGGCGCGTGGTGGGGCGTTTCGCTGCTCAACGCGGCGCACACTTCGCCGATTCCGCGCATCAATTCAGTACAAGTAAATCTACCCGTGCTGCTTTTCACCGCCGGCGTGAGCGTGCTGGTGGGAATTTTGTTCGGACTTGCTCCGGCGCTGCACAGTTCGGGGCTGGATCTGAACGAAGAGCTGAAATCAAGCGCGAACGCAGTCGTTAGCGCTACGGGAAGCGGCCGCGCCGTGCGCAATACGCTGATCGTCGCGGAAATTGCGGTGTCTCTCGCGTTGCTCGTGGGCGCGGGATTGCTCATGCGCAGCTTCGCGCGTATGCGTTCGGCGGATATTGGCGTGGACCCGCACAACGTTCTAACCATGAGCATCAATCTGCCGGGAAATCGGTACAAGACAGTCGAGCAGCAGAAGCAATTCGTCGAGCAGTTGACGTCAAGAGTCGATCAAATTCCAGGCGTGGAATCCGCCAGCGTTTCCACGGTGATGACGCTCGAGGGCGGCTGGAACGGATACGTGCAGGTTCCCGGAGTCACGAACCCCAAACTGCTCAATCAGCTCGTGGAAGACAATTACATCACACCGGAATACTTCAAGACGTTCAGCATTCCGCTGATCAAAGGCCGCAGTTTGAACGAGCAGGATATGCAGCAGTCAGTAGAGACCGGACAGAAAGTCTTCGCGATTTATGAAGCGGCAAAGGGATCCAACAAAGACGTGCAGATCCCGGCAGAGCTTAAGTTTCCGGCGGTGATTAACCAGGCGATGGCCAAGCTTTTCTGGCCCAATCAGGATCCGCTTGGAAAGACATACAAGTCCGGAGGATTGCCGATCATCATTGTCGGAGTGGTGGGAGATGAGAAGCAGGGAAGCATTCGCCACCGCTCGGCGCCGGAGAACTACATGCCCTTGACGATACAGATGATCGATTCGCCCGGGTTTTCCGGCATCGTTTCGCTGAAAACGAAAATGGCGCCGGCGGGCGCGGTAGGCGAAGTTCGGCGCGCCGTGCTCAGCCTGGACAACACCATCGGCGTGTATCACGTGCGCACGATGGAAGAGGTCATCGCCGAAAACATGCAGGACACCACACTCCAGGCGTTTTTACTCGGTGCGTTCGCGGTGCTGGCCCTGGTGCTCGCGGCAGTGGGGCTCTACGGCGTGATGTCCTATCTGGTAACGCAGCGCACGCACGAAATCGGCATACGCATGGCGCTGGGCGCGCAGCATCTGGACGTGTTGCGCATGGTGATGGCGCAGGGCGGCAAATTGATCTTGCTCGGCGTGGCGATCGGGATCGCCGGCGCGCTGGGCTTGACGCAGTTGCTGGCTGCGTCCCTTTTCGGCGTGACCGCAACGGATCCGGCGACGTACATCGCTGTGGCCGCGCTCCTGGCGCTGGTCGCATTCGCCGCGTGCTATATCCCGGCGCGGCGGGCGATGAAAGTGGATCCCATGGTGGCGCTGAGATACGAGTGATGAACAACTTCCTGCAAGACGTAAAGTACGCGCTGCGCACGATGCGTGGAGCGCCGCTCTTTACCTCGGCGGTGGTGCTGACGGTCGCGCTGGCCATTGCCGCGAACACGGCAATTTTCAGCGTGGTCTACGCTGTGCTGCTTAAGCCGCTGCCGTACGCGGAGCCTCAGCGCATCCTGCAAGTGTTCGAGAAAAATGAAAAAATCAATATCCCCAACATCGGCGCGTCAGCGCTGAACTTCAAAGAATGGCGCGAGCAGGAGCAATCCTTCGAAGCGCTTGGGGGGCTGAGCTTCAGCAGCTACACGCTCGCCGGCACCGGCGAGCCGGAGCAACTGGCGGGAAATCTGGTCAGCGCCTCGCTTATTCGCGCGCTAGGAATTCAGCCCGTGGCCGGCCGCGCGTTCACCGATGATGAGGAAAAACTCGGCGCGCCCGCGGTGGCGATGCTCGGTGAAGGGCTGTGGAGGCGGCGCTTCGGCGGAGACCTGTCAATTGTCGGACGCACAGTGCTGCTCAATAACGTGGCCACCACGGTGGTGGGAATCGCACCGGCGTCGCTCAACCTGATTTCCGGCGGCGACGTTTATACGCCGCTCATTATTGATCCATCGAAGGAATACCGGCTCAGCCATCAGTTACTCGTGTTCGGGAAATTGAAGCCGGGCGTAACGATGCAGCAGGCGCAGGCGGAGATGAACAGTATTTCCGCCCGAATTGATCAGCAGTATCCGGAAATGCACGACTGGAAAATCGGCGTGCTCAGCCTGTTCGATACTTTTGTGACTCCGCAGCTAAAGGACGGGCTCGAAGTGCTGCTGTGGGCCGTGGGATTTGTTTTGCTGATTGCGTGCGCCAACATAGCCAACCTGCTGCTGGCGCGGGCCGCGGCACGCCGCAGCGAAATGGCCGTGCGCACCGCGATTGGCGCGAGCCGCGCGCGTCTGCTGCGACAATTGCTGGTCGAGAGCGTTTTGCTGTCGGTGTTTGGCGGAATGATCGGAGTGATTGCGGCGAGCTGGGCTGTGCGCGCCATCAATTTGAGCTTGCCGCCGAATACTTTGCCGGTGCCGGCGATCGAAATGGATGCGGCGGTGCTTTGGTTTGGGCTTGGACTGACGGTGCTCACCGGCCTGATTTTCGGAATCGCTCCCGCGTGGCGCGCGGCAAAAGTGGACCTGAGCGGTACGCTCAAGCAGGGCGGACGCGGCGCATCGGGTCGCATGTCGGCGCGTTTGCGAAATACTCTGGCTGCCGCGGAACTGGCGCTCGCGACCATTTTGCTGATTGGCGCGGGGCTTTTCATCCGCACGCTCAGCAATCTGAGCACCGTGCATCTCGGTTTCGCGCCGCAAGGGCTGATCACGTTTCAACTCGCGCCGCCGCCGGATAAATATCCCGCGACGGGCAAAGCGCAGCAGTTCTATCGCGACTTGCTCGTTTCTCTGCGCTCGATCCCCGGAGTGCGCGGCGCGGCTGTTTCAAGTGGGATCCCGTTTGGCGCGGGCAACTACACCACGCATCCGATGTTCACCTCCGGCCCATCCGCGCTGGCGCCCGCCACGCGCGTGCCGATTGACTGGCGGAACGTGAGCCCGGGCTATTTCGCGGCTATGAATATCCCGCTGGTGCGTGGGCGCGATTTCACAGATGCGGACAACCTGAGCAGCGTGCTGATGATTGTGGTCAGCGTGGCTACGGCAAAGAAATTCTGGGGCGACGCCGATCCGGTGGGACACGTGTTGCATCCGAACGCAAAACCGAGCTTGACTTTCACGGTCGTCGGCGAGGTGGGCGACGTCCGCTCCACGGCGCTGACGCAAGAATCGCCCGCGCTCTACTATCCCGTGGGGCAGCGCGTGGCCGGACTGATGGACGTTGTTGTGCGCGGGGAGCGTGCTCCGCAGGCGCTGCTGCCGGCTATTCGCGACAGAATTCGCGGCCTCGATGCGCAGTTGGCGCTCGCCAACGTGCGCACGATGGAGCAGTGGCTTTCGAACAGCGCCGCGCAGCCCAGGCTGAATACTGTGCTGCTGAGCGCGTTCGCCTTGGTGGCGCTGCTCATCGCGTCGATTGGGATTTACGGAGTGCTGGCGTACTCGGTGAGCCAGCGCACCAATGAACTCGGCGTGCGCATGGCGCTGGGCGCGACGCCGCGCGGCGTGTTGCGGCTGATTGTCCGCGAAGGAATGCTCGTTGGCGCAATCGGAATTGGTGCGGGATTGCTGGGCGCGTTTGCCGTGGGACGCGCGGTGGCTAGCCTGGTCTTTGGCGTGTCGGTGCACGATCCTATGATTTTCGCGGGCGTGGCCGTGGCGCTTGTGGCCGTGGCGCTTGCTGCGTGTTACATCCCGGCGCGGCGGGCGATGAAAGTGGATCCCATGGTGGCGCTGAGATATGAGTGATCGGCGCTCGTCAGCTTTCTAGTTATTGGTGAAGCAAAGCAGGCCGTTGAGGAGAACGCGAATGAACACATTCATGCAGGACGTGAAATACGCTGCGCGCATGCTGGCGAAGGCGCCCGGCTTCGCGGCGATCGCCATTCTCACGCTGGCGCTGGGCATCGGCGCGAACAGTGCGATTTTTTCCGTGGTCAACGCGCTGTTTTTGCATCCTGCCGGAGTGGCGCATCCGGAAAGCGTAGTGGTCGAGCGCGCGCGCTACGTCAAAATGGGACTAATGAATATCGTGGTGTCGCTGCCGGATTACGTGCAAGTGCGCGACAGCGCGAAGATTTTCGCGTCCGCCGCAGCGGCCAAGACCTCGGATTTCAATTACACCGGCGGGGAATATCCCGAGGATTTCCAGGGCGCGCTGGTCACCTGGCAATGGTTTGACGTTTTCGGCGCAAAGCCGATTCTCGGCCGCACGTTCACCGCCGCGGAAGACCAGCCCAATGCGAATCACGAAGTCATTTTGTCGTATGGAGTGTGGGTACGCTGGTTCGGCGGCGAGCCCGACGCGATCGGCCGCACCGTTCAATTGAATAACGAGCCCTACCGAATCGTCGGCGTGATGGGCCGCGATTTTCACTGGCCCAATCCAAAAATCGATTTGTGGGCGCCGCTCGGACTGCCCGCGACCAAATACGCGGCGGAAAACACATTCAACGAAAATTATCTGGCGGTTGCGCGCTTGCAGCCGGGCGTGTCGTTCAAGCAAGCCAATGCTTATATGAATGTCCTCTCGCATCGCTACGCAAGCAAGGACATCGAGAGGTTCGCGACGGCGTCGCAGTGGAGCATTTTCCTGATGCCATTTGCGGATTACGTCTTCGGCGATTTGCGCACGCCCATTCTGATTCTGGGCGGCGCGGTGGCCTTTGTGCTCCTGATTGCCTGCGCGAACATTGCGGGACTGTTGCTGGCGAAAGCCACGGGACGTTCGAAGGAATTGGCCGTGCGCGCAGCGCTGGGCGCATCACGGAAGAGGATCATTGCGCAGGCGCTGGGTGAAAATTTAATTCTCGGCGTGCTGGGCGTAGTCGCCGGACTAATTCTCGCGCAATTTGGATTGAAGGCGCTGCTCTTCGCCGCGCCGAAGGATTTGGCCACAGGCATGGCGTTTCCGCTCGACGGCTACGTGCTGGGTTTCACCGCGCTTGTCGGAATCGTCGCCGTGCTGATTTTTGGCGCAGTTCCGGCGTGGCATATGTCGCGCGTGAATCCCTACGATGCGCTGCGGGAGTCCGGCCGTTCGGCGACGGGCAGCCGCGGGCGCCAGAATTTCCGAGCCTGGCTGGTCATCACAGAATTGGCGCTGGGGCTGGTGCTGCTGGCCGGAACCAGCGTGCTGCTGAAGAGCCTCTCGCGCATCGGCGACGTCAGCCCGGGATTCAATCCGCATGGCGTGATGACCGCGGGCCTGTCGCTTCCCAAGCAGCAGTACGACACGAAGGAAAAGCAGTATGCATTTTTCCGGGCAGTGCTCGGGCGGCTCAAGAACACCCCGGGCGTTAAAGATGCGGGCGCGGGCTACGGCATTCCGTTCGCGGGAGGAAACGGCTCCGCGTCATTTGCGATTCAGGGCCGCGTTCTCCCGTCGGGAGACCCGGGCCCGCACGGAGACATTCGCGTGGTCACTCCCGGATATCTCACCGGCCTCGGCATTCCGCTCCTGAAAGGCCGGATTTTCACCGATGAAGACCGCACAGGCTCCGAACAGGTTGCCGTGATTGACGACAATCTCGCGCGGGAATACTGGCCGAATCAGAATCCCATCGGACAAAAAATCGGCGGCGATAAGGACTGGCATACCATCGTTGGAATCGTCGGCCATATTCGGTTCAGCAGCCTTGTCGGCGAGGAAAGTTCGGGCGGCAGCGCGCAGAGCAGTTCAAAGGGCGCGTACTACTATGCGCTCTATCAGAACGACGCATCATTTGGGTACGTGCTTGCGAAATCGGGCGGCAGCGATGCTTCAGCGCAAGCGGCCATTCGTGAAGCCGTGCGCAGTGCGGACCCCACGCAGCCGCTCACCGACTTCAGTTCCATGGATGCGCGGATTAATGAATCGCTCGGGCCGCAGCGTTTCGCTACGAATTTGCTGGCAGTGTTCGCGGGACTGGCAATTCTGTTAGCCGCAGTGGGGCTGTACGGGCTGATCAGTTACTCGGTGGCGCAGCGCACCAATGAATTTGGCATTCGCATGGCGCTCGGTGCGCGGCGCACGGACGTTTTGCAGCTCGTCCTTAAGCAAGGTGCGAAGCTCGCATTCATCGGCGCAGCAGCGGGCATTGTCGCGGGAATTGCGCTGATGTTTGCGATGCGCAGCGTGCTCTACGGCGTTAGCGCCGCGGACCCGGTGTCGTTCGTCGGCGCTGCTGTGCTGCTGATCGCGATTGCGTTGCTGGCGTGTTATTTGCCGGCGCGCCGCGCCACGAAGGTCGATCCCATGGTGGCGTTGCGCTACGAGTAGCACTTGCGGGGATGTAGGCCAGCTCCTCGGGCCTGGGGCAGCTCGCTTCAAAGATGCGAACGACCTCACGCCTAAAGCCTGAGCTATATGCTTTCTTGAGAGGAAGCGATGAACACATTCATGCAGGACATGAAATACGCGTTGCGGATGCTGCTGAAGTCGCCGGCATTCACGGTGATTGCGGTGCTGACTCTGGCGCTGGGCATCGGCGCGAACACGGCGATTTTTTCGCTCACCGATCAAATTCTGCTGCGCAATCTGCCCGTGCCGAATCCGCAGGAACTCGTCGTCCTGCGCTCGCCCGGGCCGAATCCGGGACGCACGTCAGCCGATATTTCCGACGAAGCGCAGATTTTCTCCTATCCCATGTACAAAGACGTGCGCGCGCGCAGTTCCGTCTTTTCGGGATTGCTTGCCTGCCACGGCGTCGGCGTAAATGTCTCCGGCGGCGGCGCAACGCAGAGCGCGCAGGGCGAACTGGTCAGCGGCAATTTCTTCCAGACGCTCGAAGTGCAGCCCGCGCTCGGCCGCGTCTTCACCGCGGACGATGAAACCGCGCCCGGCGCGAATCCTGTCGCGGTGCTCAGTTACGGTTACTGGTCGCGCCAATTCGGCGCGGACCCATCGATCCTGAATAAAACGCTCACCGTGAACGGCACGCCATTGACCGTGGTCGGCGTGGCGCGCAAAGGATTTTTCGGCGTGCAAATCGGCGCGGCACCCGACATTTACATTCCCATCACCATGCTGCCGCAAATGTCCCCGCAGAGCGGCCTCGACCTCGGTATGCGCACGGATCACTGGGTTTCCGTCATCGGCCGCCTGAAGCCGGGAATGTCGCGCGAACGCGCGCAAGCGTCGCTCCAGCCCATTTATGTTCCACTTTTGCAGGAAGACGCCAAGGTGCTGAAACTCTCCGCGCCGAAAATCAAAATTTTCACCGCGAAACCCCTTCTGCTTGCTGGCGGCGCGCGCGGACGTCTTGTTTTGCAGGGCGACGCGCAAGAGCCCTTGCTGGTGTTGATGAGCATGGTCGCGCTCGTGCTGCTGATTGCCTGCGCGAACCTCGCGGGCCTGCTCGTCGCGCGCGGAGAAGCGCGGCAGCGTGAAGTGGCCGTGCGTCTGGCGCTCGGCGCGGGACGCGTGCGTCTGGTGCGGCAACTGCTCACGGAAAGCCTGCTCATCGGCATCGCCGGCGGCGTGGCAGGAATCGCCCTGGCATCCTGGCTGCTGAACACGATGGTCGGCGCGATTCCCGCGAATCAGGGAATTGAGGGACTCGCCAGTTCGCTCGATTGGCGTGTGCTGTGGTTCGCCGTTGCGCTGACGCTGGCCACCAGCATTCTCTTCGGCCTCGCTCCGGCGATGCGTTCCACGCGCGTGGATCTGCAATCCACGCTGAAAGACCAGGGCTCGAGCGTTTCTGAGGGCCGCTCGAACATTCGCCTGCGCAAAGTTTTGATCATTGCGCAAGTCGCGCTCACCGCCGTGCTGCTCGCCGGCGCGGGACTTTTCGCGCGCACGCTGGCGAATCTCCAGCACGCCAGCCTCGGCGTGAATACCAGTCATCTGCTGCAATTTTCCGTGCACCCGGATTTGAACGGCGCTACGCCCGCGCAAACCGAGCAGTTCGCCGAGAACGCGCGCCGCGAAATCGCCGCCACGCCCGGAGTGCGCTCCGTGGCGGCTTCGGCCGTGCCTATTTTTGCGAACGATGACAACGGCTTCAACATCACGCCCCAGGGCTACCCGATAGCTCCCGACGAGAACACCAACGTCTTCAATGACTATGTGACGCCGGATTATTTTTCCACCATGGGCATTCCGCTCATCTCCGGAAGGGAATTTAACGGCGCGGACACGGCATCAAGCCAGCCCGTCTGCATCATCAATCAACGGCTCGCCCAGAAATACTTCGCGGGAAGAAATCCCATCGGACTGCACATCACGCGCGGAGCCGGGCACAACAATGCGAATCCTCCGATGCAAATCGTCGGCGTGGTCGGCGACACGAAGTGGGACGACGCGCGCAGCCCGATCATTCCGTTTGTGTTTATGCCTACAGCGCAGAACCCGCATCTCGGCGCGCTGACCTTTTACGCGCGCACCGAACGCGACCCGTCAGGAATGGCGGCCACGCTGCATTCCATTATTCAGCGGCTCGACCCCAATCTGCCGGTGAACGGCATGCGCACGCTCGATGAGCAGATCAGCAACACAATGTTCAACGACAAATTGGTGGCCACGCTTTCCGTGGCGCTGGCGCTGCTCGCGGCGTTGATGGCCGCGCTCGGGCTTTACGGCGTGCTGGCTTACGTGGTGGCGCGGCGCACGCGCGAAATCGGCATTCGCATGGCGCTCGGCGGGCAGCGCGCGGATATCTTGCGCCTGGTGCTCGGCCAGGGCGCGCGTCTCACGGTGATTGGCGGCGCGATTGGCATCGCAGTGGCGCTGCTGGCCGGGCAGTTGGTGGCCAGTTTGCTGTATGGCGTGACGGCGCGAGATCCGCTGACGTTCGTCGGCGTGGTGCTGCTCCTCGCGATTGTCGCCGGCGCGGCATGCTATTTACCGGCGCGCAGAGCGACCAAAGTCGATCCCATGGTCGCGCTGCGCTATGAATGACAAAGTGGTCAGTGGACAGTGGTCAGTGGTCAGAAAAGGCAAAACCGAGGTTCATGGGGATGGTCGATAACGGCGGAGCGGTCGCTCGGAAGAAACAGGTAATCCGGAACTATCGCGATCTCCTTGTGTGGCAAAAGGCCATGCATCTAGTCGAGGAAGTGTATCAGCTCACGAGCCGGTTCCCACCCGATGAGCGGTTCGGGTTAGTCGCACAACTTCGCCGAGCTGCGGTTTCAATTCCGTCAAATATCGCCGAAGGACAAGCGCGAAAGTCGACGCGCGAGTTTGTCCAGTTCATCTCCCTCGCAGAAGGCTCACTAGCTGAAGTTGACACACAATTACTGTTGAGCGAACGGCTCGGCTTGTGCGTCGACCGCGACGTACAAACGCTGTTTTCAGTCATTGAAGAAATTCGAAAAATGCTGATGGCGCTTGGCGCGCGCCTAAACGAAAGGTAAAGCGGCGTTTCACTGACCACTGGCCACTGACCACTGAGCACTTGTGAAGTAAGGCCGCGCAATTCAGGAGAACATAAATGAACACATTGACGCAGGACCTAAGATACGCGCTGCGTACTTTCCGACGCAGCCCGGCATTTTTCGTTTTCGCCGTGGCCGTGCTGGCGCTGGGTATCGGCGCAAACACAGCGATTTTCAGCATCGCCTACAACATTCTGCTGCGGCCTTTGCCGTATCATGACGCGAACGGTTTGGTAATGGTCTGGGAGGATGACTCCGCGTACGGCTTTCCGGCCAACACGCCTTCGCCGGGAAATTTCTCTGCATGGAAAACGCAAAACGATGTTTTCACCGACACCGCCGCCTATAGCGGGCGCACCTTCAATCTGACCGGCCACGGAAATCCGGAGCAATTCCGCGGCATTCAGATGACCGCGAACATGTTTCCGCTGCTCGGCGTGAAGCCAGAACTGGGCCGCAATATTCTTCCGTCGGAAGACAAACCGGGCGCGAACTACGCTGTGATTCTGAGCCACGGGGTGTGGGTGGCAAATTTCGGCGGCGATCCGCAAATTATCGGCAAGCCAATTTCGTTGAACGACGCAAGCTACACGGTCATCGGCGTGATGCCGCGCGGATTTATTTTTCCGGATCGCACCGTGCAGATGTGGACGCCCGTCGGATTCAGCGATGCGGAACTCGTTAATCACGGGAGCCATTATCTGCACGTCATCGCGCGGCTAAAGCCGGGCGTATCGCTCGAAGCGGCGAACGCTGATCTCGGCGTCATCGCGCGAAATCTCGAAAAGCAGTTTCCCAATTCCAATGCCAAAGAAGGCGCATTCGCGCAACCGTTGCGCGACCGGCTCACGGGAAGCTCGCGCATTGCGGCGCTGGTTCTTCTCGGTGCGGTGGGATTTGTGCTGCTCATCGCCTGCGCGAATATCGCGAATCTGCTGCTCGCGCGCGCCACGGGGCGTCAAAGGGAACTGGCTATGCGCATGGCTCTTGGCGCAGGCCGCCGCAGAATCATCCGCCAGTTGCTGACGGAAAGCATTTTGCTTTCGGTCATCGGCGGCGGCGTGGGATTACTGCTGGCCATCTGGGCCACGCCGTTGCTTGCGCATTTGGTGCCTGAAGGCCTGGCGCCCCTCAGTGGCGCGGGAATCAACACGGAAGTGCTTGTTTTTCTCGCGATAGTTTCCTTTTTTTGCGGAGTGCTCTTCGGACTCGCGCCCGCGCTGCGCATTTCGCGGCTTGATCTGGGGAATGCAATGAAGCAGGGAAGCGCGCAGAGCGGCGCTGGTTCGGGCGCAAAGCGCATGCGCGATGTGCTGGTGGTCGCCGAAGTCGCGCTCGCGCTGATGCTTTTTTCCGGCGCGACGCTAATGCTGCGCAGCTTCATCAATGTGCGCGATCTCGACCCTGGCTTTCGGCCCGGCCACGTGCTGGCGCTCGAAACGGAACTGCCGTTCCCAAAATACAAAGACGTGCCGCGGCGCAATGAATTTTTCGAGCAAGTGCTCGATCGCGTGAACCATCTTCCCGGTGTGGTCGCCGCTGGCTGCACCACCTGGCTTCCGCTCACGAATTGGGGCGGCGCCGGCGGCATTGTCATCGAAGGCCAGCCGCCTCTGCGTCCCGGGCAGGCGATGATTCCGAATCTGCGAATGATCAGCGACAAATACATGCAGGCCATCGGCATGCGCTTGATCAAAGGACGAGGATTGAACGCGAGCGATGGCGCGAACACGCCGAAGGTCGCAATCATCAATGAAGCGGCCGCGCAAAAATTCTGGCACGGCGAAAATCCTGTTGGCACTCGGTTCCAGCGCCAGCAACCAAATGCGCCGTGGATCACGATCGTGGGCATTGTCGCTGATGTTCGCCAGGCCGGGCTCGACCTGCCGCCGCGTCCGGAAATTTATTTCCTCTATCAGCAGTGGGACTACTTCGCGCCGGGATACATCGCCGTGCGCACAAGCGGGGACCCGATGTCCGTAGCGAACGCCGTTCGCGAGCAGGTGTGGGCCGTGGACAAAGACCAGCCAGTCACCGGCGTGATGCCGCTCGAAACGATGCTTGCGGATTATCTCGCGCCGCGCGAATTGCAATCGTCGCTCATCGGCGCTTTCGCCGGATTCGCCTTGCTGCTCGCCGCGCTGGGAATTTATGCCGTGCTGGCATTTTCGGTAGCGCAGCGCACGCAGGAAATCGGCGTGCGCGTGGCGCTCGGCGCGCAACCGCGTGACATTCTTCGCGGAGTTTTGAAGCAAGGACTGGGACTCGCTGGATTGGGCGCTGCCATTGGAGTTGCGGGCGCGCTCACGCTCAGCCGCTTGCTCGCGAGTTTGCTCTTTGGCGTGAGCGCTACGGACCCTGTGACGCTTTTTGGCGCGGTCGCAGTTCTTTTGGCCGTCGCCGCGGCGGCCTGCTTCATTCCCGCCCGCCGGGCCATGAAGGTCGATCCCATGGTGGCGCTGCATTACGAATAAACGGAGTGCGCGATGTTTTACCGCGTCGATTACTTGCTGGCCGTGATTTTTGCAGGCTTCCTCGCCGGAGCCGCGCTCACCCGTTGGTCTTCGCGGCTCGGCGCAACGCGCATCGCGCGCACATATTTCGTGGCCGTGGCAATACTCCTGGCGTTATCGACAGGCTTCTTGTGGATCAGCGTCGTATCCGCGAACAGCGCCGCGTGGTACGCAGCAACGCGTCCTGTAAGCGACCTCAGCAACTTTTTCTTCGGAATGCTCTTCGGCGTCGCCGCGTTTCGCGCCGACCGGCGCGACATTTTGTGCGACCGCGCTGTTTACTCCATTTTGTGTATCGCCGCAGGCACTACTTTCATTCTGACTGGCTATGCAAAAGCGCTTTACAGCGCGGGCATGATCGAATTTTTCACGCAGTCGGGATATTCCCCGGCATTTCTGAAGTTCATCATGACCGCGGAAATTTTGGGCGGCATCGGGCTGCTGATTCCGTGGACGGTGCTGCCGGCGGTGGCCGGGTTGAGCATTGATATGTTCGGCGCGATTTGGACGCATGTTCACAATGGCGATCCGCTGAACGACAGCACCGGCGCCATCGGACAATTGATTCGTCTGGCCGTAATTGTAGGACTGTGGGCGTGGCAGCAGCGGGCGGCGGAAGCGAATGGAGCGGTTCGCCGGCGGCTGGCTGTTAGGGCCCGTGCGGCCGGGCTTCGCGTCGCG
>DAIRCW010000056.1:0-1642 GCA_036796475.1 Candidatus Acidiferrales bacterium | reverse complement strand
CGGCGGCTGGCCGTTGCGCTTGCAGGCGTCGTGCTGTGCGCCGCGATCGCCGTCGGCGGAAGCGCAACGATGCGCCACATGGCGGGTCCGTTGACGCAGCAGCCGGCGCATCCGGCGAAAACGGGTTAGGAATGATCTACGCAGTGAGCGCTTGAAAGGAGGAAAACTATGGCGAGAATCGAGCGAGTGAGGGAACTGATTCAGGGAAAATTGGATTTGGACGACATGCAGCGCAAGTACGCGGCGGGTTGGCGGCTTGCGGCGCTCGAATGGGAGCGCGAAGCAGTCGACGGCGAGGCCGTCTCGGTCGCCCCTGCCGATTCGCGCGCGTTGCACGAAGTGCCCTTCGGCTTGCGCGTGGCCAGCGACTGCATGCACCTCGAAGAGGATCCCGAGGAATCGCGCGCGCTGCACACAATGATGGAGCTGATCGTTCAAGACATCTCCATGCAGCGCATGGCTGACGAGCTCAACCGTGCGGGCTTCCGGATGCGTGATGGAAAGCCCTGGTCGGCACTGGGGATATTCAACACGTTCCCGCGGCTCATCGAAGTCACGCCGGAGATTTTCAATGGCCCGGGCTGGCGCGACCGCCGCCGCGAAATCGCCCGCGTGGCGTGGAATTCGTAGAGTTACGGACGAGTGGCGGGCGGCAAACAAGCAGGAGTGCGCGGTCCGTGGCTCGCCTCCCGTAGCGCGTGAAACAAAGCGTGAGGTTTCGCACGCGTGAACTGAGCGCGCGATGGAAACGTAGGGCATGAACTGGAAAACGATCTTTGGATTGTCGCTGTTTGGACTGGCAATGGCCATCGGCACTGTCTTCGTGGTTTCGCCGAAGGTTGAGCCGTTTTGCTGGCTCGTGATTTTCGTGATCTGCGCCTTTGCGATTGCGCGGCAAGCGGCGTCGCGTCCGTTTCTGCACGGATTTCTGCTCGGCATCGTGAACAGCATTTGGGTCACTGCTGCGCATTTGATTTTCTTCGACCGCTACGTCGCGGGACATCCGCAGGAAGCGGCGATGATACAGCGAGTGCCCGCGTCGTTCACGGGACGCGAGTTGATGGCCATGACCGGGCCGCTCATCGGCGTGATCAGCGGCATTGTGATTGGCGTCCTCGCTTTGATTGTTGCAAGAGTGCTGAGCACGCGAGGAAGGCAGCAGGGAAGGGCTAGAGCGGCGCGTTAAATAAAAGATGAACTTTGCGCTTGACATGCGTCCAGACTATATGTTACACACTGTAACGCTACAGCGGCTAACATAAACCCCGCCGCTGCGTCTAAGAGAACGGCGAGAACTAGCGGAACGAAAAGAACAGGCGGACACGATAGGCGGAAAATGAGCGCGAAACTATCAAAACCGAAAAACTTGGGAGAAGTCGAGCAAGCGGTGATGGATTACGTGTGGGCGGAAGGCCCGTGCACTTCCGAGCAATGCCGCGAGGCGCTCGCTGATGCCCGTCCCATGAAAGAGTCTACGATTCGCACCGTGCTCCGCCGGCTAGAAGAAAAGGGCTATGTGCAGCATTCGCTGAATGGCCGCACGTTCGTCTATCGCGCGGCGGAAGCGCGGCAGAACGTGGCGGCGCGCGCGGTGAAGAGCATCATTGACCGCTTCTGCGGCGGCTCGGCGGAACAACTGGTC
>DAIRCW010000055.1:12297-15558 GCA_036796475.1 Candidatus Acidiferrales bacterium | reverse complement strand
CGCGACGTTCAGGGCGAGATCGCCAAGCTCCGAAAAGAGGAAGAGCGTCTCAAAAAAGACATCGAGCAGAAGAAATCGCGCCTCGCCGATACCACCTTCCGCGAGCGTGCGCCCAGCAAAATTATCGAGGGGCTGGAAGCGACCGTTTCCGAGCGCCAGCGCGAATACGAAAAAATCGTCAGCCGTTTGGCCGAGCTCTCCTAGAATCTGGTACGCTCTCAATTCTCATGTGCCCTTCAGCCTCGCCGAAGCGTCGCGCGAAAAAGAGAGAAACTTATCTTCCCGGCCCGACGGACCGCCGCGTAGACGCCCTTCTCGCGCTGCTCGCTGAAAATCCGACCATCGTCATCAGCGGCGCGAGCATCGCCAAAGAAATCGGCGTAAAGCGCCAGACCGTCTGGAAATGGATCGAAATACTGCGCAAAGCTGGCGTGAAGGTGAAAGGTCATCCGCGCAGCGGTTACCACATCGAACGCGTCCCGGACGTGCTCGCGCCTCAGCTCGTTTCGCGGCATCTGCGCGGCACATCATTTGGCAAACGCATTCACCATTTTTTCCAAATCGAATCGACCAATGACGTGGCGCTTCGTCTCGGCGAAAAAGGGGAGCCGCATGGCACGATAGTTCTCGCGGAGAAGCAGACCGCCGGCCGGGGACGCGCGGGACATGCGTGGGTTTCCGAGGCCTCGACAGGCATTTACGTCACCGTGCTGCTGCGCCCTCCCATTTCGCCGGTGATTTCGCCTGTGCTCACTATCGCCGCGGGACTCGCCATACGCGAAGCTGTTGCCGAACACACCAGCCTCGCGCCCGACATTCGCTGGCCGAACGACGTTATGCTGAATGGGAAAAAACTTTGCGGTATTCTCACCGAAATGCAGGCCGAGCCCGGCCGCATTCACTTTGCCGCGCTGGGAATCGGAATCAACGTGAACCAAACGAAAATGCCCGCCGACCTCGCCAGCATCGCCACTTCCCTTCGCATCGAGACGAGCCATGCGCATTCGCGTCTGGAACTACTTGCACGGTTGCTGCGACAGCTCGACCGCTACTACAATCAGTTCATCACCGAAGGCGCGGCGCCGATACTGCGCCAGTTCGCAGAAGTATCGAGTTACGCGGAAGGGAAACGCGTGCGCATCACCACCGAAAAAGAAACGTTCGATGGAATGACCGCCGGGCTCGAACCCTCTGGCATTCTGCGCGTTCGACGCGACGACGGCTCGCTTGAGCAAATTCTTTCCGGCAATCTCTCCGAGGCGCAATGATGCTGCTGGCCATGGACGTCGGCAATACCAACACAGTTCTCGGCGTGTTTCGCGGTAAAGAACTCGTCGCGGATTGGCGGCTTACCACGGCCCGCGATCAAACGGTCGACGAATACGGCATCCTCACCCGACAGCTTTTCACCATTGCAGGACTCTCCGCCGAGGAAATTGGCGGCGTGATTATTGCTTCTGTCGTGCCGCCGCTCAATTCCACGCTGATGGAAATGTCCAGCCGCTACTTCGGCGCGAAGGCGCTCTTCGTCGAGCCGGGAATCAAAACGGGCATGCCTGTGCATTACGACAATCCGCAGGAGGTTGGCGCGGACCGCATCGCCAACGGCGTAGCCGCATTTGCGAAATATGGCGGGCCATGCGTTGTCGTGGACTTCGGCACGGCCATCAATTTTGACGTGGTGTCCAAACGCGGCGAATATCTTGGCGGCGTCCTGGCGCCTGGAATTGGAATTTCCGCTGAAGCTCTCTTCGCGCGCGCCGCGCGGCTCTTCCGTGTGGAGATTCGCGATCCCGGAAAAATCATCGGCAGCACTACGGCTCAGTCCATGCAGGCCGGTTTATATTATGGCTTCACGGCGCTCGTGGATGGCATTCTCGACCGCATTAAGAAAGAACTTGGCGGCGAAACACGCGTCGTCGCTACCGGCGGACAAGCGCAGCTCATCGCCAGCGGCTCGCGGCACATCGAGCAGGTTGACGAACACTTGACCCTCAACGGCTTGCAAATTTTGTGGGAACGCAACTCCGCTTCCGCTGAATCCGCCGCGAGCGGAGCGGGCAACTCCGCCCAACCGATCAGCAAAACTTCCGCAAAACCATCCGCTGCAGCGCGAAAG
Organism: Candidatus Acidiferrales bacterium; assembly: GCA_036796475.1. Lineage (GTDB taxonomy): Bacteria > Acidobacteriota > Terriglobia > Acidiferrales > UBA7541 > DAHUXN01. The sequence goes on along the minus strand of DAIRCW010000055.1, from coordinate 13,439 downwards.
CCGGCGCGTCAGTAAGTGCGGGCGATGGCCGGGCTCAACTACTTCAATTATTTCACCGAAATCGAAGAATATTTCTGGCGCAAGCGCGGTGCGCATCTACTGGTCTCTCCGCTCGATTGGGCGATCCTCGAAACCTGGCAGAAGTCACAAATTCCGCTCGAAGCCGTGCTGCGCGGAATCGACAGCGCGTTCGAGAGCTACTCGCGCTCACGGCGCGGAGCCGGAGGCCGTCCGCTGAAAAGCCTCGCGTATTGCGTAGACGCGGTGCTCGAAGCCGCTGAGCAAATGCAGGAGTCCGCCGTCGGAGCCGGCCCGAAAGTTGGCGCGCGCGATTCCGCGAAGGAGCCTTTTTCGCGCGATGAACTACGACTGTTTTTGGATGACCGCGCCACCAAGCTTCTTACCAGCGCCGAAAAACATCGGGCCTCATCGCCGCATCTTGCCGAACAACTGGACGCTGCCGCCGCAGCCATTCCCGAATTGAAGGCGCTCCTCGATTCACCGGCCAAGCTCGACCTCGAGGATTTCGAGCGCCGTCTCACTGTTCTCGAAGATAAAATCAGCGCCGCGCTCAGTTCCGCCGCCGATAATGACAAAATGCTGGCTATTCGCCGCGAAATGGATCGGGCGCTCGCACCCTATCGTAGAAAGATGTCCGCGCCGCAACTCGCTGAAATCGAGCGCCAATACATACAGAAAGGTCTTTTCGAAGCCTACGGCTTGTCGCGCTTGAGCCTCTATTATCTGAAGTGAGCCAAAATGCCGCCCGAGAAAGTCACAGTCGAGAAACTTGTCTACGGCGGGGAAGGCCTCGCGCACGCGAATGGCGAAACTGTTTTCGTCCCGTTCGTACTCACTGGCGAAGAAGCCGAAGTAGAAATCACAGAACGCAAAAAGAAACTCGCTCGCGCCCGAGTTGCGCGTGTGCTGAGTCCCTCGCCTGCGCGAATTTTACCGCGATGCCCGCATTTCGGCGCCTGTGGCGGCTGCGATTACCAGCACACTTCCTATGACGAGCAGCTTCGCATCAAGGAGTCCATCCTGCGCGAAACTTTGCGGCGCATTGGACGCATTGATTGGAAAAGTCCCATCACTTCGCACAAATCGCCGCCGTGGGAATATCGCAACCGCGCGCAGTGGAA
>DAIRCW010000055.1:0-12197 GCA_036796475.1 Candidatus Acidiferrales bacterium | reverse complement strand
CTGAACGTCACTTGCTCTTCCCTGCCGCGCAATCGTGAGGCTCTGCTCGACAAATTGGCCGAGCTGATTCCCGCTGCCGCGAGCATCCTTCTGCAGGACAGCGCGAGTTCGCAAATGGCTCTGCACGGTCCCGGCTTTCTGCAATACAACGCGTTAGGAAAATCCTTCCGCGTCGCGCACCTTTCATTTTTCCAGGTCAACCGTTTTCTGCTCGAAGACCTCGCCTGCACCGTTTCGAATCTTGCGGGAACGGGCAGCGCTGCGCTTGATCTTTATGCGGGTGTCGGTCTCTTCACTCTTTCGCTCGCAGAGAAGTTTGCAAGTGTCGCCACCGTCGAATCGCATCCCGTCGCCGCGCGCGATTTGGAGATCAATGCCGGCGCAAGCGGCAAATCCATCGCTATCCACAATCAACCGGTGAAAGAGTTCATGCACAGACGGACGGCTACAAGCAAATCATCCGCGCCGGATGTAGTCGTCGCCGATCCGCCGCGCGCCGGCCTCGACGATGGTGTCGCCGAACAGCTGGCCCGCCTCTCGCCTCCGCGAATCGTCTATGTCTCCTGCGATCCAGCAACTCTTGCACGCGACCTCGCCACGCTCCGCAATCAGGCGTATACTCTCCGGGAAATTCACCTGTTCGATATGTTTCCGCAAACCTATCACATCGAATCGGTGGCTCTCCTGGAACGCGCCCGGTGAAGCTGCCCGCGCTGTGGATTGCGCTCGCATTCGCGTGCGGAATCGCCGCGTCCAAATACGCTCCCGGCTCGATTCCCTTCTGGGCTGGCGTGGCCGCGAGCCTCATTCTCATCGGCCTGGCATTTCTCGCATTTACAAAAAGAATCGCGATTTCTGCTGTGCTCGCGGTATGCGCATGGTTCTCTTTAGGCATCCTCGGCGCGCATTTGGAACAACATGCCGTGCCGCGAAACGACGTCGTGCGCCTCGTCTCGCACGGTGCGCTGGACATCTCCGAGCCGTTACGCTGGTTCGGCCAGTTGCGCGACGACCCTGAGCCCACTCCGCTCGGCTGGCGCTACGTCATCGATTTGCACGGAGTGGAACGCGCCGGAGAGATCCTTCCAGTGAGCGGGGGTCTTCGACTTACCTACTATCGAGGTGAAAGCGACGAACCGCCTCCAACACTCCGCGCTGGAGATAACGTCGAGGCTCTCTGCCGCGCGCGCATTCCGCGCAATTACCTCGATCCCGGCTCATTCGACGAGCGCCTTTACCTCGCTCGCCAAAACATTGAACTCCTCGGCTCGTTGCGCAGCGCCGAACTGCTTCGCTCAAGCGGCACTCCTAAAATTTCCATCGCACAGCACCTGGCGCGCGCGCGCGGAGAGCTTCTAACGAAAATCAGCCAGCTTTATGCCGGTAAGCCGGACCAGATCGCCGTCCTGCGCGCCATGCTCCTCGGCGACCGCAATTTTGTGAATTCCGACCTGGCGGAAACTTTTCAGAAGACCGCCGCATTTCACGTGCTCGTCCTCGCAGGACTTCACGTCGCCGCTCTTACGGCCTTTTTTTGGTGGCTCGGCCGCATTTTGCGTTTCCCTCTCCCGCTTACCACTGTTCTCACCTTGCTGGCGCTCATCGCATACGTCGCTATTGTGCAGGACCGGCCTCCCATCTTGCGCGCGGCGCTGATGGCCGGAGTTTTTCTTTGCGCACGGCTTTTCTTTCGGCGCGTCGCACTGGCCAACACTGTTGCGCTCGCCGCATGGATCCTGCTTTTATCCCATCCCAGCGAACTTTTCGACTCCAGTTTTCAGCTGTCGTTCCTTGCCGCAGGAGTCATCGCCGGCCTCGCCCTCCCGTGGATCGACTGCACCAGCAGCCCGTATCGCCGCGCGCTCGATCATCTGGGCGACGTCACGCGCGACCGCCTGCATTCACCGCGCGCTACGCAGCTGCGTTTGGATCTTCGCGCGTTACGGCGTGTGGCGGAGGCAAAAGCTCCTCGCATTCTGCAAGCCTACACGAGCAGGTTCGTCGCGTTTCCAATTCGCTGCGGCCTGCGCGTTTGGGATTTATTTGTGCTTTCATTTTGCATTCAGCTTGGAATGCTGCCGCTGCTCGCCGCCGATTTTCATCGCGTCAGCCTGTCTGGGCCGGTTGATAACGTCTTCGCCGTGCTGCTCACCGCGCTAATCGTGCCGCTGGGATTCGCTGCGCTCGCGATGAGTTATTTGTGGAGTGCGCTCGGCGCCATTTCCGCCAAATTGGAAACTCTTCTCGTCACCGCGCTGCTTCACACCGTTCGCTGGTTCAGCAAACTTCCTCATTTGTCATGGAGAATTCCCGGCCCTCCCTTGTGGCTGCTCATTGCGTTCTTCGCCGCACTCGTTTGTCTAGCCATGCAATCCTGGTCCCGCGCCGAATCGCATCGCACGCAGAGTCCTCAGCTTCCGCCGCCGCGCGCACCCCTCGCAGAACGTATCACCTTAATCGTCGTGCTCGTGCTCGCCTGTTTCGTTTCGATTTATCCATTCGCGCCGAATCTCCACGTCGGCAGACTGGAAGCCACAGTGCTCGACGTCGGCCAAGGCGACTCCATCTTTGTTGCGTTTCCCGGCAAACGCACCATGCTCATCGACGGCGGCGGCCTAACTGGCGAAGTAAACATCGGCGGCTACCACACCGGCTTCGACGTCGGCGAGCAGGTTGTCTCGCCGTATCTCTGGTCGCGTGGAATTAAGCGCCTCGATGTGGTCCTGCTGACGCACGCGCACCACGATCACATCGATGGCCTGCGCGCGGTTCTGAATAATTTCAAAGTCGGCGAGCTGTGGGTGGGACGTGATGAAAATTCCGCAGCCTATCGCGATCTGCTCGCCGAAGCAGCGGCCCGTCGCATTCCCGTAATCCATCGCCTTGCAGGGCAAAGTTTCAGCTGGGATAGCGCCTCGGCACAAATTCTCTGGCCGGATTCGGCCGATGCTGCTCCGGAGCCCGCGAATAATGATTCGGTCGTCCTGCGCATCGGCCTCGGCGCGGTTCATTTCCTCCTCCCCGGCGATGCCGAGCGCCAGGTTGAAGACGTTCTTACGCGCGACGCCGATCCGCTCCAGTCGGATTTTCTGAAAGTGCCGCATCACGGAAGCAAAACTTCTTCTACGGGAGATTTTCTGAAGTCGGTAAATCCGCGCATCGCCGTAGTTTCTGTCGGTGAAGACAATCCCTACGGCCAGCCCAATCCCGCCACTGTCGCGCGTTACATCCAGTTCGGAGTTCGCTTCTACGAAACCAACCGCGATGGAGCGGTTACGATTTTGACCGACGGGCGCAGCATCACTGCGGATCCATTCGCGAATTTACCGCACTAGGCCAAGCGCGCATTATGGCAGCCAGCGCATCCTGGCCCACAAAATTGCAATACCCACGATGAATCCTAGCGCTGCCTGATACTCCCGATTCCTTCGATAAAGCCCTCCGCTGAATTTCTCGCTCGCCGAGCCATTCGCCGGCAACGGACGCAGCGCCGGCCAAAACAGCGGCACCTCCGCCGCGTAGCGCGCGAAATCTTCGCCATACTTCGCGCTCAGCTCGCGCTCTTCACGCCGCATCACCGCCGGGTAAAACAACGCCAGATATGCTGCGACAACAATGCCCGCCCAAATCGAGCCTCCAGCTACAATAAATCCTGCCGCCAAAATCACGCTGCCGAAATACAACGGGTTGCGCGTGAATGCGTATGGCCCGCCGCGGGCAAGCATCTGATGTTTGCGCAAATGTCCCGCCGCCCACGCGCGAATCGCGAGGCCCGCAATGCCGATCGCGCCGCCAATCACGATCAGCATCGGCTTCGGCCGCGCCAGCGCCAGATAAACGAGCGCCACGGGATAGCCCACCCGCACGCGCCAGCGAATCCAGAAGTTCGTTGTTGCGGCGCTCATTGCGAGCCAGCCATCCTGCGTTCGACCGCTTGCAAAACATCATCCACAGAAATTGCCAGCATCGATTCCGAAAATGTTTTCCCTCGTTTGTACGTCGTCTCGTATCCCGCTTTTCTGACGACCAGACCGCCCGCGGAAAACGGCCCGTTCCGCGCCGGATCCGTCGGTCCGTAGAGTCCGATAACCGGCGTTCCCAGCGCCGACGCGAGGTGCAGCGGGCCAGTGTCGCCGGCGACGACGAGCCTCGCGCGCCGCAAAAGCGGCACAAGCTGCTTGAGATTGAATCGCTGCACGAAGGGCTCAGGCGAGCCTGCGCGGCGGCGCACAGTTTCCGCTAGTCCCTCTTCGCCCGGCCCAAAACTCACCACGCTGGTCCAGCCATAACGCCCCGTTAGTGCGCGCGCCAATTCGCCATACCGCTCGGCAGGCCAACATTTCGAAATCCACCCGCCGCCCGGCGACAGCACAAAATATTCTGTAATGCCACTCGCGCGCAGAATGCTCTCAACTTCTTCCGCAGCTTGAGGATTATCCACGAATGGAAAGCACACGTGCGCCGCCTGCGCGCCGAGGCTCTCGATTAATTCCAAATTGTGCTCGATTTTGTGCGCGCGCTTCGGCGATACGCGCTGCGTGTAGAAAAATGCCGCGCCGCGCTCGCGCGAATACTGCGCGTCAAATCCGATTCGCTCGGGAGCGCCGGAGAGCCATCCAATCACCGCCGAGCGGTACAGCGATTGAAAATCAATCGCCGTGTCATAACGCGTTCTCCGCAGCCGTCCAATTGTCCCAGTCACGTTTCGCCACGAGCCGCGGTTCATCGCGATAACGCTGCTGATGTCAGGATCCCCCGCCAGTATGGGCGCCCATTTTTCATCCACGAGCCAGTCAATTTGCGCGGAAGGAAACGCCTCGCGCAGAGCATGCACAGCCGGCAGCGTGTGGATAATATCTCCGAGCGCGCTCATCCGCAGGACCAGAAAGCGCTTTTCAGGCATGGCCAGAACGCCGGACTCGCTCGATCAGTCCGCGCGTCGAATGTTCCTTGGGATCCCCGACAATCGCCACGCGAATTCCGAGCCGTGCCGCCTCATCGCCCTCCGGCACAGTTTCCGCCGTGTAATCCGTGCCTTTGGCGTGCACGTCAGGACGCAATTCGCGCAGCAGTGCCCGCACATCCGGCTCGTCGAAAATCACCACGTAATTCACCGCGCCAAGCGCTCCCACAAGTTCCGCGCGATCCGCCTCCGCCATCACCGGACGCCCCGCTCCTTTCAATTTCCGTGTGCTCGCATCGGAATTGATGGCCACGACCAGCACATCGCCTTCCTGCCGCGCAGCTTGCAAATATCGCACGTGTCCCGCATGCAGCACGTCGAAGCATCCGTTCGTGAGAACAATTTTCTGTCCGTTGCTCTTGTGTTCCGCAACCCGGCGAACCAGCTCCGCGCGCGCCAGAATCTTCGCTCGAGCGTTCATGAACTCGCGCTTGCCTCGCTGCGCACCGCGCTTTCCAGTTCTGCTCGCGAAACTGTCGCCGTCCCACGCTTCATCACCACAATCCCGCCGGCAAAATTCGCCAGATGCGCGGCCTCCAGGAACGACCCTCCCGCCGCAAGCGCCAGCGTGAACACGGCAATCACCGTGTCGCCCGCGCCAGTCACATCCACTGCGTCATCGCTCCCGTAAACAGCGATTCGATGCGGCGCTTTCCCGCGATCGAACAGCACCATGCCATCTTTCCCGCGCGTCACGAGCACCGCCTGCAAACCAAGCGTCCGCAATGTGCGCTGTCCGAGCGCTTCCAATTGCGCTTCGTCTTTTCCGATTCGCGCATGGTAGGCAGCTTCGAGCTCCGGCTCGTTGGGCGTCGCCGCCGTGATTTTCGCGCCGCGATATTCGAGCAGCCGATAACGCGAATCAAGCGTCAGAACTTTCGCGCGCACTCGTTTCACCAAATTCGGCGAGACCGCTCCGCTTCCGTAATCGGACACAATCGCCCCGCTCGATTTCGCCGCGCACGCCGCTGCCTTGTTCGCAATCTGTCTCTGAACTCCATCCGGCAATCCCTGCGAAGCTTCGCGATCCACACGCAACACCTGTTGTCGCGCCGTATGCGACCAGCGCGCCAGAAAACGCGTCTTCGTAGTAGTGGCCCAATTACGCACCGCCACAATTCCCGAAACATTCACTTCCTTGCTGCGAAAATATTGAACAAGCGCATCGCCCGCGGCATCGTTGCCCACCGCTCCCACCGGCAAAACACGCGCCCCCAGTTCAATCAAGTTGTTCACCGCATTCGCGCCGCCGCCCGGGACCACTTGCGTCTCTTCATGCCGCAGAATAATCACCGGCGCCTCGCGCGAAACGCGCGAAATTTCTCCCGTGACGTACTCGTCCACCACAAAATCGCCGATCACCGTGATGGTCTGCTGCGGGAAAAGCGCAATCAAGTCCAATAGCCGCGACAAATCCGGCGGCGCGCCTGATTTCTTGGCTGGCTTTCGATTTTTCATCTCAGTGATTCTTCAGAATCAAATCCACCGCCGACGCCAGGTCCTCGGCGACAAAATCCGGCCGCCGCGCCCACTTCCCGCGGTTCCACTCATATTCGCCGCGTCCATAACCGGAAAGCACCAGAATGCTCGTACATCCCGCCGCCTGTCCCATTTCGACGTCCGCGTAACGGTCGCTCACCAGCGCCGACCCGCGCAATTCCAGATTGTGCTCCCGCGCCGCGCGCTCCAGCATCCCCGGCAGCGGCTTGCGGCACGTGCAATCATCCGCGCGGATGTGCGGACAATAATAGATCCCGTCCACATGCGCTCCGCCCGCCGCAAGCTCCGCTTTCATCTTTTCGTGAATCTCGCCAATCAATGACTCTGGGAAAAATCCGCGCGCCACGCCAGACTGATTGGTCACCACAATCACCGGCAAGCCTGCCTCATTCAATCGCCGAATCGCCGCCGCCGCATACGGAAAAACAAAAAAACGGCTCAGATGATTCGCATAACCCATCTCTTCGGAAATTGTCCCGTCGCGGTCGAGGAAGACCGCTCGCCGTTTAGACGGATTGTGCAATACGTTTCTCCTCGAGCATTCTCGCCGCAGCGCGCCGCACATCTTCGGCAGGAACGCGCGTCATGCAGCGATGATCAATGGGACACTCGCGTAAAAAACACGGACTGCACGCCACCGCATGCCGCACCAGAATCTTTTGCGTCGCGATCGGCGCTGTTCCTTCGGGATCTGTAGAACCAAACACCGCCACCACCGGTAAGCCCACCGCAGCAGCCACATGCATCGCTCCCGAATCATTCCCCAAAAAAAGACCGCACCGCGAGAACAGCGCCGGCAGCTCGTTCATGCTTGTTTGGCCCGCCAAACTCACTGGACGGTGCCGCATCCGCTCAGCAATCTTCCGGCAAATTTCAATTTCGGAACTCGTGCCGAAAAGTATCACATCGGCTTGGAAATCATCAACGAGCGCATCCGCAACCGCTGCGAAGCGCTCCGGCAGCCAGCATTTTGCCGAGCCGTACGAAGCTCCCGGCGCCAGCGCGATCCGCGTCTTGCTGCGCGCTCCGGCCTCGCGAATCCGCACCTCCGCACGCGCGACCATCTCCGGATCCAACTTCAGCGAAATCTGCTCGACCTTGGGAATCTCATCGAGCCATCCCGCTCTCCGCAACAATTCCAGATAGTAATAGGATTCGTGCGCGGGAATTTCTCCTGCCTCCGGCACTGCAACGGCGCGCGTCAGCAACAGGCCTCGCGCATCCCTTGCATAACCGATGCGCTCCGGAACTTTTGCGCGCCACATCAACCACGCCGCCGAAAACGCATTTTGGAGCAGCACCGCGCAGTCGAATCGCTCGCTCCGCAATTTGCGGCTTTCCCGCTCGGCAATAACGGGATTCTTCAAATTTCCGCTGAGACTCATCACCCGGTTTGCAAAATCCTGCCCCTCATAAAGCTCCGCGACGGCCGGCCTCGCCAAAATCGTAATCTCCGCCTCCGGCCAGCGCCGCCGAATTGCCTGCAGCGCCGGAATGGACATAATCGCGTCGCCAATCCAATTCGTCGCGCGCACCAGGATTTTCATCGCGCCGCTTCCCGCTGCTTCTTCTCTGTCATCGTGCAAATCGTCCGCCACAATCCCTCTTCATCGTTGAACTGCAGCGCGATTCGGCAGAAGAACACGCGCATCGGCATTTCCGCGCCCGCCGGCAAATCGTAGGTATCTTTCTCCGTACACAGAAGCGCGTCCGCGCCCGCCGCCATGGCCTCCTGCGCGAGACGCCCCAAATCATCGGACGTATACCGATGGTGGTCACGAAAAAATCGCTGGCCCACCACCGGAATATCCCATTTTTTCAGATCCGCCACAAAAGCCGCCGGGTTGCCAATTCCGCAGAACGCAAAAAACTTCTGCCGCTGCGCCGGTGCCGCCGTAACTTCCGTTTCGCCAAACGCTTCGATGCCGACAAACCTCGTTTGCGAAAAATAAATCGGCGCCGCCGAATACCTCCGGATTTTCGCCTCCAGCGCCGGCGCTTTTTCCGTGCGGTGAATCACAACAATGCTCGCGCGCCGCAGCGCCGCAAGCGGTTCGCGCAGACGCCCCGCAGGCAGCAGATGCCCCCCGCCAAACGGATTCGCCGCGTCAATCATCACAATGTCCACGTCGCGCGCGAGCTGCTGATGCTGAAATCCGTCGTCCAAGATGAAGCAGTCCACTCCCGCCGCTTCGAGCGCTCTGCCCTTTTCAAACCGATCGGCTCCCACGCCGAATTGCGCCCGCCCTCCCAACCTGTCGTTCAGCAGCGCAATTTCATCATTCCATCCGGCGCTGCTGCCTGCTTGACGGCTCGCCGCATTTTCCAGAGGACGATAACCTCGCGCCAAAACCGCCACTCTTCTTCCACTATCCAAGAAACGCTGCGCCACCCACGCCGTCATCGGCGTTTTTCCCGTGCCGCCTACGGTGATGTTTCCAACGCTGACCACCGTTCCGGGTAAACTTTTCGCCCGCAGTACTCCTGCCCGATACCCCCACGCTCGCAGCCACGCCGCTGTGCTGTGCGCCACCGCAAGCGGCCAAAGCAGCCAGCCGAACAAATTCACAGCTTGCCCCGCTGCGCTTCCAGCACCGCGCTAATCCGTTCCAGCGAACGCGCCGTCGCTCCCCGATTCGCTTCCACCAACGCGCGCGCCTTTTCGCCCATCCTCTCGCGCCGCGCCGGATCCGCAATCAATTCGCACCACGCCTTGCCAAGCTTTTCGCCGCTCGCGACTTGAATGCCCGCACCCGCGCTCGAAAATCGCGCCGCCATCTCGCGAAAATTCTGCATAAACGGCCCAAAAATCGGCGCCCTGCAGAACCACGCCGACTCCAAAATATTGTGTCCGCCAACGGGCACCAGCGACCCGCCCACAAACGTCGCGTCCGCCAGCGCATACAATCCAGCAAGCTCACCGATGGAATCGAGAATCACCACTTCGCAATTTTCGTCCAGCGCCGCATTCATATCCATTTTGCTTCGACGCCGGACCGTCCATCCGTCCTGCTCCGCGATTTCCGCTGCGCCTGCAAACCTGTCCGGCTTCCTCGGCGCAAGAATCAGCAGCGCATGCCGCCATTGCCGCTGCACAACATCGTACGCCGCGAGCACCGCTTCCTCTTCCCCCGCGGCGATGCTGCCCGCCACCAGCACAGGCCACCGCTCCTGCTGTGCAACTTCCTTCGCCAGCCACTCGCCAAACGCCGACTGCTTCGGCGGCTCATGGTCGTACTTCAAATTTCCTGTGACTTCGATTCTCTCCTCCGGCGCACCCATCGCTACGAGGCGTCGCGCATCCTCCGCGCTCTGCGCCAAAAACAAATCCGCCTTATGTAGCGCGTCGCGGAAAAAGTTTCCGATGAACGGCTCGAATCGCTGGAATCGCGCGAATGACCGCTCCGAAATCCGGCTGTTCACGAACACCACTGGTACATCGCACCGGTCCGCCTCGCGCAAAAAGTTCGGCCATATTTCCGTCTCCAGAATGACCACCAGCGCCGGACGGATCCGCTCAAACGCTCTTCGCACCGGAGCCGCCCAGTCAAACGGAAAATAAAATGTCGCATCTGCCGCGATGCGCTCGCGCGCGACCTGCTGGCCCGTCACCGTAGTTGTCGAAAGAAAAATCGGCACGCCCGCGAAGCGTTTTTTCATTGCTTCCACCAGCGGCTTCGCCGCGAGCACTTCGCCGACGGAAACCGCATGCACCCAAATCGCCGTCCGTGCCGCCACGCCGCGCCCCAGCCCCGGAGGCAAATAGCCCATCCGCTCGCCAAAATTCTCGAACGGCTTTCCGCGCTTCAGCCCGCGCAACGCGTAGTACGGCGCGAGCAGCGCCATGCCAACCGCCGTAAGCATGCTATACAGAAAGTACATTTTCGTTGGAACTCGCCGCGCCGCACAGCGCGCCATTCGCACAAAGCCGTTATTATAACGTCACGGCCATCCCCAACTCGCAACGTTTCGCGCGCCTCTTGCATCTATCGCCAGCATGAAAATAGCTCCCCTGCTCCTTGCTGCTTTTGTGTTCGTCGCCGGCCCCGCGCTCCACGCGCAAGTGCCCTCTCCATCGAACAATCTCCCCAAAGACACGCATCAGGGATTCACCGTCTCCGCCGACCCCTACACCGACGCAGATCGCTGCAAGAAAACATTTGGCAAAGCTGATCCTTACAAGGCCGGCATTCTCGCCATGCAAGTATTTTTCAAAAATGACTTGAACGCTCCCGTCCATGTGGACCTTTCCACCATTCGCCTCGACGTCAAAAACCCCCATGGTGAGCCCTCGAGCCTTCCGGCTTGGCCGGCTCCTCAAGCCGCTGCGCGCATCGCCCATCCGAAAGGCCCCGCCACGCCCAAGCCGCACCATTTTCCGGGATTGCCCGGCGGCAATCTGCCCGGCAAAGACAACAAGACGCAGGACATCGAAGACAAGCTCAGTCCGCTCAGCCTGCAATCCGACGTCGTTCCTCCCAACGGCACTCTTCACGGCATGATTTTTTTCGACATTGACAGCCAGTTCGACCTCGTCGCGCATTCATCGCTCTACGTTCCCGACGTAAAATCCGTCGCCTCCGAAAACCCAATGATCTATTTCGAAGTCCCGCTCGGCCCGCAGCGCTGACGCCAAAACACTTCGACTGAGTGATGGGACAGTTTAAATTTTCTTGACGTGCCACAAGGAGCGGGCCGCACTGCGTTTTCGTAGGGACAGGGTTTACCCTGCCCGCGCGACTCGCAGAGTCGCGTCCGGTATCCCATCCTTCGCTTTGCGACAGTAGCACCACGTCGGCGCGAAATACTAAATCGCAACCTGATTTGCCGAATCCTTCGCGCTCGGCTAAAATTCACTTTCACTTCGAGGAAAATTTTCCAAAGCCATAATGCCTCTCACCGACGGACTCAATTCTCAGCAGCGCGAAGCCGTACTCGCCACCGAAGGCTCTGTGCTCGTCCTCGCGGGGGCCGGCACCGGCAAAACGCGCGTCATCACCTATCGCGTCGCGCACCTCATCGAACAGGGCGTCCCCGGCCGCAATATCCTCGCCGTCACTTTCACCAACAAAGCCGCCGACCAGATGCGCCAGCGCATTTCCGACCTTGTTCGCGCCAGCGGCCGCGACTCCTCCGACATTTGGATCTCCACTTTTCACTCCTTTTGCGCGCGCCTCTTGCGCCGCGAAGCTCCTCACGCCGGCCTGCCGCGCGATTTTGCCATCTACGATGACGACGACCAGAACCGCGTCATCAAACTCGCTCTCCAAAATCTGAAGCTCTCCGAAAAGGAATTCACTCCACGCTCCCTTCGCGAGCGCATCAGCAACGCAAAGAACCGCAATATCTCGCACGAGGAAATGGCCGCCGAGGCCTTCGACACACTCGAGAAAAGCGCCGCCTCCGTCTATCGCGAATACGAATCCATCCTCCGAAAATCCGCGGCGCTCGACTTCGACGATTTGCTCCTTCGCGCCGTAAAACTCCTCCGCGAAAATCCGCAAGTCCGCGCGAACTGGTCCGAGCGCCTCCGCTACATTCAGGTGGACGAATTTCAGGACACCAACGCTTCTCAGGAAGAATTGATTCGCTTGCTCGCGGGCGCCGAACGCAACGTCTGCGTCGTCGGCGACGAAGACCAATCCATCTACAGTTGGCGCGGCGCGGAGAGCGGCAATTTTCAGCGCTTCCTCCGCGATTTTCCCGGCGCGAAAACCATTCGTCTCGAAGAAAA
>DAIRCW010000054.1:0-15612 GCA_036796475.1 Candidatus Acidiferrales bacterium | reverse complement strand
AATTCATCCGACGGCGCGCTTGCCGCTTTCGCCGCTGGCGGACTTGCGCGCAGCGCCGCCGACCAAATCACCAGCGCATACAGAGCCAGCGCAACCACAAAAGCGCCTCCATGCGGCTTTTCGTCAAGCATCGTTTTTTGTCCCCGTTCTGGCAGCGAGAATTGCGTGCCATCCTATGCACTGCCTTTCCGCAAGTCAACCTGCGCAAGCCTTGCGGCTTGTGGCATTTCGCAGTTGACGTATCGAGTCGTGCTCAATACATTGTCCGTCTCGTTGAGGAGCCACTCATGAATCTCCGCCGCGCCACGTTCGCGCTTCTTGCCACTTCGTCTTTCTTTTTGCTTTTGCCCGCGCCAAGAACTACGGCTCTGCCGATACCACACGCCGACTCTTCCTCGAAGATTCTCACGCCGCAGCAGGCGCTGAATCTCCGTCGCATTGCTGATCTGCGCTTTTCGCCGGACGGCTCCCGCCTCGCCTTCACCGTCGTTGAGCCTCCCAAAGGCACAGAGAATCCGTCGCACATCTGGATTCTCGACGTCTCCTCGAAGCAAGCGCGCCAGTACACCTACTCCGACAAAACCGAAAATTCTCCGCGATGGTCGCCCGACGGGAAATTTCTCGCGTTACTTTCCAATCGCGATGGCGATCGCCAGATCTATCTCGCACCATCCTCGGGCGGTGACGCTTACGCCATCACGCAAGGAAAACGTTCCGTTCAGTCCTTTGAATGGTCGCCCGACGGCAAACAGGTCGCCTTCCTGGCGTCCGATGAGCCCACCGAAGCAAAACAAAAAAAAGATAAAGATAAGGATGACGCAATGGTCGTCGACCAGGACGACAAGCACAGTCGCGTCTGGCTTCTTGATGTCGCCACAAAAAAGACCCGTGCGATCACAGATGAAAAATGGGAAGTCCGCGAGCTCGCCTGGATGCCTGATGGCACTCGCCTGATCATCTCTGCAACCGATCGTCCCGAGTCCGATGACGATACTAACCGCATTTTTTCACTGGATGTCTCCAACGGGCAGATGTCGCAGCTTGTTGCACCCAAAGGCCCCTTCGGCGAAATTCGCGTATCGCCCGATGGCAAAGAATTCGCCTATTTGGGCGCACGCGTGGATGGCCCCGAGCCGCACGACATTTACGTCCATTCTGCCGGCGCACGGTCTGCTGATCCCAGCCGCAATCTCACCGCATCGAGCGTCGACCGCGCCATGAGCGGCATTGAATGGCGCTCTGACGGCAGCCTCATGGCTATTGCCGAGACGGGATTCAAAACCACCCTTTACCAGATTGCGGCCGATGGCAAAGCATCCGCCGTCGAAGCCGCCGCTCCTAATCCGCGCTCTTTCGCTGTTTCCAATTCCGGTACGCTCGCGTTTGTCGGTGGCTCCGCCACTGAACCTTCCGAGGTCTATCTGGCAAGTTCCGGCGCCTCGCCTGAGCGGGTCACGAACTTAAATGCCAGCTGGAATTCGATCCCGTTAGCCAAACCCGAATTCTTCCATTACAAAAGTTTCGATGGACTACCCATCGAAGGCGAACTCCTCAAACCTCTCAACTACGACGGCCATTCCCGCGTTCCCACAGTAATTCTCGTCCATGGCGGTCCGACAGGCGCGTGGTCCGATTCCATTGACTTTTGGGGCCAGCTTCTCGCCGCGCGCGGATTCGCTGTCGCGTACTTCAATATTCGTGGTTCAACAGGCTACGGCGAAAAATTCGTGGAAATGAATCGCGCCGATTGGGGCGGCGCCGATTTTCGCGACGTAATGTCCGGAGTGGATTACCTCATCGCTCGAGGGATCGCCGATCCGAATAAACTTGGCATCGGCGGCTGGTCATACGGCGGCTACATGTCCGAATGGGCCATCACGCAAACCGACCGCTTCAAATGCGCTGTTTCCGGCGCCGGCATGGTGGATCTCATCGCCGAATTCAACACCGAGCGCGGCCCTTCCTACGACAAATGGTTCTGGGGCCTTCCCTACGATCATCCTGAAGGGTTCTTGAACCATTCTCCTTTCCTCTACCTGAAGCATGCTCACACGCCCATTCTCATTCTGCAGGGCATCAATGACACGACCGACCCGCTTGGCGAAAGCACCGGCCTCTATCGCGGACTCAAATTCTACGGAAGCAAAGCCGTGCTCGTCGAATATCCGCGCGAAAACCACGGCTTTCATGAAGAGAAACACGAACTCGACCGTCTAAATCGCATCATCGCCTGGTACGAACAATATCTGAAGTGACCCAAGCGCGAATCAGCAGCAGAGCAAGCCGCTCATTCTGAGCACATCCCGTGTTCTCGTGCTTTACACGCCTTCGCGCCCCATGCTATCTTCCGTTCATCACCGCCTCTCCAAAGCGCCAGGCGGCTGGGCCCGCTCTTCGCGACCCGCCACACTTTTGTCTCGAAACTCTGCTCTCGACGCTATAAATTTGACTTGAATTTTGCGCGTGCCGTCCGCGCGCTGAATTTCCCAAGGAGCAGCGTGCTCAAACTTCGCAAAGTCGAACTTTTTGGTTTCAAGTCTTTCTGCGAGAAGACCAACATCGTCTTCAGCGGCAGCGGCGTGACCTGCATTATCGGACCCAACGGCTGCGGCAAATCGAATGTCGTTGACGCCATCTCTTGGGTTCTCGGCGAACAAAGCCACAAAATGCTTCGCGCCGAGCGCATGTCCGACTGCATTTTCAATGGCACCGTAAAACGCCCGCCCATGGGCCTTTCCGAAGTCACGCTAACTCTTGTGGATCCGGAACTCGCTGAAGCCGCCGCCAAAGTTTTCGGTGACGAACCTGCCGAAGCAGCTTCTATCCCGTCCGAATCGAGTCCATTGGCAATTGTTCCAAACAGCGAATCCGCCGGTGAAGCCAACGCCCCAGCCGAAACCGTCTCTGCAAGCGACACCGCTGAACTTGCTCCCGAAAAGTCCGGCAAGCCCTTTAGAAAACGCGGCGCCGAAAAACCGGCCATCACGCTCAAACCTGGCGAAGTCGTCGTCGCGCGTCGCCTCTACCGCTCCGGCCAGAGCGAATACCTTATCAACGGCCGCGTCGCCCGCCTCCGCGATGTCCAGGAACTTTTCATGGGAATGGGCCTTGGCCCCGATTCTTACGCCATCATTGAACAGGGCCGCATCGGCCAAATTCTCAATTCCCGCCCGATGGATCGTCGCGCACTCATCGAGGAAGCCGCCGGCATCACCGTTTTCAAGACCAAGCGACGTCTCGCCGAAGCCAAACTCGAAGCCGCGAAGGTCAATCTTTCCCGCGTGAATGACATTCTCGTCGAAGTCGAAAAGCAGCTCGCTTCGCTCAAGCGCCAGGCCTCCAAAGCCCGTCGTTATGCAGAACTCCGCGACGAAATGCGCGGCCTCATGCGTACCGTGCTTGCGAGCAAAGCGCGTCAGCTCGATACCGAAGCCGAACGCCTTGAATCTGCCCTTGCCGAGCTCGTTGCAGCCGAATCCGCCGAGTCCGCCGCCATCCGCGAACTTGAAGCCGAACAGGAGCGCCTTGACGTTCGCAATTACGAACTCGAAACTGAGCTGCGCCAGATCCAAAATCTGCTCAATCAATCCGCGCTCGAACTCGATCGCGCCGAGAATCGCATCGCCTTTAATCGCGAGCAGGAAGCGCAAATTGCGTCGCGCATTTCGCAATTGGACGTGGAAATCGCGCAAGCCGAAGAGCAAGCCTCCCAAGCCGAGTCCCTCCTCGCTGCGCATCGCGAAGGCTCCCGCAAACTACGCGCTGAATCCGCGCAGCTTGATTCACGTTTGCAGGAATTCTCGCTCCAGCTCGACTCTTCAGCTGCCGAGCAATCTGCGCTCGAACAGCTCATTTCCAATCTTCGCGATGCCGCCTCGCGCAGCGGCGAAGATTCCGTTCGCGCTCAGGTCGAATCGCTCCAGGCCGAAGATCTCGCCGCGCGTATCGCCGCCGAACATGTCCAGCGTGAAGAAGTTCGCGCGCGCGCTGAAATTGATTTACAGGGAAAATTCGCTCTCGTTAACTCTGTAAAAACGGAGCACGAACAAACCGAAACCGTCGCGCTTGGCCTGGCTGAAGACGTCCGCAACGCGCAGCACTCGCTCACCGAACTGCGCCTCGCCCAGCAGCACGCCGCCCAGCGTCACGAGAAAACCCGCGAAGAGCTCGCTGCTGCGCGCGCGCACCGCGGCTCTCTCGAGCAAATTCTCAACGAACGCGCCTACACCGCGGAAGCCGTTCAGAAACTTTTCTCGGCAAGCGCCGGCAGCGACTCCCGAGGCTTTCGCGCTGTCGGCGTGCTCGCTGATTATGCCGAAGTGCAAGAGCAGTACGAAGGCGCGGTCGAACAGTTTCTCCGTGACGAACTCGAATACATCGTCGTCGAAACCTTTGACCACGCGCGCGCCGGTGTCAGCCTTCTTCGCGAGGAGATGGGCGGACGCGCCACCTTCTTCGTCGATTCTCTTCGTCACTTAAAATACGAACCGAAATCTGTTGCCGCCATCTCGTCTCCGGGCCTCGTCTCGCGTCTCGACAATCTCGTGGACTTCAAGGAGCCGCTTGGCCCCGCAGCAAAACAGTTTCTCTCGAAATTACAATTGGCTTATCTGATTGAAACTTCCGCGGAAGCCGAAAAGCTCGCCCGTGAAAACCCGGAACAATATTTCGTCACATTGGACGGCACCTGCTTCCATGGCCGTATGGTCACGGGAGGCCGCCAGGGCGAGGCCGGTCCGCTCGCGCTCAAGCGCGAACTCCGCATGTATGAAGCCGAAGTCGCACGCCTCGAACATCTTTTCACTGGCACGCAAACAGAGCTCCAACACCTGCAAGAAGATCAGCAACGCACTGAATCCGATTTGCAGCGCTTGTCCGGCGCTCACATCGAAGCCGAAAAATCTCGCGTCGCCGCATTTCATCAGCTCGCGCAGGCGCAGGAAGATGCCGCCCGCGCGGAGTCGCAGCTAAATGAGATTGCCGGGGAAGTCGCCAAACTTGCGGCCGAAGCCGCACGGGCCCATTCGCGTGCCGCTGAAGCTCGCCAGGCCAGCCAGCATGCCCTCGTTTCCCGGACCGATGCCGAGCAGCAAGCCTCCGCAGCCGCTGAACGCCTCTCATCTCTTCGCGCGCAGCTTCAAACACAGCAGGGTGAACTGGCCTCACGGCGTGAGGAATTCGCGGCCATCTCCGAGCGCCTCGCGAATGCCGAAACTCTCGAATCCCGCCTCGCAGAAGAATTCGCGCACGCCCGCGAGCGTTTGGCTGCCGTTGCCGATCAGCGCGATGCTCTTCTTCGTGAACGCACCGAGCGCGAAGCCAATAATCTTCAGCTTGCCGAACAGGTTTCTCATCATCGCGCTGAAAAAGAACAATTCGACCAGCGCAAAGCCGCTCTCGAATCCCAGTGGAATTCTCTCCGCGAGCGCGCCGGTGCTCTCGACGGCCAGCTCCGAGCCAGACGCGATACTTTCGAACAGGCGCGCAGCAATCGCAATCAGCGCGAAATCGAAAAGGCGCGCAACGACTCGGATCGCGAACACCTTCGCCAAACCTGCATCGCCGACGCCAATGCTCAGCCCGAAGAGCTGATCGCCCAGCAAACCCAACTGCTCACCGGCGAGGAGCTTGCCATTTCCGAGGCGGCGTACGCGGAGAAAAAAGAACGGCTCGACGCCATGGGCCCAGTGAACATGATGGCACTCGAGGAATACACGGAATGCGATCAGCGCAACACTTTTCTCGCCCGCGAACGCGATGATCTCGTCGAATCGATTCAAAACACACAGCAAGCTATCAATGAACTTGACCTCGTTTCGCGGCAGAAGTTCGAAGAAGCTTTTAACGTCATCAATCGCAATTTCTCTGAAGCGTTCCGCGTGCTCTTCGGTGGCGGCACTGGCGAAATGCGCCTAACGGAACCCGATAGTTCGGGCGATTGCGGCATCGATATCGCCGCGCAGCCTCCCGGCAAACGTCTGCAGAATATTTTGTTGCTCTCTGGCGGCGAAAAAGCGATGACGGCTCTAGCGCTCCTCATCGCCGTCTTCCGCTTCCAGCCCAGTCCGTTCTGCATTCTCGACGAAGTGGATGCGCCTCTCGACGAAGCCAACGTGGGCCGCTTCAATCGCATGCTCACGGAGATGGGTGCACACACCCAATTCATCATCGTCACTCACAATCGCAAAACCATGGAGATGGGCTCCGTGCTCTACGGCGTTACCATGCAAGAGCCTGGCGTCTCAAAATTGGTTTCTGTTCGCTGGGAGGAAGCGGCCGAGCGCGCAAAGTCCACGGCGGCATAATTTCACTCGAATTTTTCGACGCGCGCACAAAAACTTTTCCTCAGCTTCGATTTTTTATTCGTTGACATCCTTTTCCGCTGCGCTAAAATCGTCTCCTCTTTTTTACATAGGAAACGAAAACCTTGGCCTCTCCCGGAATGTATCCTGCAATTTCACAAACAGATTTCTCAGGGCTGAAACTCATAGCCCGCGGCAAAGTTCGCGACATTTATGACCTTGGCGAACGGCTGCTCATCGTCGCCACCGATCGCCTCTCGGCTTTCGACGTGATTCTTCCCACGCCGATTCCCGACAAAGGCCGCGTTCTCACGCAACTCTCGCTTTTCTGGTTTGAAAAACTCTCCGGAATCGTGCCGCACCACGTCATCAGCGCCACCGACTTCTCCAGCGACCTCGCGCGCTATGCGAACGATCTTCGCGGACGCTCCATGGTCGTCCGCCGCACCGAACCCATACCCATCGAATGCGTAGCTCGCGGCTATATTTCCGGCTCTGGATGGAAAGACTATCGCGCAACGGGAAAAATCTGCGGCATTCCGCTTCCTGCGGGCCTGCGCGAATCCGACAAGCTGCCCGAACCAATTTTCACGCCTGCGACCAAAGCCACCACCGGCCATGACGAGAATATTTCTTTCGACCAAGCGGCCGCTCAAATCGGCCAGCCGCTCGCTGCGCGCCTCCGCGACATCACTCTGGAAGTCTATCGCCGCGCTTCTGAATTTGCCGCCGAGCGCGGCATCATTATTGCCGACACCAAACTTGAATTCGGCCTCGATCGCGGCGAGCTCGTCTGGATTGACGAAGCCCTTACCCCGGATTCTTCGCGCTTCTGGCCCGCTGATTCTTACGAACCCGGCAAGGCGCAGCCTTCTTTTGACAAGCAATACGTGCGCGATTATCTCGAGCGCATCGGCTGGAACAAGCAGCCGCCCGCGCCGGCTCTGCCTGCGGATGTCGTCAACGCCACTCGCGCAAAATATCGCGAAGCCTATAAACGCTTGACCGGCCACGAACTCGACTAGGCATTTCGCGCCAGCGCGCGAGTACGGGACCGCGCGCCGAAGGACGGCATTGTGAAAGATCAGTTGGAAGCTCTGATCACTCAAATGGTGGATCGCGGGATTCTTCTCGAAGAAGCCCTCACTGAATTCGAGCGCCGCTTCATCAAGCGTGCCATGGAACAGTCCGAAGGAAATCAATGCCGCGCCGCTCGCGCGCTGGGGATTCACCGCAACACCCTCAGCCGCAAAGTTGAGGAGTACAAGATCCCCAACGGCCATCATCGCTCTTGATGTTTGCTGCCCTTTTGACCTTCCGATTTAGCTCGTGATCTCGCCAATCTCACAAGGTGCCGTGCTAGAATGCCCTTCTCTTCGCCTTGAATCGTTGTGAGCTTTCATAGAATCCAATGCCTGAGGAGCGTCCTGTGCATAAGGTCATAATCATCGGAAGCGGATGCGCCGGCCTTACGTCCGCGATTTATACCGCGCGCGCGAATCTAAAACCTCTGGTCATTGATGGCTTCGAACCTGGCGGCCAGCTCACTCTCACTACTTTGGTTGAAAACTTCCCCGGCTTTCCCAATGGCATTCTTGGACCAGAGCTCACCGAAGCGATGCGCAAACAGGCTCAGCATTTCGGAGCCGAATTCCATGCTGGCGCCGTGACTTCCGTTGATCTGAAGAAACGCCCCTTCAAGATAGAAGCCGCCAAGGAAACGTTCGAGACCAAAACACTGATTGTTGCGGCGGGCGCGTCTGCACGGCTACTTGGCCTCGACTCCGAACGCCAGCTCATTGGACACGGTGTCTCCACCTGCGCCACGTGCGACGGGTATTTCTTTCGCGACAAAGAAATTGCCGTCGTTGGCGGCGGCGACACAGCAATGGAAGAAGCCAATTTTCTGACGCGTTTCGCTAAAAAAGTCAGCATCCTTCACCGCCGCCGCGATTTTCGCGCTTCGAAAATCATGCTGGATCGTGCGCGCGCCAATGACAAAATCCGGTTCATTACACCTGTGGCGATTGAGGAAATTCTCGATCCCGCGAAACAGAATGTCGAAGCAGTGAAGCTACGCAATCTGGAAGACAACTCAACCTCTACGCTCCCGATTAACGGCCTTTTCATCGGCATTGGTCACGAGCCAAACACAAAAATATTTCGCGGGCAGCTCGATATGGATGCCAATGGCTATCTGAAAACTCATCATGGCTCGCGCACGAATATCGACGGAGTCTTTGCCGCAGGCGACGTTCAGGATCATGTCTATCGCCAGGCCGTTACTGCCGCAGGCTCCGGTTGCATGGCCGCCATGGACGCTGAGAAATTCCTCGAGGCACTGTCCGAATAGCTCCAATTGGGCGATGTCGCTGTGAAAACCTTCGTTCGCACAATTTTTTGCATTTTGCTCCTTTTTATTGCATTCGCCGCGCGATGACTTTATTCTTTTTCCGGCCCTCATGCTCCGGTCCACTCTCCTCGCGCTTTCACAAAGTCCACGAGTCCATCGCTTTGTTATTCACAATTCATTGAGCCGCCGCGTCGTCCGCCGCTTTGTCGCGGGGGAATCGCTTGATGACGCTGTCCCCGCAGTTCGTGCCGTAAATCAAGCGGGCTGCCTTGCTTCGCTCGACTGCCTCGGCGAAAGCGTCGCCAGCGAATCGGAAGCACGCGCAGCCGCGGAAGTCTACGCCTCGATGTTCGACCGCGTTGCTTCGGAACACCTCGATTGCAACGTCTCGCTGAAACTCACGCAGCTCGGCCTGGATATCAGCCAGCCGCTCTGTGAAAGTCTGCTGGAAGAGATCATTGCACGCGCAGTTGCTCATCGGAATTTCATCCGTATTGACATGGAAGGTTCCGCCTACACCGAGCGCACCATTAATATTTGCAAACGAATGCAAGCGAAAACAGACGCCATAGGCACGGTCCTGCAGTCCTATCTTTACCGCACCGAAAAAGACGCCCGCGATCTCACCGCCGCCGGCGTTCGCCTTCGTCTGGTAAAAGGCGCGTACAAAGAGCCGCCAAACATTGCCTTTCCGCAAAAATCGGACGTCGACGCGAATTACATCAAAGTGATGAAGATTCTCCTGACCAGCGGTCTCTATCACGGCATTGCCACGCACGATCCGCTCATGCATCAAGCCACCAAGGAATTTGTGAAGGAGCAAGGAATTAACAATGATCAGTTCGAGTTCCAGATGCTTTATGGCATTCGCACCGATTTGCAGCAGCAACTCATTCGCGAAGGATACCGTCTGCGCGTCTATATTCCCTATGGCACCGATTGGTTCCCCTATTTCATGCGCCGACTCGCCGAGCGTCCCGCCAACCTAAAATTCTTTGTATCGAACCTCTTCCGCGGATAGCTTCCGGATGTATGATCGCCAGCTCTGATTTTTTTGCTCAGGATAATCCATGAATCGTTCATCGATCTTGTCGGGTACAACTGCTCTGGTCATTTTCGCGGTCTCTGTTTGCCTTTCGCATCCGCAGAGGCCGCAGCTTTCACGGACTGTTTCAGACCAAACCCCTGTTCCCACGGTCGCTGTCCACACGCAACTTCACTTCGATATTTCTATGCCTCTCACATCGATTCGGAACAAACGCCCCCGGAACGTCGCGTCCCACAATTTTGATTGTCCGATTGACACGGGCTGCGGGCTTTCACCGTTCAACGCCTCCGCTCTTTTGCAGCAGGAACGTCAGCCTGCTCCCGCGCCGCCGGCAATTCCATCTGCTGCCGCCGCTGTGGAACAAAATTCGCAAGGCGAGCAGCCCGCGCTCCCAGCGCTCGAGAGTTTCGACGGGCTCGGTGCCGGATTCAAAGGCCCGCACAGTGGCGCCCCGGCCATGTTCCGCAATCCCTCGGATAACAGCCTTGCCGTGGGTCCGAATCACATCGTTCAGATCGTGAATGCGCGCTTCGCAGTATTCACGAAAAAGGGCGCGCGTTACCCCGCCACCGGAACCGTGCTCTACGGACCTGTGCCGACGAACGCCATCTTCGCCGGCTTTGGCGGTGTCTGCCAGGACCGCGACAATGGTGACGCCGTCGTGCGCTACGACCAGCTCGCGAATCGCTGGCTCATTGTCATGCCAATTTTTAGCCCGATTCTCCCGCCGCCCCGCACGCACGGCTTACCGCAAACCGGCGTACCCGCGAAATCAGGGCGCGCTTCGATTCCCGGGCCGCCCGGCGCTCCGCCAGTAAATCCATCCGAAGAGCATGCCACATACGCCATGTGCTACGCCGTGAGCACCACCAGCGATCCTCTGGGCAAATATTATCGCTACGCTTTCGAACGCACCCTGTTCCCCGATTATCCGCGGCCCGCCGTTTGGCCCGATGGCTATTACGTGCCCACCAGCACAGGCGACACAGTCATCCAGAAGCACGATTGCATCGCCGATCGCAACAAAATGCTTCGCGGCTTGCCAACTACCGAGCAGTGCATCGTGATTGACGGCGTGAATTTTCTCAACAACTCCGACATCGATGGCCAGGGACTTCCCCCGCGCGGCGCGCCCAACATCATGATGGCCGCCGGCGGCACGCAATTGAAAAAGATATTCGAGGACGATGGAATTTATTTCTGGAAAGTTCATGTCGACTGGCGCAATCCGCAAAATACCAAAGCCACCGGGCCGGTAAACATTCCTGTCGCGCCGTATCACTATCTCTGCGATGGTCAGCTAAGCAGTTGCGTCCCGCAGCCGGGCACCGATGTTCGCCTCGATGCCCAGGGCGACAAAATCATGCAGCGCCTCGTCTATCGGCGGATCGGAAATCAAGAAATTATTGTCGCCGCCCATTCCATTGCCACGCATGCAGGCGCGGGAGGAGTTCGCTGGTACGAATTTCGCCTCGACGCGAACCGCAACCCTGCCTTGTACCAGCAAGGCACTTTCGCGCCAGACAGTTTTTACCGCTGGATGCCCAGCATCGATATCGATCGGCAAGGCAACATCGGCGTGGGCTACTCTTTCGGCGGGACTCCCAATTTCGCAGGCCAGCGTTTCGCTGCGCGCCTTGCGTCGGCCCCCAAAGGCCTGCTCACCTTTCACGAAGGCGTTCTAGCCGGCGGTGAAGCGGCGCAAACCAATACGCTTCGCTGGGAGGATTACACCACAACCGCGATGGACCCGAGCGACGACTGCGCTTTTTGGTATGTCGGCGACTATCTCAAGTCCGGCGCCAAAGAGTACAGCACGCGCATCGGCGCCTTCCGGGTTCCCGGCTGCACCACCCAATCAAAATAGCCATACTCTGACCTCGTCCCACCTACGACCGCGCAGCGCTCCCCGCTACGGGTGCTGCGTTTTCATCGTATTCTCGATGAACGCCGTCACATTCGCCTTCAGCTTCGCGTGCGCTGACGGATTCACGTACATCATGTGCCCTGCGTCGTAGTATTTCAGCGTTACATGGCTCCGCAGCGCCGCCGGCAGATCCAGATGGTCCATCGTGTACTCCGTCTCAAAGAATGGCGTGGCCAGGTCATAAATTCCGTTTTCCACTTCCACGCGCAAATTGGGATTGTTGATTAGCTGTTCCGTCAAATCCGGTTCCACGTTTGGCGAACCCGGAAAACCGAATCCGCGCCCCTGCCCATGCTTCCAATCCCACTGCCCGCCGGCAAATGTCTCAACCTCATACGGTCTGTTCTCTTCGAACTTCAGATCCTGCCGGATATATTGATTGAATGCCGCGGCATACGCGCTGCTGATCGCCGACGATTGCGGATCGCCCTGCGCAAATTCCGCCAGTGGATCGTTGCTGTATCCCGAGAACCGCGAATCCAGCCGGCCCGTAGACAATCCCTTTGCGCGCTGCAGTTCCTGCATGAATTGCGGCAGATTCACGCGCAGATTCGCTTTCAGCACGTAATCCGTGCTCAAGCCCGTGAATTGGGCGACTTTTTTCGCCACGCTTTGCCGCTCCGCGTCGCTCAGATTCGATCCTTCGATCAGCGCGTGCGCGTAATCGCCCATCGCAAACTCCCGCGACTGCTGCAGTAGCCCGTCAATGTTCGCCGGACAGCTCATAACTTTGTGATAGCACGCCGTCGCCGTGTAGCTCGGCAGATACAGGATGTACGCCAAATCCTCGCCGGGATAAAAAGAAATCGTCCCCAGGTCCAGCACTGACGACATCAGCACAATCCCGTTCAAATCAATGTTGTCGCGCGATTGCAAGTAGTTCCCCAACGCCGCCGAGCGGAACGTGCCGTAGCTTTCCCCAATCAAAAATTTTGGCGAATTCCAGCGATCATTTTCCGTAATGTATTGCACGATGAATTGCGCGAACGCCGCCACATCCTGATCTACACCCCAAAAATCTTTGTCTTGCGATTTTCCGAGCGCGTGGCTGTAGCCCGTTCCCATCGCGTCAATGAAAACCTCATCCGTCACTGGGAGAATGCTGTCTTCGTTGTCCACGAGCTTGTACGGCGCGGGCGGAGTTGGCGCGGCGTCCACCGTCGCGATGCGCTTCGGCCCGTACGCACCCATGTGCAGCCACACGGTCGAAGATCCCGGTCCGCCGTTATAAAAGAACGAAACCGGCCGCTGGCTCAGGTCCTTTGTATCCGAGCGCGTATAGGCCACATAAAACATGCTCCCAGTCGGCTCGCCCTTCTGGTCCTTCAAAATGATCGTTCCCGCAGTGGCCTTGTACGCGATGGTCTCGCCGCCAATCCGCGCGCTGTGGTCCGTTACTGATTTCTGTTCCTTCGCATCCGCATTGGCCTCTGGAGCCTTTTGCTCTTTTGCGTCCGGAGCGGGGCCTTTCCTCTCCTGCATTTGCGCCCAGGCTGTCTTTGCGCTGCCGCTAAGCGTCCAAACAACAAAGAAGATGATCCCCAGAACGGCACGAACAGTTTTCTTCATCACGTGACTCCCTTTCTTCATATGTAATGCTTATAAAACTGCGGAGGGATTCTAGCTGCGTTTCCGGCGATAAGTCAAAAATCCTGCC
Source organism: Candidatus Acidiferrales bacterium (assembly GCA_036796475.1). GTDB lineage: Bacteria > Acidobacteriota > Terriglobia > Acidiferrales > UBA7541 > DAHUXN01. The sequence continues at coordinate 2,325 of DAIRCW010000054.1, read as the reverse complement.
GGGCACTCAGGTTTGCCTCAGCAGCTGATTTTCTGCGAAGACCGCTCAAGCGCGCGTATTCAAATCTGCGCCCGGCGCGTTCGCCAGTATTCTTCCAGTTGCTCGAGCGTGCGGCCCTTGGTTTCCGGCACAAGTTTGTACACGAACACCCACGCCAGCACACCGATAATGCCGTAGAGCCAGAACGTCCACGAGCGTCCCAGCGAATGCAGCAGACTCAGAAACGTCAGCGCCACCAGCGTGATCTGCCGCAGCACCGACGCGGACATCGCTACCGTCGCAACCGCCATCGCTTGCCCGCGCACGCGCAAGGGATAAATTTCCGCAATCATCAGCCAAAACACCGGACCAAGCCCAATCGCGAAGCACGCCACATAAACCGCCAGGCTGATTACCGCAATCCACGCAATCGCGCTCGACAATGACGGCGACAAAAACGCGAATCCCAGAATGGCCAGGCTCAAGATCATTCCGATGAGCCCGTAAAGCAGCAAAGGACGCCTTCCCGCGCGATCCAATAACCTCAGTGCCACGATCGTCAGCGCCACATTAACCACGCCTACTCCGGCCGTAGCCAGGATCGCCACCGAAGCGCTCGGGAATCCCGCAAATTGAAAAATCGTCGGCGCGTAATAGATCACTGTGTTAATTCCTGTGAACTGCTGAAAAATCGCCAGCCCGATGCCCACCACGAGTGCCGGTCTAACCGCCGCGCTGAAAATTTCGCGCAAGCCGCCTTCCTGTTTTTGCAGGCTCTGCTCGATTTCCGCAAGTTCCGCATCCACGCTGCTGCTCTGCCTGATGCGCTTCAGAATTTCTCGCGCTCGCTCCGTCAAGCCGCGGCTCATCAGCCATCGCGGGCTCTCTGGCACGAATATCAGTCCAATCACCAAAATGAGCGCCGGCACTGCCGCCACTCCAAACATCCATCTCCAAGCCCGCGCGCCCGAGAGTCCATAATCCGCCAAATAACTCACCACAATTCCAATCGTAATCATCAGCTGGTTCAACGAAACCAGCTTCCCGCGCACTTGCGGAGGCGAAACCTCCGAGATGTAAAGCGGCGCTGTAAACGACGCCACGCCAATCGCAATTCCCACCACAACTCTTCCGATTGCCAACCACGTCGGCGTCGGCGCCAGTCCCGTGCCTATCGCGCCGATGATGAACAAAATCCCAACCTGCGTCAGCACGCTGCGCCTGCCAAATCGGTCGGCCAGTTTTCCTCCTGCCACTGCGCCGATGATCGCTCCGACCAAAACCGCCGCCACTACCACCTCTTCCTGGAAAGTGCTCAGCGAAAAATCGGTCTTTACGAAAAGGATCGCGCCCGAGATCACCCCCGTGTCGTAGCCAAATAGCAGTCCGGCAAGCGCCGAAATCCACGACACCACCGTCACGAACCGCCCCACGTCCGCCTTCACGACTGCTGTTGGAGTGTTTGACATTCCGCGCCTCAGGCACTTGCTCTTAACAGACTCAGCCCAGCCACCATCGCAACTCAAGCAGGATGCCCTTCATCTACGCCATCCAGTGTTTTCCTGACTCCCCAACTTAGGCCAATGCTGCTTCAGCTCTCTGTTGCAAAAGCCGCTCTGCATGTTTACTTTGGAATGGGCATTTCGGAGGATTCAAAAACTCGCGGAGCAGGAATGCATCGAAAATTCTCGGGTTCTGCTCGCATCGAGCTAACCCGACGGGAATTTATTGCGCGCATTGCTCGCCTCGGAGCCATTTCACCACTTCTTGGCGCCGCCACCGCGCCTCTGGCGCTACCTGCTCAGCAGCTATTGCCGCCAGTCCAACCCGAGCCACCTTACAAGCTTACTCTCTACGATGAAGACCTGCTCAACGATTACGAACAAGCCGGCTGCCTTTACTTCTGGGAACAGGCCAATCCGAACACCGGGCTGGTCAAAGACCGCAGCACTCCCAGCGAATTCGACGATTACGACGTCGCCAGCATCGCCGCCACAGGTTTTGGCCTCACCGCCCTATGCATCGCCGATAAACGCGGCTACATCCCCAGCCGCTCCGTCGTCAACCGCGTTCGAGCAACACTCGAATTTCTCGCCAACCGCATGTACAACCAGCATGGCTTCTTCTATCACTTCGTAAATCTCAACACCGGCGAACGCGCCTTCCAGTGCGAAGTCTCCTCCATTGACACCGGCTTGCTCCTCTGCGGTGTGCTCACCTGCCGCGAATACTTCACCGATCCTCAAATCCGCGCGCTCGCCACGCAGATTTTCGACCGCGTCGATTGGCTCTGGATGCTCGACCGCGGCCGCACTCTCTCTCACGGCTGGACACTCGAGCACGGCT
>DAIRCW010000053.1:0-15783 GCA_036796475.1 Candidatus Acidiferrales bacterium | reverse complement strand
TCGAGTGGCTTATTGAGAATGCCGGCGGCCATGTTGGTGACACAGGAAATTCCCAGCACGCGAAGACGCATGTGGCGCGCGGCGATGACTTCGGGCACGGTGGACATGCCGACGAGATCGGCACCGATGGTGCGGAGGTAGCGAATTTCGGCGGGGGTTTCGTAGCTGGGGCCGGGGACGGCGGCGTAAACGCCTTCGTGCGGCGCGATGCCGAGGCGGCGGGCTTCTTCGAGCGCGATGGCGCGGAGAGTTGCGGAGTAGGCTTCGCTCATGTCGGGAAAACGAGGGCCGAAGCGTTCGTCGTTCACGCCGGTGAGCGGATTTGCGCCGAGCAGATTGATGTGGTCGCGAAGAATCACGAGCGCGCCCTGATCGTAATTGGTGTTGATGCCGCCGGCGGCGTTGGTGAGAATCACCGCGCGAATGCCGAAGCGAGCGAGCGCACGAACGGGAAAAACGACTTCGGCAGTCGTGTAGCCTTCGTAAAGATGCACGCGGCCCTGCATCGCGGCGACCGGAACGCCGGAAAGTTTGCCGAGGACGAGCTGTCCAGCGTGGCCGACGGCGGTGGAGCGCGGAAAATTTGGGATGCGCGCGTAGGGAATGCGCGTGGCATTTTCGAGTTCGTCGGCGAACGCGCCAAGGCCGGAGCCGAGCACCACGGCGATTTGTGGGCGGAGTTTTGTGCGCGTGCGAATGAACTTCGCAGCGGCTTCAGCGCGCGCGAATTCACGGCGAGCGCCGAGCGGGGGCGTCGACGCGGAATTTGCGCGGGATTTCATTTCACCGACTCATCTCACCATGATGCCGACAATGGCGGCGGACATGAGATTCGCGGCGGTTCCGGCGAGCATGGCGCGGATGCCGAGGCGCGCCAGTTCGTCTTTTTTGTTGGGCGCAAGCGCGCCGATGCCGCCGATTTGAATTCCGATGGAGCTGAAATTCGCGAAGCCGCAGAGCGCGTACGTAGCAATGGTGAAGGACCGCGGATCGAGCGCGGCCTTCATCGGGCCAAGGCGCCCGTAGGCGATGAGTTCGTTCAAAACCATGCGCGTGCCGAGCAGGCTGCCGATTTTCCCGGCGTCATGCCAGGGGACGCCGATGAGCCAGGCGATGGGCGCGAGAATCCAGCCGAAGATTTGTTCAAGGCTCGAAGGAAATGCCCCGAAGCCGTGACGCGCAAGAACATTGTGCGCGCCGCCGAGGATTCCGTCGCAGAGATAGATGATGGCGATGAAAGAGATGAGCATGGCCGCGACGTTGAGCGCGAGGTGCAGACCGTCAATCGTGCCGCGCGAGAGTGCGCCGAGAGCGTTGGGATCTTTTTCGAGGTTGGCCATTTCGACGCGGCCGGCGGTGACCGGTTTTTCTGTTTCCGGCACGAGCATTTTGGAGAGCAGCAGTGTGCCGGGCGCAGTCATGAGGACAGCGCCGATGAGATGCTGGGCGCTTTGCGGGCCCAAGAAGGCGATGTACGCAGCCATGATTCCGCCGGAGACGTGGGCCATGCCGCTGGTCATGATGGTCATCAGCTCGGAACGCGTGGCTTCAGGAAGAAACGGGCGAATGGTGAGCGGCGCTTCTGTCTGGCCCATGAAAATGCTGGCAGCGATGTTGAGCGATTCGGCGCCGCTGGCGGCCATCAGGCGCGTCATGGCTTTGGCGGCCTGCTTCACGATGAACGGCATGATGCCGTAGTAGTAGAGCACGGCGAAAATCGCGGCGATGAAAATGATGGTCGGCAGCACTTGAAAAGCGAAGAGCAGGCCGAGCTTGGAATTTTTCGCGCCCAGGTCGCCGAAGACGAACATCGAGCCGTAGTAAGAATAATCGAGGAGTTTGGTGACCGCCGCGCCGATGACGGCGAAAACTTCGCGGCCAATATTCGTATCGAGAACGATGAAGGCGAAAACGATTTGAAGGCCGAGGCCCCAGGCAATCGTTTTTTTGCGTATGGCTTTGCGATTGGTGGAAAAAACCCAGGCGAGGCTGAGAATCACAGCCATGCCGAGCAGGCCGATCCAGTGCCGGTGCATTTTCCTCCCCCTGAAAATGCAAAACGCTGCGATGCCTTGCGAAAGCGATGATTCTACCGATGAAAATTCGCGCTGCTCGAAAAGCTACGCGCCGATTACTTTACGCACGAGCGGCTGCGGTCGCGGCGCTGCTTCAGCAATTTCGAAACTGCGCGCGAGCAAATCGGCGGCTTCGCGCAGACGCGATTCCGAATTGTAATGCACGGTGCAAAGCGTATCTCCGGCACGGACCGCATCGCCGCTTTTTTTGCCCAGCACGATGCCTACAGCCGGATCGATAGCGTCGTCTTGCTTCTCACGTCCGCCGCCGAGAATCACGCAGGCCCTGCCGACCTGCTCGCAAGCGATGCGCGAGACGAAGCCAGCGCGAGCGGCGCGAATTTCTTCCGTCTTGCGCGCGCGCGGCAGGCGCGAAGGCTCATCCACCGTGCGCGCGTCGCCGTGCTGTTGCGCAATTACCTGACGGAATTTATCACGAGCGCGGCCCGTAGCAATCATTTCTTCGGCAATTTGCTTGCCGGCAGGGAGATTCGCAGCGGAGCCGGCAAGGAAAAGCATCCAGCCGGAGAGTTCGATGCAGAGCGTCCGCAAGTCGGCAGGCCCGCGGCCGTTCAGGATTTCGAGGCATTCTGCGACTTCGAGCGCGTTGCCGACGGCATTGCCGAGCGGCTGGTCCATGTCGGTGATCAGCGCGACGACGCGCTTGCCCATGTGCTTTCCCGTTTCGACTAGCAATTCCGCGAGCGCAATGGCGTCATTTTCATTTTTCATGAACGCGCCATCGCCGGTCTTCACATCCAGCACGAGCGCATCGAGCCCCTCGGCGAGTTTTTTGCACATGATGGAAGCGCAGATCAGGCCCGCACTCTCGACGGTGCCAGTCACGTCGCGCAATGCGTAGAGACGCTTGTCGGCGGGAGCAATCTCCGGAGTCGCGGCGCCAAGCGCGCAGCCGCAAGCGGCGAGTGCTCCGCGAAATTCGCGTTTGGAGAGATTGACGCGGAAGCCGGGAATGGATTCGAGCTTGTCGAGCGTGCCGCCGGTGTGACCCAGGCCGCGCCCGCTAATCATTGGCACATAAACTGGCGAGTTCAAGCCCGCTGCGCCAACGATTGGCGCAATAACCAGTGAAGTTTTATCGCCGACGCCGCCGGTGGAATGCTTGTCTACTTTGGGCCCGCGGAGATCAGAGAAGTCCAGAATCTCGCCGGAATGCAGCATGGCTTCTGTGAGGAATGCGGTTTCTGCGCGCGAAATTCCGCGGCAAACCGCGGCCATTAGCCACGCGGCGAGTTGATAGTCAGGAACGGTTCCGTTGGATGCGCCGGCGACAAGGAAGGTGATTTCTTCGCGGCTAAGCTCCCCGCCGTCGCGTTTTTTGCGGATCAGATCAACGGCGCGCATGAGGCCGGGCGTTCAGCCAGCCGTCAATTGAGGAGACGCGAGCTTTGGATGCGCGCTCGCGCGGTTCAAGCACAAAATGAGGAATTTCCGGAGGGCATCCGTAGCGAATCGGCAAAACGACCGTGCCCAGCCCTCGGCTCACGTAAATTTGGGTGCCGCGCAGCGAATCGCGGCCCTTCTTGAAGCGCATCTTCTCGTCGGAGCGGCCGTAAACGCAGCCCACGAGAGGCAAGCGAACCTGGCCTCCGTGCGTGTGGCCGGATAGCACCAGGCTGATGCCCATGCGCGACGCGTCTTCGATAATCGCGGGATTGTGCGAGAGCAGCACGGTCGGGGTGTGGTCGGAAATGCCGCGCATGGCGCGAGGCAAATCGGCGCGGTACAGAAAATCGTCAATGCCGGCGAGGCACAGCTTCTGCCCGCGGCGGCGCAAGGTGACGTGCCGGTTGCGCAGCACTTCGATTCCGTTGTGGTCGAGCGCCGAAGCAATCTGGTCCGCGCCAACGCGAAAATCGTGATTGCCAAGAACGGCGTACACGCCTTCGCTAGCTTGCAGTCCGGAGAGAATCTCCGCGACGGGCTCGATGTAATTGCGCGAGCGCGTGACGAAGTCGCCGGTCAGCGCCACGATGTCGGGGTTCAGCTTGTTGGTCATTTCTACGACGAGGTTCAAGGCCGCTTCGGGAAAATAGATGCCGTGATGAATGTCAGTGAGCTGGACGATACGCAGGCCACGGAACGACTCAGGAAGGGCCGGCAGGCTGATGCGATGTTCAGTGAGTTCGATGCGGGCGCGAAGTGCCAGGCGCTTGAGCTGGCTGATGCCGCTTGATTGGCCCAGCGAATAGGTCTCGACGCCTCCATGGCGCCAGCGGCGCTTCATGCGGTCGAGCGGCTCGGCCAGGGTGCGGCGTCTCGGTTGTGGTAACACGTAAGTGTAAGACATTGTATAGATTCTACAACTTGAGCTAGCAGGCTAACATCGGGCGTCAGTTGGAGTAAAGCAGGAATGCCTGCGGAATGTGCGCGGCGAATTACCTGTACTTGAGCCCTGTGGATGGCGGAAAGGGAAACCCAATGTGCTTTACATTAAATTAGATGCTAGTTCGGAGCGAAGCGTCGCGGCTAAATGGCCTCACATCAACGAATTCGGGAGACTTGAAATGCTCAAGATGCGGGCAGTTGCGGCTGGCCCCGTTTGCGAACGGTCAGCGCTAATTTCTGCATCTGCTCGTGGATCAGGCTATTAGACGCCAAGCACTCGAAATCGCCCGGGCGGTACGGCCCGCCCGAAAAATTGCTGACTTTGCCGCCGGCTTCCTGCACGAGCAAAATTCCCGCCGCCGTGTCCCAGGACTTCAGGCCAAATTCCCAAAAACCCTCGAACTGTCCGCAGGCCACTGAGCATAGATCGAGCGCCGCGGCTCCGGCCCGGCGCACGCCGTGGGAATGCAGCGTGAATTCCCAATAGTAATGAATGTTCGGGTTCTGCACGCGCTTGTGCGTGGGAAAACCGGTGGCCAGCAAACTTTGCGACAGCTTGCCGACAGCAGAAACGTGGATCGAAGCGCCATTTCGATGAGCGCCCTGGCCGCGAATGGCCGTGAACATCTCTTTGCTCACCGGATTATATATAGCGGCAACGAGCGGCTCTCCGCGACGGAACAGTCCGAGAGAAACAGCGAAGACAGGATAGCCGTGTGCGAAATTCGTGGTGCCGTCGAGCGGGTCCACGTACCACTGATATTCCGCGGACGCACCCGCACCGGTAGCTCCGCCTTCCTCGGCCACAATGGCGTGCGCGGGAAATTCACTGCGCAGCCGTTGCAAAATGAGCGCTTCCGATTTTTTGTCCGTTTCGGTAACGAGATCGACTTCGCCCTTGTAGGAAATTGTCTTGGGCCGGTCCATCGCGGCGGCGATGATGGCGCCGGCCTCGCGCGCGGCGGCGACAGCCACCTCAAGGAAATGCGCGGGATTATTTTCGGAGGCGGTCATCGCTCTCGAGGGGAAGCGTCCGGCTGCGCCTGCGCGGCAGGATCCGCGCCTGGCGGAGAAGATTCGAAATATCCCTTGCGATAGTGCAGCGTGTATGCCCCGCCAGTGACGGTCAATTCGATGCGGCAGTAGGTTCCGGGCTTTTCTTTCGGCTCGGGATAGTAGCTCAGCAAATATTGCGTGCGCAGTTCGCGATTGATCTGCGCGTACATGGCATCGAGTTCAGCAGGCGATTTGGGATAGTAAACCGCGCCGCCGGTGGAATCGATGATGGTGTCAATGGCGTGTTCGCCGGCGGTGTTGCGCCCGCTTTCGTTGGGTACCGCGCGAATCAAAATCGTGTACACGAGCGCTTCAGAGGCAATCGCCGCGCGCTGCGCCATCTCGAACGTCGACCGGCTGGTCGTTTCTCCCGCGTCGGTGACCAGCACAATCACGCGGCGGCGATCTTCAGGCAATCTTTGCAGAGCGTTCGAGCCGAGGACGATCGCATCGTACAGCGAAGTTCCCGCGCCGGGAGCAATTCTCTCAGCGGCGGCTTCGAGCTTCGGCACGTTCGAAGTGAATTCGGTGAGTTCATAAACATCGTCGGAGAATTCGAAAACCGCCAGCAAATCCTGCGGATGGACCACCAGGTGGATGAAGCGCGCGGCGGCTTGGTCCTCGAAACGCGTGTCCTTCAATGTGCTCAGGCTGGAGTCCACCATCAACGCAAGTTCCAGCGGGCGGTCCGTCTCGGTTTCGAACTTCGCGATTTTCTGCGGCACGCCGTTTTCTGTCAGCTTGAATGCCGACTCCGGCAAATCGGCGACAGGCTTGCCGTTTGCATCGAGAACTGTCGCGGGAACGGTAACCAGATCCGTCTGCACGCGAATGCGCGGTTCCTGGCCGGCGCGGGATTGCGCTACCGCATTCGTGGAAACGAAAAATGCGGCACAAATCGCAAACGAAAATGCCGCGACGAAAATACTGCTGCAGCTGCGGCGGTAATTGACGTGAGAGGCAGTATTCATTCTACGGAGTAGATGTGCTGCGAGGAGAAAAGGCTTCCGCGGCGATTTTCTCGCCTTCGGACCACACCGCGCCATCCGCGAAATATTCCTTTTTCCAGATGGGCACGATGCGCTTGAGCGTATCAATTCCGTAGCGGCATGCGCCAAACGACGCCGCGCGGTGCGCTGAACTAACCGCGATGAGCACACTGGTCTCGCCGATTTCCATGCGTCCCAGGCGGTGCACGATAGCCAGCCGATCGATTTCGAAGTCGCGCAGCATGGCGTCGCTGATTTCGCGCATTTTCGCGAGCGCCATCGAATCGTATGCTTCATATTCGAGATACAGCGTCTTCCTCCCGCGCGAGTGATTGCGCACGATGCCTTCGAATACGGTGACCGCACCGTCTTCCGCCGCTTTGAGCGACGTGACAATCTCTTCCGTCGGGATTTTTTCGCGAAGAATCTGCACAATATTTTCAAATGGTTTGGCCGCGCCGCCGCTCACCGGCGGCAGAAACGCCACTTCATCGCCGGGCCGGAGCCCACGATCCCACGCGGAATATTCCTGATTGATCGCTCCGGCCACCGATTCCTGAAATTGCGCGAGCGCCGGGAACCTTTCCGCGTAGCTATCGTAAATATCCTGGAGGCTGCACTTTTCCGGAGCGATGAAGGACTCCTCCGCCGTTCCCACAATATCCTTGAGCTGGCCAAAAAATAGCACGCGCAGAATCATGCGCTCATTCTATCGCGAGCGCCCTAGCGGAGCGAATTTCGCAGGCGCGTGTGTTCGCAAGCGGCAAACGCCTGCCCGAGCGCAGAGAGCTTGACGCGCTTGCGCTGTGCTCGTAACGTATCTGAATCTTAGCGACAGTGTTTTCGCGAGGAGCGCCCGTGAGAATCGTCATTTCCGGCTCGTCTGGCCTGGTCGGCACGGCGCTGGTGAATTCTCTGCGCTCCGGCGGCCACGAAATTTGCAGACTGGTGCGCTCAGGTTCCGCTTCATTTGCCGACGGCACGAAACTGATTCGCTGGGAACCTCCGACCGGCTCGATTGATTTGCCTGCGCTCGAGAATGCCGACGCCGTCGTGCACCTCGCCGGAGCTTCCATCGCGGGCGGGCGCTGGACGCCGACGCGCAAAGAACTTTTGCGACGCAGTCGCGTGGACGCAACGCGCCATCTCGTCTCCGGATTCGCGCAATTGAAAAACAAGCCGCGTGTTTTTATCTCCGCTTCCGCGATCGGTTTTTACGGAAATCGCGGCGACGAGGTTCTCAGCGAAACGAGCCAGCCGGGAGACGATTTTCTTGCGCAGATCTGCCGCGCCTGGGAAACGGAGTCCGCGAATGCCGAGCGTGAGAGCATTCGCACCGTGGTGCTGCGATTCGGGATTATTCTGGCGAAACACGGCGGCGCGCTCAAGCAGATGCTTCTGCCGTTTCGCCTCGGCCTCGGCGGCCGGCTTGGCGATGGCCGGCAATGGATGAGCTGGATTGCCCTTGACGATGTGGTCTCGCTGATTCGCTCGGCCATCGAAACGGACGCGCTGCGCGGGCCGGTGAACGCTGTCGCGCCCAATCCCGTCCGAAACTCTGAATTCACCAGCGTGCTCGCCGCGGCGCTGCATCGTCCCGCGCTTTTTCCCGTGCCACGCCCTATACTGCGCCTCGCACTGGGCGAAATGTCCGAGATGCTGGTGGGCAGCGAGCGGGTGATCCCTGTCAAACTGGCTGAGCGCGATTTCACCTTCCAGCATCCTGAACTTAAGCCCGCGCTACAATGGATTCTCGGCTGATCTAAACGCGCCGCTCTGCCGTCCCGCAAAATACCTACAGGATTTCCTGAGATTTACTTCACGTACTTCTCTGTTAGCCTTTGAAGAGACTTCGCGGCGCGCCCAGTCCGCAACGTTGCCCGAATGCTGCCCGAAATGCGGAAGGGGCGAAGATGATCGTTCGCAATTTTGCGGTTGAACTGGGCCGGCAAGCCATTGCCGTCACTCTTGCTGCGCTCCTTGCGGTTCCTCTGTGGGGCGCTTCGAATATTCCCATCCTTGGCACGGTCGCGGACAGCCAGTCCGCCACGGTGCGCGGCATCGCGCTCGCCAATGGCACGAACATCTACGACGGCGACGTTATTTCCACGGGCGACAAAGGCAACGCTTGGATCGCCATGCCCGGCGGCGCGGGAATCCTGCTCGGCGCACAAACGCAGGTGCAAATTTCGCGTCACGAGGTGCGCGGGCCCGTTGATTTCGACCTCTCCGAAGGAACGGTGAAGTTCCACAGCACAGACGCAACGTTTGTAGAAGGCCTGCTCTACGACGCGACCATCCGTCCGGCGGATTCGCCCAATGCGTCCGGCTACATCGAAATGACCAGCCCCCATTCTGCGATCATCGGCTCGGACAAGGGCAACATCCTGATCACCACCGAACACAATGGAGCGACTCGCATCATTCCCGCAGGCTCGGCGATTGCCGTCAGCCTCGTTCCATTCCAGGAAAATAATCGCACGGCGAGGAAGCGCTGGGGCTTGATCGTCGTGCTGGGCACGGCGGTGATCGGCGGGATCGTCGTGCTCGCGCTGGTCTGGGGCCATCACCAGAAGTTCGAAAGCCCCTCCGACTTCCCGCAGTAGGAGACCTTCGCGAAACAGGCGCCGTAGCCTGACAGGCTATTTTTCGACTGTCAGAGCGACGATTATGTTCAGAACATGGCCATTCAGAGGATCTGTTGCCGACGTACCTTCTTTACTTTCGCCGTCACGCAGTGCCACGGCAAACTGCGTGTTGAAGTTGCGAACTACCGGTTTGTCCGGTAGAGCTCGAATTTGCTGATTCTCGGTATTTCCCTGAGCGGTATAGATGGATGATCGGTTGACTGTAACATTGAGGTCGTAACGGCCGTCGGCCAGAGTCGTCGCTCGGCAGTCGATGTCCGTTCCCACATTCATGTAATCCGAACTGTTACTGCCGGTTGACACTGGAACTCTGACGCCCAAACGCAAACTACCCTGAGGATTGAACGCTCGCGGCGTAGAGGCAATATACAGCGTGTACGGAAAACTGCTAATGACGTCCTTGGATTTTCCATTCGATGGGATGACCTCAGTCAAACGAATGTCCACACGAAGATGGGTCACCTGATTGTCGTCTGGTTTCTTCGCTTGTTCTTGCGCCCGAGAGATTACCGGAATCATTGCCAAACAAATGAAAATCACGAGCAACGGTATGCGCAGCTTCATCGGCGTGCTCCTTTTGAGTTTGTGATTTGAATTTCGCTCATTCTGACCGGCCGTCGGAAGAACCTGGTACGCGTCCCTTTGACGCGGAATCTCCATTGGTATCGCCCTCGGATGTTTCCAGCGGCGCAATCTCGAGCGGCTTGATCTCAAGCGGCTTCTGCGCGGCTTGTATCCCTTCCTCGATTTTCACGCCGTCAATCTCGCCCTTTCGCGTCTGCGCAACGAATTGCAAAATTGCCTGCATCTGCCCGGGCTGGACGATGACTTCGGGCTCAGTGCTGTGATGGCGCGGATTACGCAGCAACTCGTGACGCGCCACCGCGAGCCGCGGCTTGCTCAAACGGGCATGCGCAGGCGGTCGCAGCGGAATACTTTCAGCGGAAGTGCTGTGACTCGGAGCGGCAGTCACGTGCGCGGGCGCGGAATTCACGATTTTTGGATGCGGAGCGAAATTGGTCACAGGCCGATTCGCACGATGCAGCACGATTACCGCGAGCAGCACGGCGGCAAACGCCGAGCAAGCTACCGCCGCCGCAAACCGGTAATGGCCTCCGAACCAGCTTGCGCTGCGCTGCGGTTCGGCGGCGATACTCTGCCGCAAATTCGCGAGCAGTCGCGGCGAAGGCTCAACCGAAAGCCCCGCGCTCAAGCTCTGATCAATTCGCCCAAGCAAATTTTCCATCCGCGCAAATTCCGCTCGGCAAGCGGCGCAATCGCCAATGTGCTTTTCGAATTCGCTACGCTGCGAATCCGAAAGCAAGCCGCTTATCGCATCGGCCATCCATCCGCGAACTCGCCCGCATTTTTGCATCTCTGACATCTGCGTTCCCGCTTCTCCTTTACCTGACTGCTGCGCGTTCCTACATCTCTCCGCGCAATTTCTCCGCCAGCCGTTTGCGTGCAAGCCGCAGACGCGATTTCACCGTCGCTTCCGGCAATCGCAGCAACTGCGCCACTTCCCGCGTGTCGTAACCTTCGATCGCGCACATGGTCATCACCAGCCGCAATTTTTCCGGCAAACGTTCCATCTCTGCGCCCAGCCGCCGATGGAATTCGTTCGCCGCCGCCAATTCCTCGGCATTTTGCTGCACGCCGCCGGAAATCTCGCGAACCGCCTCAACCGCCGCATCATCCTCGTGCCGTTCCCGGCGCTTCCGCGAACGCTGATGATCCAGCGCGCCGCGCCACGCGATGCGCACCAACCAGCTCCGGAACACTCCGCGGTCGCGCAGCCGCCGAAAATTCCGGTACGCCCGCAACAGCGAGTCCTGCGCCACATCTTCCGCTTCCGCGCGGTCGCGCAGCACCGAGTACGCCACACGAAAGGCCAGCGTCGCGCATTCCGCGAGCCGTTCCTGAAATTCGCGCTCGAGCGAAACCTCTTCGCTCGTCACGGTTGCAGTGGGGCTCGCCGCGAACGCATCCATTGCCTTCCCAAATTGCCAGACGCCGCTCATGGGAATTTAGATCACTTGGTTATACCACTGGTGGGCGGGCTGCCTCGCCGCCTTAATGGGAGATTAATGGCCGGACACAATCGAAACCGGCGTTTCGATTTTCTCGGTGCGCGGAGGAAGGCACAACCGGTCGCTGCACGCCTGGAAGCGCACGTCCACCTCGAAGCTGTGCTTTCCCGCGTGGGCTTTTTTCTCCACTTTCAAGGGCAGCGTGAACGACGCGGATTTTTCGTAGAAGTCAGTCTGCTTGCCAATGGTGGGATCCATGCGCGAGATGGGCTGCGGCGCGGCAACATCACCCGAGAGCGCGAGCGGCTGGTCCGCTGGCACGCTGATGTCCGTGGCGATAACCGGCGAGTCAGGGGGCTGCGAGACAGCGTAAACGTGCCAGCCAGATTCAATGTTCGCCGTCAAATTCAATGTGACCTTCGCGCCGGGACGCAGCGCCGCGGCGGAGGACGCGAATTTAGCGGACCATTGGACGGGCTGCGGCGCGGATTCCTGCGCATGCACATGAAACGCCCAGCCAAATATTGCGCTCACCGCAATCAGAGCCATCGCTACTCGCCAACGCAAAGGTTTTTGCATGAACTGTACCTCGCGGCACGACCAACACCTTGGATGCGCGCCGCCGCGCCTTCGGTTCTTCACGGTTCGTGAACTTCCACTGGGCCGCGCGCTACGGCGTGGCGGACTTCGGCCGGTGACTGTAGCGCTCGTACAGCTCGCGCTGTTTGTTTTCAAGGTTCGTAAGCTGGCCCTTGATGAAGAGATACTTCACCTGTGTGCGCAACTCGAGCAAATCGCCACTCGTGACCACCACGTTCGCGACTTTTCCCGGCTCGAGCGTGCCGATGTCGTCGAGGCCCAGCATCTGCGCCGCATTCACGGTGACGGCTTTCAGCGCTTCATCATGCGGCAATCCGTATCCCACCGCTGTGCCCGCATATTGCGGCAAGCGTCGCGAAAACGAAGTATTGAAGCTGGCAAACGCGATTTTCACGCCGGCAGAATAAAGCTTCGATGCCAGCGTGTACTCCGCGTCGTACGGATCATCATCTTCCTGCCGGATGCTCAGAATCGGGCCGATGATCACCGGAATATTGTCTTTTCTCAGCAGATCAACAGTCTTCCACGCATCGGCGGCTCCGCCGAGAATCATGCGAACTTTCTGCGCCTCGCAGAATTCCACGGCGTGACGAATGTCGCGGTCGCTGTTGGCGATGACCAACAACGGCTCCTTTCCGCCGACAACCCGCGCCAGCGCTGCCAGCTTCAGATCCTGCGGAAAATTCGTAGCGCCGCTTTGCATCGCTTGTCCGTAATGGCGCGCCTTGTCGAAGAGATCCGAGAGCGCATCCACTCGCTTCTGATACTGCTTTTTGGCTTCATCGAAGGGCAGCCGCCGAAACGAAAACGTCTCCGGATCGAATGAGCCCCCCGCAATCGTCGGCCACGTCAGCTCCATCGCCGCGTCGCGCCTGATCACCATATCGTTGATATTCCATCCGCCGAGGTCCACGGCCGAAGCATTCCCGCCAATCACCGAGCCGCCTCCGCCGCCGAAAAATCCGCCGATTGCGCCGGGAACGACGAGCACTTCCGTGATGCCGTCGGCGCGCGTCACGTCCACATGCGCGCTATCCGCGTTGAACGCCGTCGCCGCAGTCACGTCCGGATTGAACTCGCCGGTTTCCGTAGTGTCCATTGTCGCTTTCACCGCGGAAACTTCTTCGAGTCCGATTTGCGTCACCGGATCGAACATCCCGGGATAAACCTCGAGCCCCGAAGCATCAATCACCTTCGCGTCCGAAGGAATCTGCACGTTTGCGCCGACCGCCGCGATTTTTCCGTCGCGAATGACAATCGTGCCGTTGTCAATCGGCGCGCCCGCCAAGGTGAAAATCTTCGCGCCTTTGATCGCGTAAACGCCGGAATCCGCTGCCGGCGCGTTCTGTGCCACCGAGGGCCGAGCAAAAGCCAGCATCAGTGTGGCCAATGCTGCAAAAGCGATTGTCATTCCGAGCGCACGCCTTCGGCGCGAGGAATCTGCATTTTCCACGATTGAACCACGGCGTGAAATTCGGAGCCTCATCGTGCACCTCCGGCAACCATTCCGGAGAATTCAGCAGCCATTCCCGGCTTCTTGCTTTTTTTGGTTTTTTCGTGCGGCTTCTTTTTTTCCGGCTTGCTCGTTTCCTCGCCGGCCTTTACCGCCGGCTTGCCCGCGTTCTTCGCCTTTTCCAGAAGCTCCCGCTTCTCCTTGGCCAATCCAGCGCGGCGCGCGATATCTTCCTCGCGATCGAAATACACCTTGCCATCGATCAAAGTCTTCTGCACCACCGCGTAAACGCTCAGCGGGTCGTGGTTGTAAATCACCAAATCCGCATCTTTGCCTTGTTCGATGGAACCGACGCGATTATCAATGCCCAGCTGAATCGCCGGATTGAGCGTCACCAGCCGCAGCGCCTGATTTTCATTGAGATCGCCGTACTTCATGCTCTTCGCCGCTTCCTGATTCAAATGCCGTGCCTCATCCGCGTCGTCCGAATTGATCGACACAATCACGCCGCGATCGGTCATCAGCGCGGCGTTGTACGGAATCGCGTCGTAGGCCTCCATTTTGTACGCCCACCAATCCGAAAACGTCGAGCCGCCGATATTGTTCGCCGCCATTTCGTCCGCCACTTTGTAGCCTTCCAAAACGTGCTGGAACGTGCGCACCTTGAATCCAAATTCTTTGGCCACGCGCATCAGCATCAAAATTTCGTCCGACACATACGAATGGCAATGGATGTAGCGCTTGCCTTCCAGCACTTCCACCAGCGGCTCCAACTGCACATCGCGACGCGGCGGAATCAGATTCTGCTCGCCCGCGGCCTTGCGCCGGTTGTAATCTGCCCAGGCCTGCTGATACGCCTTCGCGCGCGTGAACGCATCACGAATCGTCTCCTCTACGCCCATGCGCGTGTCCGGATAGCGCGGCACCGGCCCGCCAAAATTCGAATGCTTCACATTTTCGCCGAGCGCGAATTTGATTCCCGGAAGCGCGCCCGGAAACGGCAAATCATCCGGCGCCGCACCGTATTTCAGCTTGATGACGACCGTCTGCCCGCCAATCGGATTCGCGCTGCCATGCAGCACGTTCCCGATGACCACGCCGCCCGCCAATTCGCGGTAAATGTCCACGTCGTAAGGATTCAGCACGTCCTTGATATTCGCCATCGCTGAGTCCGAAAGGCTGCCCTCATTCACGTCGCCATCCACCGCGATGTGCGTGTGGCAGTCGATAATTCCCGGCATCACGAACATCCCGCTCGCGTCAATCACCTTCGCGTCCGCCGGCGCGGAAACATTCGTTCCCACATCGGCGATTTTTCCATCACGAATCAAAATCGACCCGTGCTCAATTCGGTCGTGCGTGATTGTGATGATCGTCGCGTTCTTGATCAGCGTAACGCCCGAATCATTTTGCGAATTTTCCTGCGTGCGCGCCGCCACTGGAAACGCCACCGCCAGTGCCGCCACAATCGCCAACCCGCGAATTGCTCTCAGTCCGTTCGCTCTCATCGCCCCACCCCCTCACTTCCCGACTGCATCGGCGGCTTATGCTCGCCGCCCGGCGGTCCGGGCGAAGCCTCTTCGTGAATGCGATATCTGTGCCCATCCACGAACACATCTTTGATTTTCGTTTTATCGTTGAAAAGATCACCGTCCGTCACCACCAAATTCGCAATCTTTCCCTGCGCGATCGAACCCAATCGGTCCCCCACTCCCAGCATCTCCGCGGGATTCACCGTCAGCGCCTTCAGCGCATCATCCGGCGAGAGCCCCGCATCAATCGCCTTCTTCACATCTTTCAAAATTTCCTTTGGATCTTTGATCCCGCCCGAGTAAAACGCGAACGTCACCCCCGCCTTTTCGAGAGCCGCGGGACTCGACGGCGCGCGATCCCATAAACGCAATTCGCGCAACGTGATCTGCTCCTCGTCCGCGCCCTTTTCCATGTGCGGCCAATTCACGTTGACGAACACCGGCATCTTGCTCGCCGCGATTTCGCTCGCCATTTCGTAGCCGTTTTGCGCGCCATACATCGCCGCGTGAATCTGCCATTCGCCCGCCAGCCGTATCGCGCGATAAATCGCCAGTTGGTCGTTCGCCGGCAGCAGAATCGGCTCATTTGACTTCAAAGCGTCTCCGAGCACCACGTCCGTGCGGTCATACGCCGGATGCTCCTGCCCTTCGCGATGCGCTGCATACGCCGCCTCGGCGTCCTGATACCAGCGCGCGTCGCTGAACACCTGCCGCACATACGCAATCGAGCCCATCAGCGAATTTGGAAAACTCGCGAAGCTCGGCTCCGTGGCGAACGCAATCGGCAACGTCGCGCGCGGCTTCACCACCATTTCGCCCGCAGGCTCGTTCGCAAAATCAATCACCGAGCCTTGCCCCGGGAAAATTCCTGTGTCCGGCTGCACAAGTCCTGTGGTGAATCCCGCCTCGCGCCAGCTCACAATGCGCGGATCCGCTAGATTCAATTCGTCAGCCGCGACAACCCACGGTGTCGTCAACGGACGGTCCTGCGGCCCCGTCGAAATTTTCGTTGGCACTGGACCGCGCGGTCCGCCGCCTCGCCGTCCGGGCC
>DAIRCW010000052.1:0-16094 GCA_036796475.1 Candidatus Acidiferrales bacterium | reverse complement strand
GGATGCGAAGTGGTGAAGCGCACGCGGCGAATGCCGGGGACGGCGGCGACTGCGCAAAGCAGTTCGGCAAAATTCATGCGTACGGACGAAGGATCGCGATAAGAGTTCACAGTCTGGCCGAGCAGTTGCACTTCGGTGAAGCCGGATTGCACGAGGGCGCGGACCTCATCGAGAACGGAGGCGCTGGTGCGGCTGCGCTGCAGGCCTCGCGTGTGCGGCACTACGCAGTAGGAGCAGGCATAATCGCAGCCTTCGATGATGGTTAGATAGGCGCGGAAGGGATTATCGCGACGCGTGATTTCCGTCTCGAAGGTTTCGTCGGTATCGAGATCGAGTCCGGTAACGCGGGAGTTCCCTGCTTCAAGCTCATCCAGCATGCGCGGTAAATTTCGGTAGCTGGCCGAGCCGCAAACCATGCTCACCCAGGGCGCACGCTTGAAAATCTGTTCGCCTTCCTGTTGCGCCACGCAGCCAAGCACGCCGACGATTTTGTTTTCGCCACGCGGCCCGCGAAAATCGCCGAGACGGGTGAAGACTTTTTGCGCGGCTTTTTCGCGAATGCTGCAGGTGTTGAAGAGGACCATGTCCGCGGAATCGGGTGACTCGACCTGGCGGTAGCCGCGCGCGAGAAGGACGCCAGCGACTTTCTCGGAATCGTGGACGTTCATCTGGCAGCCGAAGGTCTCAATGAAAAAGGAACGGGACTCCTGAGCGCCCGACGGAGCGGAAAACGGCGCGGAATCGGCACCGAGAAGCGAAGCGAGAGGGATGTCGATGCGGGAAGACATAGCCAACTCAGAGTTTAGCACAGGGCATCTGAACGCGCAGGGCGGGCAAGTCGCCGGAAAATGTGTCGTTACAGATACTAGGAAATTTTGGATTGCAGGCGATTCATTTGACCGAGTTTTGGAGCGTGTGCTACGGTGAAATTTGGGGCTGGAGGATGCTTCCTCTGAGGAGAAAACCATTTCGTACGCTGTTGGCGTGATACTGGCTGGGCGGCTCGACACCATTCTGATGCAAACGAACTGGGTCGCGCGCGTGGTTCTGCTGATTTTGATATTCCTTTCTCTTTATTCCTGGGCGATTATTTTCCAAAAATACCGCATATTCGCTGTGGCCGAGCCGCGCACGCGGAAATTCATGCAGCTCTTCCGCACCGGGCGCGGCTTGCCGGATCCGAATTCGCTGCGAGCAGGCTCGAACGGATCGCCATTCGTGAGCGTGTACGATGCGGGCTATCGCGAGCTGGAAGCGCAGCTTGCGGGAGGCAATCCGCATCCTACGGGAAAGCTGAAGAACCCAAAAGCCGTGCTAGTGGAAATGCAACTGGCGTCAGCGGAAGAAACGCGGCAGATGGAAATGAAGATGCCGTGGCTGGCGACGATCGGATCGATTGCGACGTTCATCGGACTTTTCGGGACGGTGTGGGGCGTGATGGACGCGTTCGCGGGGCTTGGCGAAGCGGGAGAATCGAGTTTGCGCGCGGTGGCGCCGGGAATTGCGGACGCGCTGATTACCACGGCGGCGGGACTTTTCGCGGCGATTCCCGCGGTAATCGCGTATAACATTTATCTGCACCGCATTCGCGATTTTTCGCTGCGCATGGATAATTTCGCGACGGAGTTTGTGAGCAAGATCGAAACGCTGTACAGCTGAAACCAACCCAGCGGTTTCACGCGGTAACGATTCAAAACATGGCACAAGTACAAAAACAGCCGGGCGGGACGCTTTCGGACATCAACATCGTTCCGTTTGTGGACGTGATGCTGGTGCTCCTGGTGATTTTCATGATCACCGCGCCGCTCTTGGAATCCGGCATCCAGGTGAATCTGCCGAAAACAAAAATGGTGAAGGAGATCAATCAAGCGCGCATTGTGGTAACGATTGATCGCGCGCAGCAACTTTACCTGGGCAAAGAGCCGGTGAACATTCACGAGATTGGGCAGAAGGTGCTTGCGCAAGATAAAGATATTGACCACACGCCGGTGTACGTGCGATGCGACGAGGCGGTGCCGTTTGGGACTTGGGCGATGGTGGTGGACACGCTGCGGCAATCGGGAATCAACAATATAAGCGTGGTGACGAAGCCGCTGAGCGGCAGTCCGCGCCAACAGTGAAATGGAGATAACGCTTCCGTATCAATCGGCCGCGCAAGTGAAGCCCCGGTGGGGCTCTTCGGTGGTGTTTCATGTGGTTTTGTTCGGGGCGCTCGCAGGTTCCGCAATTTTTTCGCGGCAAGGCGCAACGTGGGGAGGCGCGGGCGGCCAGGGAACGATCAATGTGAATTTGGTGGGAAGCATTCCGGCGATTCCGCTGCCGAAGCCGGACGTGACGACCAACAGCCGAGTGGTAGACACGTCCAAAGGACTCTACCAAACCGAAACGCCGCTGAAAGCTCCGCCGGCTCCGGAGCCGAAAGTGACGCCTCCCGACGAATCGAACGCCATTTATCTGCCGAAATTCAATAAGTACAAGCAGCCGGAATATCTGGGTAAGCCGTCCAAAGTGCTGCCGAATCCAGTGCAGCCGCCGAAAAACGCAATTCCCTACGGGCAGGGCGGAGCGCCGCAAGTGCCGACGTCCACATTCATGCTCAACCAGTCGACGAAGGGCGGAATGGGGATTTCGGGCTCGAGCGGCGGAAGTTTCGGCTCGCAATTTCCGTGGTACGTGGAAGCGGTGCAGAGGAGAGTGAGCAGCAACTGGCTCGAAGCCACGGTGGATCCGACGATCGCGTTTGCGCCGCGATGCGTGGTGACGTTTACAATTTTGCGCGATGGCACGGTGGCGAACATTCAAGTTACGCAATCGAGCGGGAACCAATCGGTGGACATGTCGGCGGTACGCGCGGTGAAGAGTTCGAGCCCGCTGGATCGTTTGCCGGGGGGATACAGCGGGTCGTCGGTCAATGTGGAATTTTGGTTTGACTTTCACCGGCAATAATAAAGGTAGAGCAAGAGAATGGACGCAGATCTTTGGAATTGAGATTCGACAGGGGACAAAAACGAGGATGAAAAGGATTGTACAGTTGGGAGCAGCAGTCGTCGCGCTGATGATTTTCGTTGCGCCTCGAACGTTTGCGCAGGGCGGACAGGACTGGTTCAAAACCGGCACGGGCCTAGGTGTGCAAAAAGTGCGGCTGGCGGTGCCACAGTTCGCCGCGCGAAATGCGCAGACCACTCCGCTTGAGCAAGTGTTTCATCAGGTGCTGATGGATGACCTGAACTATTCGGGCATCGTGGACATGGTGAGCACAAGTTTTTATCCCCTGAACGCGCCGAGCGTGCCGAACGAGTTACAGGCGCAACAATGGAGCGCGGCCCCCTCAAATGCGATGATGGTGGCCTTCGGCAATCTGACGGCGACGGGCAATTCCCTTTCGCTTTCCGGCTATTTGTACGACGTGCGGCAAACGCCTTCGCTCTCGATTCTCGAGAAAATTTATACGGGCGACGCGACACAGGACGGGGCGCGGCAACTGGCGCACGAGTTCGCAGATGATATTATTTCGCGGTTGAGCGGCGGAGTGCCGGGAATCGCGCAGACGAAAATCGCGTTCGTGAGCAATCGGGGCGGGCACAAAGAAATCTGGGAAATGGATTACGACGGGGCCAATCAGCACCAACTCACACACCTTGGGACGATTTCGCTGACGCCGCGGTGGTCGCCGGACGATTCGCACATCGCGTTTACATGTTTTGAGGCGTATCGCAAAATCGTGTCGGCGCAAATTTGCATGTACTCAATGCTGACGAATCGCGTGACTTCCTTCCCGCGTTTTCCCGGGACGAATGCTTCGCCGGCCTGGTCGCCGGACGGAAACCAACTGGCGTTCATGGCCAGCATGAACGGCGATCCTGAGATCTATGTTTCCGACACTTCGGGACGAAACTTGCACCGGCTGACTTACTCTGTCGCAGTGAGCACTTCGCCGACATGGAATCCAAAGACGGGAAATCAGATTATATTCGTGAGCGATCGCGGCGGATTGCCCGACCTATTCCAAATGAATTCAGATGGCTCGAGCATGCAGAAGATTCCGATGTCTGCGGCGACGGGAGTCGCGGCAGCGGATTTGCCGGCCACAGGATATGTGATTGATCCTACGTGGTCGCCGAATGGCGAGCTGATCGCGTTCAGTTGGAGGAGGCCCGCGGGAAATTATGATATTTACGTAATGGATTTGGCGAGCCACCAATTGATTGAGTTAACGCGCGATTCGGGGCAGAATGAACGACCAAGCTGGGCGCCGGACGGAAGGCACATCGTGTTTGAGTCGACGCGCAGCGGCTCGTTGCAGGTGTGGTCGATGCTGGCGGATGGAAGCGAAGCGCGGCAACTGACGACGACGGGACGAAATGAGTCGCCGAACTGGTCGTGGCATTGAGAATGATTCGCAAGGCGCAAGCGACGGTGACGATTTCCGCTCTGGCGGCAAGTATTTTTGATTGTACCGAGTGTGGTTGTGTTAATAGGTGCAGATTCATTACGGCAATTTTGTTTTGAATCGATTGCAGCAATGGTGCCCTTGTTTGAATTGAGCTAAATACACCGGCCCTGATCTGTTTCTGCTCGCGCAGCCCAGGGCGCGAAGGAGGATTTGAATGCAGAGCAGTACGATTCGCAGAGTGATGCTTTTCGCAGGGATGTTGTCGGTGCTGGCATACGTGGGAGCTTGCAAAAAGAAGGTGGCTCCCGCGCCGCCCGCTCCAGCTCCGGCTCCGCAACAGACGGCGCCACAGCCAACCGTGACGATAACGGCGTCGGCAACGTCCATTCAAAGCGGCCAAAGTACAACGTTGAAGTGGTCATCGACGGACGCTACGGACCTTGATTTGCAGCCGGGCGTGGGGAAAGTAGCAGCGGAAGGCTCAACGAACGTGAGTCCGACGCAGACTACAACGTACACGATTACGGCGACAGGCCCAGGCGGCACGGCGACGGCAAACGTGGAGATCACGGTAGCCGCGGCTGCGCCTCCGGAAACGAAGCCGGCGCCAAGCATGAGCGACCTGTTCAATCAGAACATCCAGGACGCGTACTTCGATTACGACAAGTCGGAGATTCGCGGTGATGCCCGAACGGCGCTGCAGAAGGATGCGGAGTTCCTGCGTTCCTATCCGCAGATCAGCGTAACGCTCGAGGGGCACTGCGACGAGCGCGGCTCGGAAGAGTACAACCTCGGACTGGGGCAGCGGCGCGCGGATGCGGCGAAGCAGTATCTCGTTTCGCTGGGAATTTCCGGCGATCGCGTCAAGACAATGAGCTGGGGCAAGGAGCATCCGTTCTGCACGGAGCACAACGAATCGTGCTGGCAGCAGAACCGGCGGGCTCATTTTGTGATGGCCCAGCAGCAGTAGTATTCTGCAATCAAAGCCAGGGCGCTGCGGCTGCGGCGCCCGGGCGCAACGTCAGGAGGTCAATCATGCGCGCAAGAACGGTGATTGTGTTTTTGGCGGTATTGCTGCTCGGAGCGATTGGCGGGTCCATGTTGACGCCGCCACCGGCAGATGCGGTTTCGCGAGAAATTATTCAGATTCAGCAGACGGTGAATGAAATTCTGCAGAACCAGCAGGACCTGCGCACCGACCTGGACACGAAGGTCGCCGGCATGCAAACGCTGGTGCAGCAGTCGCTGGATGCTTCCGCTCATTTGAACCAAACGATGGGGGCGCTGCAGAAGACTTTGCAGGATGCGTCGGCGAACAATGGAGCGAATAACACTTCGATCTCGCAGCAGATGCAGGGCGTGACCGACAATATGCAGGACATGCAGGCGCGCATTCAAAAACTGGCGCAGCAGATGACGGACATGCAGAATACGCTGCAGCAGATTAACGCGCATATTTCGTCCTCGCCGGCGTCAACTGCTCCGTCAACGACAAATCCGCAGACGAATAACACGACTCCCGGAGGAACACCCGATGCTCCACCGGCGCAGACGCAGCCGAACACGAGTCAGCCGCCAAGCTCGGCGCAGCCACCGTCAAGTTTTCAGCCGATTTCCGGCGACACGCTGTATTCGAACGGCGTGCGCGATGTGAGCAGCGGCCACTACGACTTAGCGCGCCAGGAGTTCAGTGATTATCTAAAAAACTTTCCAGACGGCCCATTTGCGGCGAATTCGCAGTTCAATATTGCGGAAATTGCGTACATGCAGGGGAATTACGACGAGGCCATTACGGGATACGATCACGTAATCCTGAACTACCCAAAGAGCTCTCGGGTGGCGCCCTCGATGCTGGAGAAGGGACGCGCGCTGCTGCAAACGAAAAAGACAGCGAGCGCGCAGCGCGAATTTCGCGAGCTGATCCGGCGCTTTCCCGGTTCGGATGAAGCGAAGAAGGCGTCGGCCACGCTGCGTACCCTCTCCCCCTCCCGCTAGTTCTCCTGCCTGGTTGGAAAACAAGACCACGTTTCATTCTCCAGTGCTTCAGGTATACTTCCGGCGAGAGATTTCACTCGAAAACGCGAGGATTTCCGCATGTCTGTGAACAAAGTAATTTTGGTCGGCAGATTGGGCCGCGATCCGGAGACGCGATATACGGGCGGCGGTCAAGCGGTTGCAAACTTTTCGGTCGCGACAGATGAGACGTACAAGAGCCGCTCCGGCGAGCGGCAGAAGCGCACGGAATGGCACAAAATCGTTGTGTGGGGCAAACAGGCAGAAATCGCGCAGCAGTACCTGAAGAAGGGCTCCCTGGTGTTTATCGAGGGAAGAATTCAATCCCGCGAGTGGCAGGATAAAGAGGGGCAAAAGCGCACCAGCTTCGAAATCGTGGCCACAAATTTTCGCATGCTCGGCGGTCGCAGCGAAGGAGCGGCAGCCGGAGCGGGCGCCGGGGGCGGGACCACTTCCTACGGCGGGGAGCACGAAGCGATAGGCGCGGAAGATACGGGCGGGCCGGAACCACAAATCTCCGACGAGGATATTCCCTTCTGATGTGACGGCGCTGAATCGCGCGCTACTTGGGCTGTGGAGTTTCCGGCGCGGATTCGGCGGAACCTTCCGCGTCTTCATCTTCGAGAGACTTCAGTGTTGGCAGGACCAGACGGGCAATCATACGCTTCTCGATGCGCACGTCGCGGCGCACTTTGCCATCGCGAAATTCGATGGCACGCTGCGAGTACGCGGCGATATCCGGTTCGTGAGTCACGAGAACCACGGTTAGCCCTTCATCTTCGTTGAGCCGCTGCAGAATATCCATGATTTCCACGCTGGTGCGGCTGTCGAGATTGCCGGTGGGTTCGTCGGCCAGCAAAATCGAGGGGTGATTCACCAGCGCCCGGGCAATCGCGACACGCTGCTGCTGGCCTCCAGAAAGCTGCGAAGGATGATGCATGGCGCGCTGCGCCAATCCAACGCGCTCAAGAGATTGTTTGGCGCGCGTTACGCGCTCTTCCGGTGGAATGCCCGCATAAAGCGTCGGGAGCTCGACGTTCTCCAAAGCGGTGGTACGCGAGAGCAGATTGAACTGCTGAAAAACGAATCCGATTTTGCGATTGCGAATGTGCGCGAGCTCGACTTTGCTGAGTTGCGAGACATCGGTGCCGTCGAGCAGGTAGCGGCCTTTGGTGGGGCGATCGAGGCAGCCAAGAATATTCATGAGCGTGGATTTTCCGGAGCCCGACGCGCCCATGATGGCGACAAATTCGCCGCGGCGGATCTCGAGCGAGACTCCACGAAGCGCGTGGACTTGCACTTCGCCGAGGTCGTAAGTTTTGTGGACGTTATCGAGGGTAATGACCGCGTCGCCGGAAGGCGTTTTGAGAATTTCAGTTTCTTCGGGAATCGTTGCACCGTATGTCATGGGATTTCCGTCTTCTGGGCCGGGTCGCTACCTTCGGTGTTCCTGATCGAGATGTTTTAGGAAAGCGTCGAAAGTCGCCTGCTGCTCTGGCGTCAAAATGGCGCGGATATTTTGGCGTCCTTGTTGGCGCACCTGGTCAATCTTCGGATTCCATTCCGCATCGCGCTGCTGATAGAGAGAATGGAACTTCGTACGATCGTCCTTAATAATGGCGTCAAACTGCTGCTCTTGCGCGGGCGTCATTTTAAGTTGCGCCTTTAAATCCTGGACCGGGCTGTGATGCGCCTGAGCGGCAACAACGTGGGCATCCCACATGTGGGTACCGACGGCACCAAGCGCGATGCCGAGCACGAAAAGAATGATGACGAGAATGACGGCTTTGCGTTTATCGGTCATTGTCTATGACTCACTGAATTCATAGGTCATGTTCACGGCTCACGATGGCGCTCTGCGATAGCGACCAACACATCGTCGCTGTTCGACGGAGATGTCGAGACCGGGACTGTGAAGACATCCGGCTGCTGCAGGGAACCTGTCGTCGCTGTGTTGACTGACGTTTGATGGCTCACGCGGATCCCATAAGCGAACAAAAATGCCAGAGCCAGCACGGCCGAAAATGCGAGCCGCCAGGCCAGAGCCTCAAAGGGGCGCCAGAATGAGCGCTGCTCTTTCATCCAGCGCTCTGCCACGTTGATTCGGGCCATGATCATGCGCGCAAAACCCGGGCCCGGGTCCGGAACAGCTTCAAAGGCGGAAACGAGCCGCGATGCAATACGAGCATCATCGAGCGCCGCGCGGCAATTGCCGCAAGCATCCAAATGAGCAGACAAACGCTCGACATCAGGGCGCGACAACTCCCCGCTCAGATAATTTTCGAGAAGGATCTCGAATTTCTCACAATGTTCATTCGTGTGGTCCGAGATCATGAGTTTTCCGAACCTCCGTGTTGGCCATGCTGACCGGGATTTCCCTGGGCATTCGAAATCTTGCGGCGGTAATTCGTTGCCAGCCGGCGGCGCGCGCGAAAGAGCCGCACTTTTACGGTGTTCACATTGAGGCCGAGCATGCGGCCTATCTCATCGACAGCGAAACCTTGCGTTTCCTTCAGCACCAGCATAGTGCGGTCTTCCTCGGTCAAATCAGCGAGCAGGCGCTCAACAATCTCGCGAAGTTCAGCGCGCTGGCTGGCATCTCCGCCTTCCGAACCGGAGTTCACGAACTGTTCGACGTGGCGGACTTGCTCTTCACTCAAATCCGCTTCGTAAGTCAAGGGCCGCACTTTTTTCTTACGCAAATAATCCCAGCATTCGTTGACGGCGATCT
Source organism: Candidatus Acidiferrales bacterium (assembly GCA_036796475.1). Classification (GTDB taxonomy): domain Bacteria; phylum Acidobacteriota; class Terriglobia; order Acidiferrales; family UBA7541; genus DAHUXN01. Next base: position 6,957 of record DAIRCW010000052.1, on the reverse strand, counting down.
TGTAAAGCCACGTCGAAAACGCGGAGCGCATATCGAAGCGGCCGATCGAAACATAAGCCTTCAAGAAAACCTGCTGGGCGACATCTTCGACATCCTCGCGCCTCCGCAGAATGCCGCCGACCACTGCGGCGATGCGCTGCTGATGACGGCGAACAAGCTCTTCAAAGGCCGAAGCGACACCCTTCTGGGCCTGCGTGACCAGTTCCCGTTCGTCCGGTTTGCCGGCGCGGGCCTTAGCTGAAACTGCAATCGTCGCTGCGCTTGCTGCCACGTATTTTGGGACGTGATCCATACAAATTCGGTTACATCCTGTGCGCCGAGGTATACCTTAAGTTAGCACTTGCCCTAGTGAACCGTTTGTGTAACAATGCCTCCATGATAATCGGAGAGCGTTTGCGCGTACTGCGCGAGTTCAAAAAACTATCTCAGGGTGACATCGAGAAACGTACCGGCCTCCTCCGGTGCTACATCTCCCGTGTCGAGAATGGCCATACCGTTCCGGCCATCGAGACGCTAGAAAAGCTGGCGAGAGCCATGGAAATTCCTCTCTACCAGCTATTCTACGACGGAGAGGAGCCGCCTCAACTGCAAAATCTTCCGAAGCGGAAGTCTTCGGATGACATCGCATGGGGCAGCGCGGGCAAAGAGGCGCGTTTCCTCGGGCGTTTTCGCCAGGTTCTCGGGCGCATCGACGAAGCGGATCGCAAGCTTCTGTTCTTCATGGCACAGAAGATGGCTGCTTCGCGGTAGATCTCTATCGCTCTGTAAAACCTGCGTTTACTCCCATTCGATCGTGCTCGGCGGTTTTGAGCTCACATCGTAGACGACCCGCGTCACGTCGCGGACCTCGTTAACGATGCGAGCGGAGATTTGTTCGAGCACCTGCCAGGGCAGGCGCATCCAGTCTGCGGTCATGGCATCTTCGGATTTCACCACTCGCACAGCGATGGTGTATCCGTAGCTGCGATAGTCTCCCATTACACCGACGCTTCTCACCGGCAGCAGAACCGCGAATGCCTGCCACGCCTCATTGTATAAACCTGCTTTGCGAATTTCCTCCACGACAATTGCGTCCGCAGCGCGAAGAATCTCGAGTCTTGGCACATCTATTTCGCCGAGCAGGCGAACGGCGAGTCCTGGGCCGGGAAACGGATGTTTCAAAAGTATCTCGTCGGGAAGGCCGAGTTCCCTTCCGATCCTGCGGACTTCGTCTTTGAATAAATCGCGCAGCGGTTCGACAAGTTCAAAGGGAAGGTCCTTGGGAAGTCCGCCGACATTGTGATGAGTCTTGATCACTGCGGATGGGCCTTTCACGGAAACGGATTCGATGACGTCGGGATAGAGAGTGCCCTGGACGAGAAAGCGCATGGAATTCGCGGAAGAGGCCAGGTTGCGTGCTTCTTCGGCGAAAACCGCGATGAATTCGGCGCCGATGCGTTTGCGCTTTTCCTCGGGATCAGTGATGCCCTTGAGGCGGGCGAGAAACCGTGCGGACGCGTCTACGCCACGGACTTTTAACCCGAGGCGGCCTTCGAGCAGTTGCAGAGTTTCGCGGAATTCATTTTTGCGAAGCAGGCCAGTATCGACAAAAACATTTGTGAGGCGATCTCCTATCGCGCGATGAACCAGCGCGGCCGCGACGGCGGAATCCACACCTCCGCTCAGGGCGCAGAGAGCCTGGGCGTTACCAATCTGCGCGCGAATCGCGGCGACCGTTTCGGAAATGAATGCGCTGCGGTTCCAGTTTTTGGGCGCCTGACAGACTTCGAAAACAAAGTTGCGCAGAATTTCCGAGCCACGCTCGGTGTGTAACACTTCGGGATGAAATTCGACGCCGTAGAGATGGCGCGAGGGATCTTCGATGGCCGCAACGGCGTTATTTGTGCGGCCAACAGTTTCGAATCCTGACGGCAGGCCGATGACGTGATCGCCATGGCTGTTCCAAACTTTCAGGCGCGAGGGCAGGCCGCGGAAAAGCGTGGAGTCCTTTTCGCGCTCAAGAGTGGCTGGACCATACTCGCGGCGCTCCGCGCGAACTACGTTGCCGCCCAGCGAATGCGCCATCCACTGCATGCCATAGCAGATTCCCAGGACAGGCAAGCCAAGCCGCAGAACCTGGGCGTCACAAACGGGCGCTCCTTTGTCGTAAACAGAACTCGGCCCCCCGGAAAGAACCACGCCGGAGGGATTCAGGCGGCGAACTTCTTCCATCGAAGCGTTACAGGGCAGAATTGCGGAAAACACTTCTTGCTCGCGGATTCTCCGAGCGATTAACTGAGTGTATTGCCCGCCGAAATCGAGAACCACCACTCCGCCCTGCACACTCATGCCGAACTCCTTTGCCGTGCTTACCGAATCACGAAGTTCACCAGCTTGCGTGGCACGACGATTTCTTTGACGATACTGCCTTGCAACAATAACTGCGCAATTCGGGGGTCGCGTTTCGCTTTTTCAAGTACTTCATCATCGCTCAAGCCATCTTCAACACGAATCTTGCTGCGCAGCCGGCCATTGATCTGCACCGGGATTTCAAACTGCTCCTCTTTAGCCAAGTCCTCGCGAAACTCGGGCCACGAAAAGCGTAAGAGGCCGCCGGAATTTCCCATCATTTCCCAAAGCTCCTCGCAGATGTGCGGAACGATCGGCGCGAGCATCAGCACAAGCAATTCGAGAATTCGCTTGGCGACTTCCGGGCGCACGCCTTCGCTGAGCGGCTCCTGCTTTTGAAGTTCGTTGTAGAACTCCATAATCAGAGCGATCGAGGAATTGAAATGCCAACGGACTTCGAAATCGCTGGTCACGCGCCGCAGTGTCTGATGGGCTTTACGAAGCAACAGTTTTTCCTTGGGCGTGGCATTCGCAAAATCTATGGATTCACTTAGCACGCTGCTAACACCGCGGAGATTGGGCGCGTGGCGATCAATCAGACGAAACACTTTGTTCAAAAAGCGCGAGCAGCCCTCAATTCCCTCCTCGCTCCATTCGAGGTCTTTTGCAGGAGGCGCAGCGAAAAGCGTGTACATTCGCGCGGTGTCGCAGCCGTACTTCTGCGCCATTTCGTCGGCGCCAACCACATTGCCGTGCGACTTGGACATGGCGCGGCCGCCCTTTTGCACCATGCCTTGGGAAAAAAGACGGCGCACCGGTTCATTGTGGTGAACGAGCCCTAAATCACGCATCACTTTAGTAAAAAATCGCGAATAGATCAGGTGCAGAATAGCGTGTTCGATGCCGCCGATGTATTGATCAATGGGAAACCAGTATTGAACGTTCGCAGGATCGTACGGCGCGCGGTCGTTGCGCGCATCCGTGTAACGATAGAAATACCACGAGGAATCGACGAACGTGTCCATCGTGTCCGTTTCGCGCCGGGCGGACGCGCCACACCTTGGGCATTTCGTGTTCACAAATTCCGGCACGCTCGCAAGCGGCGACTGGCCTTCGCCGGTCAGCGCGACATTTTCGGGGAGACGGACAGGCAACTGATCGTCGGGAACGGGCACGAGACCACATTTGTCGCAATAAATAACGGGAATAGGCGTGCCCCAGTACCGCTGGCGGGAAATGCCCCAGTCTTTTAGACGATAAGTCGTTTCCGCTTTGCCGAGGTCCTTGGCCTCGGCATCGGCAGTCATTTTTTCGATGGCGTCTGCGGAACTCATGCCTGTGTAATCGCCAGAAGCAACGGAACGGCCGTATTCGGTGTAGGCGTTCTCCATTTGGTCAGCGCGAAGAGATGCACCGTGGAGCGGCTGCACAACAACTTTTATTGGCAGGCGATATTTTTGTGCGAATTCGAAGTCGCGCTGATCATGCGCCGGAACGCACATCACAGCGCCGGTGCCGTATTCGGCGAGGACAAAATTCGCGACCCACACGGGCACATGCTCGCCGGAAAAAGGATTGAGCGCGAAGCGTCCGGTGAACAGACCGACCTTTTCGGCTGTGGCCAGATCGGCGGCGCGTAAATTGACCTTGCGCATGGCATCGAGTTGCTTTTCGATGGCTTTTCCACCGCGAATTCCATCGATCAATTTTGGCAGCAGGGGATGATGCGGCGAAAGCAGCACGGCGGACACGCCGTAGATGGTGTCAATGCGCGTGGTGAAGACTTCGAGCGACTCGTTTGGCAGATCCGCGACGGCAAAGCGAACGCGAGCGCCGCGCGATTTGCCGATCCAGTTTTCCTGCATCACGAGGACGCGCTCGGGCCAGCCATCGTGAAGCTCCTTCATGTCATCGAGCAGTTCGTCCGAATATTTCGTGATACGTAGAAACCACTGCTCGATTTCCTTGGCTTCGACCTGCGTGGTTTCGTGCCGCCAGCAACAGCCATCGACAACTTGCTCATTCGCCAGGACCGTCTGGCATTGCGGGCACCAGTTCACTTTGCTGAGTTTGCGATAGGCCAGGCCCTTCTCGAGCATGCGCAGAAAAAACCACTGGTTCCAGCGGTAATATTCGGGCTCGCATGTCGAAATTTCGCGCCGCCAATCATAGCTAAATCCAAAACGTTTGCAGACGGCCTTCATTTGCTGAATGTTTGAGTTCGTCCACTGGCGCGGCGGAATGCCGTTTTTTATCGCGGCGTTTTCGGCGGGCAGACCAAACGAATCCCATCCGATGGGATGAAGCACATTCAATCCACGCATGCGCTTGAAGCGCGCGACCGCATCGCCAATGGAGTAGTTGCGCATGTGGCCCATGTGCAGAGTGCCGGAGGGATACGGGAGCATTTCGAGGACGTAATATTTCGGACGTTTAGGGTCGGCATCCGCGTGGAAGGCGCTCTGCTCCTCCCAAACTTTCTGCCACTTGGCTTCGATTTGCTGCGGATCGTATTCGGGCACTGGTTACCTGTTCTCCCTTGTAATGCTTCGTCGCACTCGCGTCCTGGTCGTCGTCCTCGGGCGCGAATTTTTGCGGCGCGATTCTCCCGTGCGCCGCAGAACAAAACCATCGCGCGCGCCGCGAACCTGGTGTGGCGTGATGCCAATCAATCGCCACAGCGCGGCGACATTGCGGAGGTCATCCCCTGGACGGTCAATCGGCGTTTCGAGAATGAAGGCGCGTCCGGCAAGTTGCGGATGATTTAGAATTCTGCGGAACCCGTCGCGGCCAATTTTCCCTTTGCCGATGTGTTCGTGACGGTCCACACGCGAGCCCAGCGCCGTCTTGGAATCGTTCACGTGAATCACAAAGACACGCTCAAGACCGATCGTGGCGGAAATTTCAGCCAGCGCCCCGTCTAACCCTTCCTCGCAGCGCAGATCGTGGCCGGCAGCGAAGAGGTGCGCGGTATCCACGCAAATTCCCAAAGGAGGTGACGGACATAGATCCAAAATGGATTTCAATTCGCTGAAACGCGAGCCGACGGCGGTCCCTTGCCCGGCAGTATTTTCAAGGAGAATGCGCAAAGAGCCGAGATTCATTCCGCGGGCAGCCTGCTTGAGAGCGTCCGCGACAGACGAGATGGCCGTAGTCATTTCCGCGCCGCAAGCGCAGCCCGGATGGACAACGAGGAAATCAGCGCCCAGCGCAACTGCGCGCACAAGCTCATCCCGGAAAGCCTGGATCGAGCGAGTGCGCAGGACGCGCTCCTGCGATGCGAGATTGATCAGGTAATTGGCATGAACCACGAGCGGGCCGAGGCCCAGTTCCGCGCGGCGTTCGCGAAAACGCTGCATGGATGCGCTGGCCATCTTCGAGCCGTCCACGCCGCGGCTCCACATCCTAGGACTCGCCGAAAAAATTTGTAACGCGTTCGCGCCCAAATTGCAGGCAATTTCCAGCGCGGACGTGATTTCTCCCGCAATCGAAGTATGTATTCCGATGCGAATGCTACCGTCCATCCATGCCGGAGGCTGTGGTTTTACGGGCGGTTCCGGACGGTATTCATCGCCGGGGAAATACGGCAGCGATGAGCTGTGCTGTGGCTCTTCCATTCCCTCTGAATGCGTCTTCTTTGAGAAGCGAACGCTTATTGTAGTGGATTCGCACAGCTTGCGCAATGCGCGCTGAAGAATGCAGAATGAGCAGCAACTTGGCTATTGACGAGCGCCAGATTCCCTCGTAGACTTAATGCGAAAATGAGTCCCGTACGCGCGCAGCGATTTTATTATTTTAGCTATACCTACCGCTATCCCTACAGGATAGCGGCCACGGTGAAGCGCGAGCGCGCAAGGGACCCGCGAATGTAAGCAAAGCGCAAAAAACACCGAAATTGGCCGCGAATCCTGAAAAGGGTTTGCGGTTTTTTTTTGGTTCGAGGAAGCATCAGATGCCGAAGCGCAGGGCCATTCCAAGGAGAATGAAGATGACGCTGAATGACCACAGGAGAAGGATTGACGAGCTGGATCGCGAGTTGGTGCGCATCCTCAACCGGCGAGCGCAGATGTCGATTCAGCTCGGGCAGTTGAAACGGGATGTTGGACTGCCGGCACGCGATGAAGCGCGGGAGGAAACAATTTTGCGCAACATACAGCGTGCGAATCCGGGGCCGCTGGACGCCGACGCTCTTTGTGCGATTTTCCGTACTGTGCTGAAGGAATCGCGGCGCGTTACCGCGGAGTTGCTTTCCGAATCGCTGAGCGGGGTGGCAGAATGAAATTCTCCTTCGGCCTGAATTCCCTCTTTACGAGCGCGAATTGCGCCAGCGCCGCGCGATGCAGTACACTCGATGGTTCGCTTCATGATGATAAAGCCATTCTGATAACAATGAAGCGCACGAGTGTCTATCTCAACGGGAGATTGCCGCAATGTTAGTTGTAATGCAGGCCCATGCCACAGAAGAGCAGGTCCGCGCCGTTTGCGAGCGCATTGAATCACTGGGATTGCGCGCCCATCCCATTCCGGGATCGAACCGCACGGCGATTGGAATCACCGGTAACTCAGGCGCAGTCGACGTCGGCTCGCTCGAAGCAATGTCCGGCGTCGTGGAATGCATTCCCGTCAGCA
>DAIRCW010000051.1:0-16101 GCA_036796475.1 Candidatus Acidiferrales bacterium | reverse complement strand
TGTGAATTCCATTTTCCGTATAACAACGTGAACGCTAGAACTGCACGCTTATTCCACCGCGAAATGTCCTGTAAGCGGAAACCAGAACCACTTGCCCATCCGCAGTCGTCATCGGAACGTACCCCTGAGCGAGCAAATTTCCGAAATCGGCGACGGCTTCCATGTGTCGTAAGCATGGCAAAGGCTGCCGAACCACCAGATTGAAGAACGGGTCGACTCCGTAAAACGCTTCGCCGAACTCGTCCTGGCGAGACACCACCGTTCCGCTAATCCATTTGTACCCGGTGGTCAGTTGCGTTTTGGTGTAGGGGAGCTTGGCAGAAACGCTTCCCGCCACGCTATGGCGATAGCGCGTGGCGAGGACGTCGCGCAAGCTCTCGTTCGGCGCCATTTGCGTCAGCGGCGCCAGCGCTCCGGCATAGGCGTAGACCACAGTGGCCATCAATCCGTTATAGAGCTGTTGCTGATAGACGGCCCGTCCGCCAAATGAATTGGAACTCCCCGAATCATAAGCAAATCCATTCGAAAAGAAGTCCTGCAGATAATCAGGATTGTTGCTCACTGAGTCGCCTGCGCCAAAGATCGCTAGGTCGCGCGCGCCGTCGTGAAAACCGGCGAGGATAAGACGCCCATGGTTCTGCAGCAGGCGTTCCACGGCGAGTTCCTCATGCCAGCCGCTCTCAAGAATAGGGCGCCCATCGCGGAAAAGAACCGTCGGCAGAGCATCGAGCGAGTCCATAGCCGATTGAAGAGGCGCAGTGGCTTCCGGGCTGGCTTCAGGCCAGGGGCGCGATGCTAGAAGAGCAGAGGCCTGCCAACCGGGAGCAATGCGCATGGCCAGCTCGGCCCGCGGGCGAATACCAGTGGTCGTGGCAGCACCTAATCCCGTGAGGATATACTGGGCGCCGTATCGCAGAGTGACATCGTCCGTCAGAGCCAGCGCGCCTTGCTGGTCCAGTTGCATGGCGCGAACCGTTGGGCCGCCCAGTCCCAGCCGCGACTGGCGCACTACCACTGTGGTGGACGGGCCGTCACGCCGATTGCCCGACGGCAGCCAAATCGCCGCGAAACTGCCATTCGTTGTTTGGCTTTCATAGCTGACCTGCCCGGCAAGCAAAAGCTGGCCGGCCGTGCCGACTTTTTCCTGATAGGCAACCGCCGTCGCTGGCGAGTTGGAGAAACTCGTCGCTGAGCCTGGGCGCACTCCGGAGGTCACATCAACGCGGCTGTGAGTTTCACGGTTATCAAGCGCGATTTCCGGGAAGGGATTGGAATAACTTGAGCTGCTCGCCTTTCGCCAGCGCAGAATCGGTCGCGTCGCCGATGCTGAGCGCAGTACCCAGCTCCATTCGCCATTCTCCGGAGCTTGATTCGGCCGCTGGCGCAAATTCGCGAGCCCGCTGAAGATTGACCCCATTGAAATCTGCATACTAGTTGTCTGGTGGCTGCTCACGAGCACCTCGGAGCGAAGCGCCGGCAGGAATCCAGCTAGCGTAACTCGCACCATGTATGAACCGGGCATCAGTGCGGAAGCAAAACGGCCCTGTGCGTTTGTCAGCAAACGGATGGGGGCCGCAGGAGAGAGTGAATCGGGTGAAATCAGCACAGTCGCGCCCATTTGCGGCACGCCAGAGTCGTCCAGCACAATGCCGGAAATCTTGCCGGTTCGCGAGGCAGCTGCAAGGGGCGAAGCCACCGCAGCGAGCAAACCGAGGATCGAAACTATTCCGCGAATCTTTCGATAGCTCACTTGCTGTACCTCCCGCATCATTTCGATGAGGCCTGAATCGCCGTGGGAGCCTGAACTACTACGAAATCTGCCGCCGGGGAAGTCTTTTGCTGGTCGTTGTTATCGGTGATTTGGATCTTGAGCTTGTAATGCCCGGGTGAAAGCGATTTCAGGTCGAGAGCTTTCTCGATCCATATCTCTTCGCCATGTTGGTTATACTTTTGCGAGTTCTCGGTAAAGTTCAGCACCGGGTCCGGATCGGCTTCGTGGAACACCTGATAATCAATCGTAGCGTTTCCTTCATGACTTTTGGGGTCCACTTTCAAGTTGTACACCTGAAGGAAAATTCCCATGTTGCCGCCCTGATTGAACGTGGCGTCTAACTTCGGCCGCACCTTCAAATCGCCAAGCACAAACTGGCCCATGCCGATATCTTGGGAAGAAACTTTGCGGATTTCGTCCGCTAGGATCAGGGAACTTGTACCCAGCGTATCGTCCTGATAGCGCGGAACGGCGAGCCGCGTGTTAATGACGCCGAGATTGCTGCTGTTGATGTCCTTCAGAACCACATCGAGCCGGTAGAGTCCCGGGCTCAGCGGCACGGCCTTCTGATAGATGCTGTTGGATTTCAGATACTGCTGCATCAGCGAGTCGGGCGTTTCCGCGGTGATAGTGTCTTCGAATGTGTTCACCACACGGCCGCTCACGCTGGTGATTCGCGCAAACAGGTGCATAGTAGCGATCTGCACGCCATTCTTGTCCTGGAACGACATCTCGTGATTGGGAATTTGAACCGTGATGGGAACCAAATCCGTATCGTCGGTGATGCGCAGAAAGTCGGAATGGCATTGGAACTGAATCTGATTGGCAGTGAGCCGGGAGTCGACGACCGCTTCGAGATCCTTGAATTTGACTGGCGGCGGCGCCTGGATTTTCGCGTAAAGATCTAGCCGGCTAAACTCGTTGTAGGATTCCGGCTGACCTCCTTCTACCTTGGCCATATGAGTTCCATCGGTGTTCTTGAACCGGTCGGTCTTCGAAGCCATGCCCATGGCTTCCATATCGGTAAGGCCGGCGCCGGGGACGTAAGTGAGCGCGTCCTTCTCGCTCGGGTCCATTGTCAGGTGGTACTCGCCGCTGCCAGTCGGATCAACGAATTCAATCTCCACGTTCTCGCCAATTCCCTCTAAATAGCGATAGCGCCAGTCCTCGAATGGGTACGTCGAAGTTTCGCCACCGCCCTCTTCAGTAGGACGTGTGTACGGGCCACCGGCAGGATGGGAATCCACTTCGTCTGGCTTGCCCCACATCAAGTAGATGCGCCCGCGATCCGTTTTCCATCCCGGTATTCCGATGAATAGTGCTCGTTGGCATAAGCGATGCGGCGATAATATTCTTCTTTGTAGGTGTTCTCGGGCGACCCAGGATCCGGATTGCGGCGTTCCCAAAATGCCTCGATAAAGTTCTCGCGCTCCTGATTGGTTTGCAGATGCAAAAATGCGGAGCGTTCTTCCGGGGTAATGATGTAAGAAACCGGCCCGTTCAGCCATTCCTTATAGACCGGCTGTAGCTCCTTATAGAGGTCCCGCTCTCTCCTTTTATTTGCTTTCGCTTTAGCTTGTGCGTCTTGAGCCTGTTGGTCGGCGTCCTGATCTTGGGCGTGGACGAGCGGGGGGAGGAACAATACAAGAGTCAAGAAGGCAAGGAATGGCACAACCGAGCGGCGATTCATCGCTGGATTCCCCCGGACACTGAAATTCTATGCTCCATCCGAACACGCGTCAATGCTAACCTACGCACCTACTGAACCTTACCGAATCCGATTCGACCAGGAACGCTTGGGTTGCCCGCGCGTTTTTTGAATTTGCCTCCTGCTGCCGCAAGATCGAAGTTCTTCGGTTCGGGCGGCCATTCTCCTGTTTCCGGCGTCTAATAATTCGGTTTCCGTAGCAGATTCCGCCATTGGGACGCGCCGAATCAGGGTCTGGTGTTTGGATGCGCTGTGTGCATTTTGACGCCATCCTTAATTTCGGCAAGAAACTTTTCATAGCTGCGGTTCGTATAATCAGAAGGGGCAGGGATTTAGAGCCCGCCCCACTTGAATACCAGGACAATACGTAAATGAGCTCACGCAACAAGCCCATCCTGATTGCGGGCGGAATCCTCGTGGTTGTCATCATCGTGGTCGTCAGCATTCTGCAGGCCAACAAGAATGTGGTTACGGTGCAGACGGGAGACGCGGTGAAACAAGACATCACTTCGCTCGTCACAGCATCCGGAGAGGTTCGCCCGCAGAACTATACCAACGTGCTGGGACAGGGGTTCGGGAAAATCACGGACATCGATGTCAGAGAAGGCGATGTGGTCAAGAAAGGCGACGTTCTGCTTCGCGTGGAGAGCATTCAGCCTGCGGCTGACGTCAAGGCGCAGCAGGCTAGCCTCGACGCCATGGATGCTGCCATCCAATCAGCGACCGCCAACGACGCTTCCTCCCAAGCTGAGGTTCAGCAGTCTCAGGCCAGCATGGAAAAGGCACTCAATGATTGGAACCGTGGCCAGGGCCTTTATAAGGAAGGCCTGATCGCCAAATCGGATTACGACACCTACAAGTCGAGCTATCTGGCCGCGGTCGCGGCGCTCGCCGGGGCGGAAGCGCGCGCCAAGCAAGCCCATGCGCAATTGGCCCAGGCCGAATTTAATCAGGCGCAAGCCGCTGCCAGCCTTGTCCACTTCCGCGACGTGCTGAAGAAAACGACCTATGACGCACCGATTGGCGGCGTCGTAACCTTCATACCTGTGAAGGTCGGTGAAAACGTTGTGCCGGGGATTCAGAACGCCGAGGGAAGCTATCTGCTGACCATTTCGGACATGTCCACAGTGGACGCCGAAGTGATGGTAGATGAAACCGATATACCTAACGTTCAGCCGGGACAAGCCGCTGATGTGACCATTGACGCCTATCCCGGGCAGAAATTCAAAGGCCACGTGGCCGACGTGGGAGAGGAAGCAATTCTGCGCACGTCCGGTCTCGCGACTACCCAGCAGACATCGGCCAACAGCCAAGAGGCGCGCGACTTCAAAGTGCACGTCCGGCTGGATCAGCCGCCCAAGAGCATCCGGCCGGGACTTTCCTGCACCGCGAACGTCCAAACGGCGCATCATTCTGACGTGCTGACGATTCCAATTCAGGCGCTGGCCATTCGTACGAAAGAGGAGCTTAAGGCCGACGAAGAGAAGCAGAAGGGCGGCTCTTCGGTGACGCTTGCCGCGGCCAAGCCGGCACGCAATCCGGATGGCACGCCTGCCAATGATGACGTCCAAGGAGTGTTCGTGGTGCGCAATGGCAAAGCGGTTTTCGTCCCTGTGCAGACGGGTATCAGCGGAGTCACAGATATCGAAGTTACGAGCGGACTCAAGCCAGGAGACGTGATTGTCACTGGCAGTTATCAAACGCTTCGTTCGTTGCACTCCGGCGCATCGGTAAAAATCGACAACACCGTTCCGAACCTGGCGAACCAGCCCACCTCCTAGCTGTCAGCGCCGGGAAATCTGGGTTAACATCAGCGGGAAAACGAGAGGCCGAATGGCAGTTGAAGAAGCTACGTCCCAGGCGTTCCGGCAAGACCTAATTGATTCCGGAATCGTTATCTGCACTGAGGACCTGTGGAAGACCTACGAAATGGGCTCGGAGCAGGTGCACGCGCTGCGCGGAGTGTCTGTCGAAATTCGCAAGGGCGAATACGCCGCGATCATGGGGCCGTCCGGCTCGGGTAAATCCACATTGATGAACTTGATCGGCTGCCTGGATACTCCGACCAAGGGTTCCTACTGGCTGGCGGGCCGGCTGGTAAGCCAGATGGATGACGACGAGCTGGCGTACATCCGCAACAAAGAGATTGGATTTGTCTTTCAAACTTTTAATCTGTTGGCTCGCGCTACGGCGTTGCACAACGTCGAATTGCCGATGATTTACAATGGCACACCCAGCGAGGAAAGGCAGGAGCGCGCGCGCGATGCGCTGAAACAAGTCGAGCTGGGAGAGCGCATGCTGCACAGGCCTAACGAACTCTCCGGAGGGCAGCGCCAGCGCGTGGCCATTGCTCGAGCGTTGGTGAATCATCCTTCGATCCTGCTTGCTGACGAGCCGACAGGAAACCTCGATTCGCAAACGGGAGAGGAAATTATGGCGCTGTTTGCGCGTTTGCACCGGGAAGGAAATACCATCATCCTGGTGACGCACGAACCGGACATAGCGAAGCACGCTCATCGCGTCATCCGCCTGCGGGACGGCAAAGTCGAAAAGGATGAAAAGCTTCAGTAGTCTTCTGCAACGCCTGCCTCTGTTCATGCAATCAAAATCGCAAAGCAATGTTTAGGAGACGAATGATGAGATTCTCTGCACAGTTGCGTCTACAGGCATCCGCGGCGGTGCTGCTATTTTTCTTTGTGTCGCTCGCGCAGGCGCAATCGGCGCAAAATCCGCCGAGTTCGCAAGTTGTCCAAGAACAGATGCAGCAGGCCATGGCCGCCGCGCAGCCGGGCCCGCAGCACGCCGCGCTGATGAAACGCGCGGGGGACTACACCACCAAAGAAACATTTTATGCGCCGGGCGCTGAGCCGCAGGAGTCCACCGGCACGGCAAAACTGAAAGCGATTCTGGGCGGGCGTTTTCTGGAAGAGGAAAATTCCGGCCAATCGCTGGCGCAGCCGTATTCCGGCCTGCGCCTTTACGGCTATAACAACGGCTCCGGGCAATACGAAGCCATTTGGATCTACGATGGTTCAACGGCGTTCCTGGTGCTTGACGGCACAAGCGACGACAATGGAAAAACGGTCCGTTATTCCGGGGCGTTTCTCGGCCCGGGTGGAGAAAAGCAAACTTTGCGCGTGACGGTCACGCAGGATGATGCGGACCATTTCACGGTGAAGCTGCTCGGCGAAAACGCCGGCGGAATGTCCACACTCGAAACTGAATATACGCGTATCCGGAAGTCGGCACCTGCGCCTCGATCCCGGAACTGAGTAAGCTGTGCAGTAAACCGAGGCACGACCGCCTTTTTCGCCTGGCATTCAATTCAAAAGGCCCTTGGTATGCATCAATTCTGCATTCAGCAAAGCGGCTCCGGCGGCACCGCGAATGAGATTGTGGCCGAGGAGCACAAATTTGTGGCCGAGCACGGGGCATTCACGCAGGCGTCCGACCTGAACTGCCATGCCGCTGAAGCGGTCAACATCCAGCCGCGGCTGCGGGCGATCGGCAGAATCGAAGTGCACCACGGGGCGCTGTGGAGCGCTCGGCAATTTCAATTCTTGCGGCCTGCCTGCAAATTCTTCGAAGCTTCGAATGATGTCTTTGCGCGTGGCGCTCTCACGCAACTCGACCGAGACAGCCTCCGTATGTCCATTCACGACCGGCACGCGCGTGGTTTGTGCACTGATTTGTATGTCTGCCGGTGCGAATTCTTTTCCTGTGAATCTGCCGAGGATTTTCCTGGTTTCATTCTCGAGTTTTTCTTCTTCGCCGGCGATGAAGGGAATGACGTTTCCCAGTGCATCAAGCGAGGCGACTCCGGGGTGTCCCGCGCCGGAAAGAGCCTGCATGGTGGTGACGATCACTTTCCGCGGAGTGAATTCGCGCAAAGCGGCAAGCGCCATGGTCAAAAAAACAGTCGAGCAGTTTGGATTGGTAACGATTGAACCGCTCCAGCCTTTCTGCTGCTTCTGAAGCTGCAATGCGGAAAGATGCCCCGCGTTCACCTCGGGAATCAGGAGAGGAACCCAGGGGTCCATGCGATGATTTCTCGCATTGCTTATGACGATGTGGCCAGCGGCGGCGAGCGCCGCTTCTGTTTCTCCGGCAACGGAGGCATCGAGCGCGGAAAAGAGGATTTTCGGAGCGTTTCCCGCAGTCAATGAGTTCACGATTAAGCGCTCCGCTTCCTCCGACAACGGCTGAGTGTGCCTCGAAGGCAATTCGCCATAGCGCTTGCCGACGGACCGCTCGCTCGCTGCGACCCACACCAATCGAAACCATGGGTGCCCATGCAACATTGCGACGAGTTGCTGGCCGACTACACCGGTTGCGCCCAGCACTCCGACGCCGATTTTCTTTGTGGCTTTGGGCGCGCTCATCTGGCTTCGGCGACAGCAAAGGGTTTTGCAGCGCTTTTCGTATGGATTTGGTCGAGGCCCTCGAGCAGGTCTTCAACTAAATCCTTGGCATTTTCGCAGCCGGGAGAGAGGCGAATGAGATTGTCCGAAAGCCCGAGGCGAGCGCGCTCTTCTTTGGGAATCGAGGCGTGCGTCATGCGCGCAGGGTGGCAGATCAGCGCTTTGACGCCGCCGAGGCTTTCGCCCAGCGTGAAGTAACGTCGCGAAGATACGAATGCGGCGACATCTTCCGTGGTTCCCTCAAGTTCAAAGGAAACCATTCCGCCGAATCCGGTCATTTGCCGGCGAGCGATATCGTGGCCGGGATGTTGCGGCAATCCTGGGAAGTAAACGCGGCGCACACGCGGATGCTTTTCAAGCGCCTGAGCGATGGCTATGGCATTTTCGGCGTGGCGTTGCATTCTCAGTTCCAGCGTCTGCAAGCCGCGAAGGGTCAACCAGCAGTCAAACGGAGAAGGCACAGCGCCGGTGGCGTTTTGAAGAAACTTAATGGGTTCGAACACCGCGGCATCTTTGGCGAGCACCGCGCCCTGAATCACATCGGAATGCCCGGCGAGATACTTCGTGACGCTGTGGACGACAATGTCGGCGCCGAGGCGGAAGGGTTGTTGAAAATAGGGCGAAGCGAATGTGTTATCCACGACGGCGAGAGCTCCGCTCTTGTGCGCAAATTTGCTGATGGCCTCGATGTCGTAAATCAGGAGGCGTGGATTGGTTGGAGATTCGATCCAAACCAAGCGTGTCTTGGGTGACAACGCCGAGTTGAGCGCGGCGGCATCCGCAATATCAACCTGGCGGATGACACATCCCATCGGCCGGAAGACGCTGTTCAAAATACGATAGGTCCCGCCATAGGTGTCCAGCGGAATCACGATTTCGTCGCCGGGCCTCAAGTAGGCCTGAAAGACCGCGTTTTCCGCAGCCAATCCCGAAGCATAAACGGCTGCAAAGTCGACGCCCTCAAGCTGCGCGAGCACGGCTTCCAGCCGCTTTCGTGTTGGATTATTCGTGCGGGAATAATCGAAGCCGCGGTGTTCTCCGGGGGCATGCTGCTCGTAGGTGGAGGTCTGAAAAATCGGGGCAATCAATGCGCCGGTTTGCGCTTCGGCGTCCTGAGCTGCGTGAATGGTTCTGGTGGCAAATTCCATCTTGATTCTCCTTATTTGAGTTTAGTTTTCGTCGGCTGATTGAACTTTGCTGAAATTTTCCTCGGCGATTTGCTGACTCGTTGAATTCGCAAGAAGCGGCACGCCTGAAACGACGGACACTGCCGAGAGGTGCGTTCGAGTGACCCAGGTTCCAGCGGCGCGTTGATCGAAACTGCGGACGAGCAGCGGCAGATCCCATCGCTCTGCTGCCAAAAGTGCGTCGCGCTGGACGAGCTCGCATCCGGCGTCGGCCATTGCGAGCGCGTCTGCGAATGAAAGTCTTGGCAAATTCTTTGCGTTGGAGTGAAGGCGCGGGTCAGCCGAAAAGTATCCCGCCACATCTTTGATCAATTCACATCGGGATGCTCCGAGACCGGCAGCAATGATTACAGCGGTCAAGTCGGAGCCGCCGCGCCCGAGCGTTGCAATGTTTCCGGTCGCATCGGTTGCGAGAAATCCCGGTACGACCACGGCCCGGCGACGGAGCAGCGCGCTGCGGATTGCGGATGAATCGAAGGCCGCCGTGGAAATTTCCGCACCGCGTTTTGCTATTCGCAATCCTGTTTGCCGCACGTCCAACGCAGCTGCGCGCACGCCTTGAGCCTGTAAATGCAAACAAAGGCGCGCAACGGAGCGCAATTCGCCTGTGGACCACAGGAGATCGAGGGCTGCCTCGTCCGGGCCGGCGCATATGGTTTGCGCCTCGCGTTGCAGCGCGTCGGTTTCTCCGTTCTGTGCGGAGACAACGGCGACCAAATGCTCCGTGGCATTCGCCGCCAGCCGTTGGGCGATGAAAGTTGCAGCAGACTGGTACGAGGCCGGGGTGGTTAGTACGGATCCGCCCAATTTGATGACTGCAATCAAAGCTACTTCGACTTCGCGTGTGTTGGTGTGCACAGATTTCTCCGGGCCGCGCAAAAACGGCATAGCGCTTTCCAGAGAAAGCCGGGTTCCGCCAAGCGCTGCATGAAGATAGCGAGCTCATGCAGATAGCTCTGCGTATACCGTGCCGCGAACACAACAGCTTCGCCGTTGCTCACGGGCGGATCGATTCAATTGGGGTCGGAATCTTCAGTAGATCGGATTTCGATCAGCCGAGGATCTTATCTTCCCCATCGGGCAGGAATTAGCACCTTGGTTCTCGGACCAGGTTGCTGTGGCTTCGTCGGGCCTGTCCCCTCTGCCACTCTGGATAAGCGCTGCCGGATTGGCAGCAAGCGAAGTATATAGGGCTGTTTTGTTCTGTCAAGATTAATTCTTCGACAACTTCTTGGAGAATGTTGCGCGCGTTGGGAGGCCGCAAGCGTTTGCGTCCGTTCGGCGGGGCTAAACCAAATAGCGAGACGCGTAAGGCTTTCGCGTTCGGCGTGCTGAAACTTACTTTGCGGGCGCGCGGCTACGGCTGGCGGTTCATTCCTGCGGCGGGAGTTCATTTACTGACGCCGGCTCTGGCTCGTGCAATTAAGTGCCTGCCTTGGGGCTCGGCGCGACTTGGACGGTTACGTCGACAGGAGCCTTCACCGGGGGCAGACAGACGGCATCGTTGCACGCCTGATACTGCAATGTGAACGGCAGCTTCACTTTGCCGACGCGCGCGTTCGCTGCGGCCACGAATTTGGCGCGCACGGTGAACTTGCCGGTGTAAACCAGCAGGGGTTTATCGGTGAAGGAAAGCTTTTTCTCTATTCCTGGCGGATAAGTTGTTTCCAATTCCTTGAAGCCCGCGGGCAATTTTGCGGTGAGCGTGGTGGGAATCAGGTAGTCCTCGGAAGGCTTGTGCGCGTTCACGTGAAAGCCAGACATGATGCCGACGTCGAGGGTGACTTCGAAGGTGCCTCCCGGCGCGACGGTCGCCGGCGCAACGTGCGCTTCAGGGCTGGCAACTTTTGAAGGAGGCGGCAACTGCTGTGAGTGCGCCGCTGGCGTGAGAATCATCCCCGAGAAAAACAGTACTGCGCAAAGCGCGGCCACTGTGGAACGCGCGATTTTATGATTCCGTTTGTTAGTCATTTGCATTCGCATCTCAAACATTCACCGTCGTCTGTAACTGCTGGCTCAAAATCCGGCTCATCGCTTGCGGCAGGGTTTCGCCGGTCTTGTCCAGGACGAATGCCTGGGCTACATCGGACCAGCCCAGCTTGAAACTGGTGGTCAGGGCTGAAATCCAAATCTGGCGGACTGGCGAATTCGGGCTGATGACGAAGCGGGTGTCGTCTTCATCTTCAAATAGAATTTCCAGTTTGCCGCTGCCGCCCTCGACTTCGAAGTCGTGCTGGTCGCCGAGTTCGGTCAGGCGCTTGCGCAAACTCTCGAGCGCCTCTTCCGATTTTTTCTGAAATTCCCGTTCGTCCATCATAGGAGTTTTTTGCCAGCGTGAAATTTTGCGACGCGACGTTGCGGTTCGCAGCGCAATTTACGAATGCGCGCTGGTTTGCACCGGCGCCGCGACCTTCAATTGAAGCTGCTTTTCGATTTCGTGCTGCAGTTCATCGCGGTCGACCAGGCCGATGAAACGCTTCACGATTTTTCCGTCGCGCGAAATCAGGACGCTGGTGGGCAATCCGATCAGGCCGCCGAATTTTTCGGCGAGGTCAGGATTTCCAATCATGATCGGATAGCTCATTTTTTCCTGTGCATCGCCGACTTTGAACTGCGTATTCTGCACAAAGGGATCGACGACTTTTTTCCCTTCGGTATCCATGGCTACGCCCAGAATCGTGAAGCCCTGATTTTTGTATTTGTCTTCGAAGCCAATCATCCAGGGAATTTCTTCGCGGCAGGGATCGCACCAAGTGGCCCAGAAATTCACCAGGACGACTTCCCCTTTCAAGCTCGCCAGTTGCAAATTGCCGCCTTGCAATTCCGGAAAGGTGACGTTTGGCTCTGCCGGTTTTCCCGCGTTCACGGAGGCTGCGTCCGTTGTTCCGGCTCGCACCGAGGAGCTCTGCTTGCATCCGGCGAATGCAAAACTCAGGAGCGCAATCAGCGCCACCGATCCTAAAATCATCTGCTTACTCTTCATCGCTCCATCCTTACAGCGAAAAACGGTTCAGAAATGTCAGTTTACCCGAAAGCCATGTCAGGCGGTTCATGAAAATGAGCGCGCCGACTGCGAGCAGCAGGACGCCGCTGAAGACTTCCACCCAGTGGATGTGCTTGCGGAACCGCTTGTAAAACTTGAGGAATTGGCCGATGCCGATCGCGGTCAGCAAAAAAGGAATGGCCAGGCCCGCGGAATAAGCTGCCAGCAAAAAAACGCCACGCGCCACGGTGCCTTCAGTGGCCGCGAGAGTCAGGACCGAGGCGAGAATCGGACCGATGCAGGGCGTCCAGCCAAAGGCAAAAGCGAAGCCCATCAAAAATCCGCTGACGATGCCCGGCTGGCCGCCTAAATTTCGGAAATGCACGTCGCGATTCAGCCATCGCGTGAGCGCCGGCCCCAGCAAGAAAATCAGTGACAGCGCTACGGGATGCACAGGGCGAAAATCGCCGAATCCGTCGGGCGCGGCAAAAAACATCACAATTCCTGCGGCGAGCAAAACTCCGCCTATCACCAGGCCCACGCGCACGGTGATTTTCACGAGCCATCCAATCAGGTGCAGGCCAAACAGCAGAATCAATCCGCCGGCCAGCGGCGCGAGGATGCTGCGATGGCTCTGCAAAAAAGTTCCCACCGCGCTCGCTGAGGCGCCAAAACTGATGAACACCACAGAAAACCCGATCACAAAGGCCAACGCGGAAGCGAGCAGCCCGCCGCGCGCGCCTTCGCCGCTTTGCAGCTGGTCCACGCCCACGCCGGAAAGCATGGAGACATATCCCGGCACGAGGGGCAACACGCAGGGCGACAAAAAGGAGACGAGTCCCGCAAGAACCGCCGCGAATACAGTGACGCTTCCCATTCTGTATGCCTACGCTTTCCTTATGTTTATTGGATGTGCCTTCGAGCGCGCGCGGCTCATTGCGGATGCCGCAAATGCCACTCTGTCGCTTGTTCGTAGGCCAGCGCAATTTGCAGCAGCGTCTCTTCGCCCCACGGCGGCCCGTGCAGGGCCATTCCCATGGGTAAGCCGGCTCGTGTGAATCCGCACGGGACGGAAATCACTGGAAAACCGGTGAAATTCGCTGGACGATTCATACGCACGAGGGCTCCGCGCACCGATTGCGACTGACCGCCGAGCATCGCGCTTGCCTGGCCGATTCGCGGCGCGGCAATCGGAGTTGCCGGCGCAAGAATCGCATCCACTTTGGCAAATGCCTGTCGAAAGTCCTCGCGGACTCGCTCGCGCATGCGCTGCGCCTTTAGGTAATCCACAGCGCGCACGGAGCTTCCCATCGCCAGCCGCTTCCGGACGTCTTCGCCGTACTCATCCGCGTGCACCGGATAGTATCCCTGGGCCTGATGATATTCGAGCGCCTCGGCGAGGGCGATTTGGGTGCTAGGCTCGACCGAGTCTCCGATGTTCGGCAGAGCGATTTCCTCGATTTGCGCGCCCAATTTTTCGAATGCTCGCGCCGCTTGCTCCAAGCGGGCCTTGGTTTCCTCATCCACTCGCTCGAAAAAATAATCGCGTGGCCAGCCCAAACGGAATTTCGCGCGGCTTTTCTTTTTGCGCGCTGCGAAGAGGCCACGATAGAAATTCGGTTTTCTTGCGCCACACTCGCAAATGGCATCGAGCACAATGGCCGCGTCCGCAACGCTACGGGTCAACGGGCCGGCATGGTCCAGCGTTATGGCCAGCGGTATGACTCCCTCGCAGCTTACCAGGCCGAACGTCGGCTTCAGTCCAACGATTCCGCACAGCGCCGCAGGAATGCGAATCGAACCTCCGGTATCCGTACCTACCGAGGCAAATCCGATTCCCGCAGCCAGCGCCGCTGCCGACCCGCCGCTCGAGCCTCCCGGTATGCAGTCCGTGTTCCATGGATTGCGCGCCGGGCCGTAATGAGGATTCTCCGTAGTAATCCCATAGGCGAATTCGTGGAGATTCGTTTTTCCGAGCAGAACGGCTCCGGCATCCGCCAGCTTCTTGGCGACTTGTGCGTCAGCCGGGGGGACAAAATCCCGCAAAATTTTCGAACCTGCCGTGGTGCGCACGCCGCTGGTCCAAATATTGTCCTTGAGCGTCAGCGGAATCCCGTGCAGCAACCCGCGAAACTTCCCGCGGCGCATTTCGCGCTCCGCCGCGTGCGCCTCCCGCAGCGCCCGTTCCGCGGTCACGGTGATGAAGGCGTTCAGCCGCGGATTCAAATTCTCGATCCGCGCCAGCGCCTCTTCTGCCAGCTCCACAGGCGAAATCTTCCTCCGACGCAAATGCGCCGCCGCTTCCGCAATCGTCCAATAGGCAAATTCGTCTTTCGCTATTCTTCGCAT
Organism: Candidatus Acidiferrales bacterium; assembly: GCA_036796475.1. GTDB lineage: Bacteria > Acidobacteriota > Terriglobia > Acidiferrales > UBA7541 > DAHUXN01. Next base: position 1,682 of record DAIRCW010000051.1, on the reverse strand, counting down.
ACGCAATTCGCTCAGAAAATACTCTCCTGCCGCCGTACATTCCCGAAGGACGCAATGTTCGCAATCCGCAGCACAACCCCGAATTGGTTTTCATTTCGCACCTGCCCGAGGCTCAGTCGTCGGTATTCGAAGCCGATTCCGCAGCACGAGCCGTTGTACGAAAGCTCCACCAGTTGATTCTGAAAAACCTGCTGGCTGATGTCGTAACTCACGCCGAATTCGCCGTTCCATCCTTTGCGCACCGGATTTCCATAGCCGACGACCGCGCGGATCTGATTCGAGTACGGCTCAGGAACCGGGGGATTCGCTGGAGAAATGGGAGGGATGTTCAGCGTCGAAAAATGCGCTAGGGTGGCAAAGCTTTCCTTGTACGGGCGAATCTTCAGCAGTTCGCCGATGGCGGTGATGCGGGCACGCTCGGCGTCGTAATCCACGCGAAATTCGGAATCGAACTGCCCAGCCGGCTCGATCCTCAAATCGCTGATAAGCGGCGAGGTTTCATGCTCCCGGTCCACAAACGCGAATGGCGTTACCGAATCGAGTGCCTGAAAAACGTTGCGCTCTCCGGGAACCAGCGCCCCGCCAAACTCTGGATCGAAATAATATTTCTGTGTGAGGCTCCAGCTGGCAATTTCGCGCGAGTCTGAACTGCCGCTTCGCCGGAAAAGCCGCTGGGTGATTCCGTACTGCACATCGTTGGTGTCGGTCAGGGTATCGTCCTGATCGAAAAGCAGAAAGCGCGCGAAATCCTCGACGCCGTCCACATAGTGATAGACGAGCTGCGGCTCCACAGTGTGCATCCACTTCACGTTTCCACTGCTCCAGGTTCGCTCAATCGCCGGCGGCCGAATATCCAACGAGAATTCTTCCGTTGTGCGCATAAAAGGGTCATCGGCGAAAATCCCGTTCTGCAATTGCCCGCCGTAGCGGGTGGAACGCAGCGTGAAGGAAGGCGTCATTTCCAGCCATGGCCCGAAATGCAGGGGTATGGTTGCGTTCGGCGCTATCTCCATTCGCGATACGAATGACGGTGTGCTGAACTCCGGCGGTACATTCGATTCCCGGTGGACCGCGTCCGCGAACGCATCGAATCCGAAATAGATTGGCAGCTTTCGCCACGGCGCGCGATCTACGGAACTAGCGCGTATCTCCGGCGCGGTGCGCAACACAATGGCGGTATCCGGCGAAGCGCTCAAGAAGTTTTTATAGCTCTGAGCCGCCAGCGACACGCTGAAGCCATCGGTGTTATTCGTCAAGAACGCCGTGTTGCGTACTTCGGAATTCACCGCTTGCGCGAACGTCTCAGCGAATGCCAGCCGGAACGTCAGCGAGGACAATTGATCCAAATCCGCGACGCCTCGCCAACCGCGCGGGAACAACGCGTCAAAGAAGAAATGATCTTCATGCCCGCCCTGCTTGGTAATCGTCCCGGCCGGCCCGGAAATCCCGCGGTCAATCACGCCATAATAGTTCGCGGTGAGGGTGGCGTTCTCCCAGGGCTTCATCCGCAACTCGCCATTTTCGCTCGAACCGCGCTTGCTCAAATACTGAGCTCCAACGGTGGCATCCATCCAGTCCGCCGGGGCCCAGTAAAAGGAATCTCCGAGCACGTAGCCCTTGGTGGTTGACTTCGTTGCTGCCGGAACAAGAAATCCCGATTGGCGCAGCTTGTGACCCACGGG
>DAIRCW010000050.1:0-16101 GCA_036796475.1 Candidatus Acidiferrales bacterium | reverse complement strand
AGTTCGAGATCGGCGCAGCGCAATTTGGCTTCGCCGCGGCGGAAATTGCGGCGGACGAGAGCGCGCACGCGGGCTTGCAATTCGGCGAGAGCGAAAGGCTTGACGAGGTAATCGTCGGCGCCTGCGTCAAGGCCTTCGACGCGCTGCTCGACGAGGCCGCGAGCGGTGAGCATGAGAATGGGAGACTGAATTTCTTCCTGGCGAAGTTTGCGGCAGAGTTCGACGCCGGTCATGCCAGGGAGGCGTACGTCGAGAAGGATGGCGTCGTATGGATTTTCGGACGCGAGGCGGAAGCCTTCTTCGCCGGTAAGGGCGATGTCCACGGCGTAAGTATTCTCATGAAGCGCGCGAGCCACAAAGCTCGCGACTTTGCGTTCGTCTTCGACGAGCAGGATGCGCATGGCGGCCAGGAATTAATTATACGCTAACGAGAAAGCCAGTTTTTGGGGCTACAGCTTGGGATGCGCGGAAGAGCGTTGCGCAGATCCACTTCCAAGATGAATAAAGATTCATTTTGAAGTCAAGGCGTCCGGCGTGAATGAGAGTAGCTTAAGCGTGAGAGCTGCGGGGAGCGCGATGCGCGCCACCCGCCGATTCGCGGCTCTGAACTTGGGAACCAGGAGGCTTTTATGACAGAAGACATGAAGATGAAGTTTTCTTTATTCGTGGTGCTTGCATTGTTTCCCATGCTGGCTCTTTCGTCAGGCCATCGAGTGGCGCGGCCGGCGGCAAAACAGAAGAGTTTTGCGGAGGCGCTCGTCGAACAGGCCAAGGCAAACCATCCGGAGGCTGATGAAGTTGGGATTGCCGTTCGAATGAAGAGTGGGTGCAAGACCATCGCTTCCACAGACCCAAGCGACATTGGCGAGAACTGCGAGAAGGACGATGTGGCGCCAATGCAGACGGGAAAGCCTTATGTTGAAAAGGAGCGCGATGGGTACGATGTGTCGGTTCCGCTGCGCGACGCGCAGGGGCGAATGATCGGGGCGCTGGGCGTCGGATTCAAGAAAGACGGTGGACAAACCGAATCGAAAGTGACAGCTCAGGCCCTGGCGATAGCCAAAGAAATGTCAGCGCAGATTCCGACAAAAGCGACTCTGTTTCAGCCGGCAAAATAAGTTTGGCGGAGTTCACTTTTCAGCGAAGCGGCTGGCACGCAGTCGCGTTTGTATCACGCGCAGGATGGAATCGCGCGAGATCATCCCGATGATGTGGCCCTCCTGCAGCACAGGCATTTGATTCACATCTTCCGCCTGCATTTGTTCGAGGACGCCCATCACGGGCTGCGCTGGCGAGACCCAATGAATGCTGTTCAGCGGAATCATCGCCGCCTGGATGGAAGTGTTGTTCCATTCATCGCGCGGAAAGTGCTGCACCCGATGCAGGGTGACGAGACCCACGGCCATTCCGTTGCCCGTCACCACGTGGCAGCGCCGGCCCGTGCGCAGCACTTCCTGCACGTAGTCTTGCAGCGAAGCGTTGCGCGGCACCGTGGGCACATCGGGTGACATTACATCCCCGGCGCTGAGCCCCTCGAGCGTGTTGCGGATGGCCACTTGCGTGTACGTCTCCTGTGATGCCGTGAGCAGGAACCATCCAATAAACGCTAACCACAGGCCGCCGAATTGGCCTCCAATAATACGCGGCGCACTGCTCGGCTGCACGATCGCCCAGATCCCCAAAATGATCATCAAGTACGCAATGAATTGTCCGCTGCGCGACGCGATGCGCGTGGCTTTATCGTAATTCTTTGTGCCCGCCCAAACCGCTGCGCGAAGCACTCGTCCCCCGTCCATCGGAAAACCAGGAATCAGGTTGAACACGCCAAGAATGAAATTAATTCCCGCCATATAGACGCACAGCACCTGCACCATGCTGTTACGCGTGCTGATCTCAGCGATGCCAAAGAAAATCCCTGCCAATACAAAACTCGAGAGCGGCCCCACGAAAGCGATGTTGAATTCCTGCCTCGCGTTGTCGGCTTCGCGAGTGATGCGCGATATTCCGCCAAAAACAAACAGCGTAATCGAGTGGACGGGAATCTTGTAATACATCGCCACAAGGCTGTGGCTGAGTTCATGGAACACAATGGAGGCAAAGAAAAGAATGCTCACGAAGGCGCCCAGAAGCCAGTATTGAGCCGGATTCCAGGAGGGATTGGCCTGTTTGAATTGCTCGCCAAAGCTGAGTGTAATGAGCCCAAAAATAATGAACCACGTGTAGTGCAGATAAACGGGGATTTTGAAAATTCGGCCGATAAAGATACCGGATGATTGCTGCGCGGGCATGAACGTCTGGCCTCGTTTTGATTATAGCGAAAGCGCGGCGCAGCGGAGTTCAGATTTTCAGCGCCAGCGAACGTCAGGCGACGGAATGGGCGTCGGGATCTTTCTCGGCTGCGCGCGGCAGAAATTTTGAAAGAGTGAGATGCGTCGGCACATAAATTAGAACGACCAGTCCGAGCCAAATGATCCCAAGATGCAGAGGCGCTGGGCCGAACGATCGGTGGAACAACGGGTCGCGGAAGGCGTAATTGATATTGTCTGCTGCATTCCCGAACCTCGCCGCGACGAGCGCAGCCGCGGCAATCGCTGACTGCAGTGCAAACCCCCGGCGGTTGTAGCCGGTGCGCCTGAGCGCACAAATCAGAATGATGGGCCAGATGATGTGGAATAGCGAAAGCAGCCGGGCCCAAAGCGGATAATGCGCGTCCCACATGTAATTCGTCCCGCCGGTCAGTGGATGCGCGGTGCAGAGTCGCCAGGCCGCGTCGAGATCCCACAAAATGTCAGTGAAAATGGAAGAAACTGCCTGACTCGAAAGCAGCAGGGAATTGCTGAAGATGAGTCCTGCGCAAGTGAGGATCACCGCGATGTCGCAAACATGCAGAAAATTCTGCGCGCTCCACACGCGCCAGTAAACAGGCGTCCAAATCGCCAGCCAAATGAGGCTGCAGATGCGCGCCCATGCAGGAATCTTGGCTGCGGCGGATTCGGGCATTTGGATGGCGCTATCCTACCAAAGGTACATCGCAGAGCAGGGAACTGAAGCAATGGAAAACTGGCTGGATAATTTGCGCCATGCGAAAATGAATTTATGAGCGCGGCGGCAATGGCAGGCGGAGCAATACTAGGCGGCGCGGCAGTGGCCACGTGGGGAGCCGTTTATCCCGGAGCGCAGATTTTCGGTCCGAGCTTGCGCACAACCGGAGATGCCGGCACCATTGCGCTTACATTCGACGATGGCCCAAATCCCGCAGCCACCCCGGCCTTGCTGGAAGTATTGGAGCGCAACGCAGCTCACGCCACATTCTTCGTAATGGGCGCGCACGTCCGCGCGTTTCCCGAAATCGCGCGAGAAATCGTTGCCGGCCGCCATACCATTGCCAATCACACAGAGACGCATCCGAATATCACTTTCCTTCCTGCAAAAGCGTTGCACGACGAGCTAAGCCGTTGCGACGAAGCCATTCATTCTGCAACCGGTGTCCGCCCGCATTGGATGCGCCCGCCTTTCGGCTTTCGTGGGCCGCAGCTCGACGGAGTCGTTAGGCGCATGGGCTACGCCGGCGTGGCCATGTGGTCGCGCTGGATGTGGGATTGGAAGCCGCAGCCCGCGTCGAATGTGATTCGGCGCTTGCGGCGAGTCGGTGGAGGCGATATCGTGCTGTTGCACGACGGCGATCACCGGAACGCGCAGGGCGAGCGCCAGCACACCGTGAAAGCGCTGGAGTACTGGCTGCCGAGATGGAAGGATGCCGGGCTGCGGTTCGTGACGGTGGACGAAATCCACCGCGCCGCGACTTCGGCTAACGCGCCAATCGCGCCGCCAGAAAAAACAAACTGAAGGACGAAATGGCCGACGACAGAAGATTTTACGACGAGAAGGAAGAAACCAAGCAGATTCCGCTGACCTGTCCGCACTGCCGTCAGGAAAACACCTATCCGGTGCGCTGGAAAACGCGGACAAAGAAAAACGAGCTGCCTCGCGGATCAAATGAAGACGACCGCGCCCATTTCGCCAAAGCGCGCTCCTACATGGTGCGCGTGGATGACATGGTGGCCTGCCGCAACATCCGTTGCCGCAAGCGTTTCGACCTCACCGGCCAAACGGTAATTCTTATTTAGCGGAATTAAATCGGCGGCGTAGTGCCGCGCAATCGGGCGATTCAAATCTCCGGGTACAAATCAAAAAACGCATCAAGCGATTGCTTCAGTGCTTGCTCGATTTGTTCCTTCGAGCCTTCGATCAAGTGCAAAGTAATATTCCCGGTGCGTCCATTTTTGAGTTTCACGGACGCGCCGCCGACGGATTCCAACTCCTCCTCGGGGAACAACCGCATACCGTAAACAAGAACGAGATTAGCCATTCAGAAATCCTCCTGCGGAAATTGGCGGCGGGCCGCACCGAAAAGACAGAGTAAGCGCGCCGAAAGCGAGAGTCAAATCAGGTGTGCAACTCGCGACTCGTAGATTGACTTCACTGCGCCGAGCGGAGCATCCTGAGTTCAACTGCGTTGCATCGCATTAGCGTTGCGCGAGGTGCGCTATGACTAAACCAGCCATATTGATTTTTGTGCTGCTGAGTGCGACGACTTTTATCGTTCCTCCAGCGGGAGCACAGTCAGCGAATCCGCCAAAACAGCAGTCGTCCGCCGATTCGCCCGACAAATCCGGCGCGAATGCCGGCCCAATCACCGTAAAGGCGCAAGCGCAGCAGACAACTCCGGCAAACACAACAGCGCCGACCAAAGACAACGCCAACGCCGTCACCGCGAATTCTTCGAAATATCTCCAAGTGCCCACCGGAACCGTGCTGCCTCTGGTGCTCCACAACGCCATTTCCACACGCAGCGCCAAGCCCGGTGATCCGGTCTTCCTCGAAACAGTTTTTCCCATCATGGTCGATGGGAAAATTACGATTCCCGCAGGTTCTTACGTCAGCGGAGAAGTGACCGAAGCAAAGCGCGCCGGACGCGTGAAGGGCCGCGCCGAGATTCGCATCCGCCTCGACAATTTGATTCTGCCGAACGGCTATCAAGCGCAGTTCGATGCCATCCCGCGCGATGCCGGCACCGGCGGAAACGAAACGGTGGGCAAAGAAGGCACTGTGCAAGGCGACTCGAACAAAGCCGGCGATGCAAACACAGTTGCGCAAACAACGATGGCAGGCGCGGGAATCGGCGCGATCGCAACTCGCACCGGCAAGGGAGCGCTTATCGGCACCGGAGCAGGTGCTGTGGCGGGGCTCGCCGCCGTTCTACTCACCCGCGGTCCAGAAGCCGAATTGCCCCGCGGCACGACTCTCGATGTTTCGCTGAATCGCCCGCTCTATTTGTTAGCCGAGAAAATTAATTTCACCAGCCCGGGCCAGGCTTCAACTCTGGCGGGTCCTCCGAATCGGCAGCCGCGGCGCACCACAGGAATGATTCCGCACTAACATCCACTCTCGACCAAACGCCGCACGCAATCACAATTTTGCGGCGCCCTGCGTTTTTGCGGCAAACCGCATTGGCGTGAACGCCTCGAGCACTTTTGGCGCGCCCCCATTCACAATCCATTCCGAAAGATATTTCGCGGTCACCGGCGCGAGCAGCATGCCATTCCGATAATGCCCCGTGGCGATGAACAGCCCCTCCACGTCTGTAGCTCCAACGATCGGCAAATGATCGGGCGAATCTGGCCGAAGTCCTGCCCAGGATTCCACGATCGGCGCTTCCGCAAGCGCAGGCGCCATTTCAATTGCTGCGCTCAGAATTTTTTGAAGGCCGGCCCCGGTCGTCTCTTTCGCAATTTTCCCAGGCTCGAGCGTGCTGCCCGCGACCACGCGCCCATTTTCGCGCGGCGCAAGGTAACCTTGTTCGTATCGCAGAATCATTCGCGGCGCGCCAGCAACTGGCCCAAACGCCACCATCTGCCCGCGAACCGGGGAAGTAGGCGCGTAAGCCTCAGCGCCGCCAATTTCCCCGCAGCGCCAGCCCGCCGCAATCACCACGTTCCGCGCTTCGATTTTTTCCGCCGTGCGAATCTTCACAGCTCCCGCCTGACTTTCGTCCACGGACGAGACCAGCGCGCCTCCGCAGCGCGCATCATTCATCATCAGCGAGATGACTTCCATTCCGCCGCGAATTTCCGCGCCCGCATTTTCCGCCGCGTTCAGCGCCAACCCCGTAACCACGCGCGGATCGATGCTAGCTTCTTCGATAATTTGAAGCGCGGCGCGCGCCGATGCGCCAATCGCCGGTTCGATGCGCCCCGCCTCAGCAAGAGAAACCGCGCGCGCGGAAATTCCTGCCTCCGAAATAATCCCCAAACGTTCGTCGCGTTCCGATTCGCCGCGTGAGCCAAAGAAAAGTTCAATAGCGCCGTCAGGATGAAATCCAGCCGATTTTCCGGTCGCCGATTCGAGCGCGCTGATGAAGCCGGGATAAAGCCGGTAGCTTTCTCTCGAAAGCGCGCACATCGCCGCCACGGGAGTATCAGGAGAGGGAGAAATCGTGCCCGCCGCGGCCCAGGACGCCTCGCGCCCTGGTTCCTGCCTGTCGAGGAGCAGTACAGACTGGCCCTTAAGCGAAAGTTCGAACGCCAGCGAAGCGCCAATGATTCCGCCGCCGACAATCAGCGTGTCGTAACTTTTCACACGCCGATTTTACAGCAAAGCGCTGCCGCAGTGCCGGACGATTACGCCGCGTCGCAACGCCGCTGATAAGTCTGGCGGAACTCCGCTGCGAATCCTCTCAGAAAGGCGAAGCTCATGCTCTCGCCGAGAGGAACGCTCTCGATGGCCAAATCGAGCGCATCCGTCTCGTCCTCAAAATCCCAATTCGAGCCGCGTGGCGCACGCGCCGCAGCGATGCGCCCGTACCTGACGCCGCGGACCAGGTCCGCTCTGGCTTTAGCGGGATTATTGAAGAGAGAAAGGTCCGGCAGATTCGAAAGGGCCGGTGACAGCTTCGACGTGATCCTGAAATTGGATGCCTGGAACTTTGAATTCGCGCTCATACGCCCGATTAGATGAAGAGCGCGCAATCGTTGTGACACGCCGCATTTTCTTTTGCAGCAAGAACTGTCGCCAGCTTTGAGGAGAAATTCCCGCCAGTACTAAAGTGTTTTCAGTAGTTCGAGTGAAAGCAGATAAGCCTTGTCGGAAAGTTTTTTGGCGCGCTCCCAATCGGAAGTGGTAAGCGCGTCCTGCGCTTGCGCGAGAAATCCGCGAATCTTGTCGACCATATCTTTTTGCGTGGAATTCAGTTGCCGCCCGTCCGAGCGATGAAGATTCTGCTGCGTGCTGTTGATGAGCTGATTTGCCTGCTGCTGCAGCTGCGACTGATCCGACGGCGAGATCTGAGGCGAAATTTGCGGCGCCGTGGGCCGCTCCGGTTCCGTCGGCTGAGTCGACGAAGTTTCCGGCCGCTTCGGCGTTTCTGGTTTCGGATTCAATTCCGCGGGCGGATTCGTCGGCACCGGATTTTTCGGCGCGGGCGTCGAGGGAGCCGGAATGGAATCCGGCGACTGGCTCTTATCTGGGACGGGGACTGGCGCCGGCGGATTCGTCGGAACCGTGACAGGCGCCGATGCGTGTACCCGGTTATGAGAGCAGCCCGTGCACAGAAATCCGAGGCAAGCCGCAACAGCACACGTAGCGAGAGCTGACGAAATCAGCTTCCGCGTTTGCCGTGAGCGCCAGATTCGAGGACGGGTTGAGTCTGGTCTCGACATACGTCGGGATATCTTCTTAATGATAACTCTCGCTACGCCCGCCTGGCGAACGGCTGTCCATAATCCGTGTAGGATGCCGAAACTGGCGTTACGTGATGTAGCGGGAGTTCGATGCGAAAAGTTGTTCCGCGCCCCACCTCCGTATCGAATTCTATCGAACCATTGTGCAACTGCACAAATCGAAAAGCGTTCGCCAGCCCGATGCCCGTTCCGCCTTTGCGCGTCGTGAAGAAAAGCTGGAAAATCTTCGCACGATTTTCCGGCGCAATCCCCGGGCCTGTGTCCGCAATCGAAATCTCCGCGGTATCAGACAAGCGCCGCAGAGCGACCGTAAGCCGCCCGCCCGCTGTCATGGACTGGCTGGCATTGAGCACCAGATTCAAGACCGCCTGCTCAATCAACCGCCGATCCAGCTCCATCGGCGGAAATGAGGTGGGGATCTCTTTCGAGAGTTGAACGCCGGCGCGAGTAATGGAAGGCTGTGCCGCCGCCAGCACGCTTTCCAGCAGCTCCGGAAGGCTGACTTCTTCGCGCTCCAGTTCCACCGGCCGGCTGAATTCCAGGAACGTTTTCACCACGCGATCCAGCCGGTCGATTTCCGAGTCCAGCATTTTCGACGCTTGCTGCGTTTCCGCATCGGGAGGCAGATTCGCTTTCAGCACCTCCAGCCACACACGCATCGAATTCAGCGGATTTTTCACCTCGTGCGCCACGCCGGCCGTGACGCGCCCCAGCGCCGCGAGTCTCTCGGAAACTTGCAACTGCGAGCCGATTTTCTCCAGAGATTCGAGATCGCGAAGAGTAACCAGCAATCCCATGCGCGCCCCGTTCTCCTGAATCGGCTGCACGCTCGCCCCTACTCGCCGCACCCCCCGCGCGCCCGGCAGTTCAACTTCCACCTGTTCCGTCTGTAAATCCGATGTCTGATCCGCGCGCCCAATTCGCAGCGCTTCCGCAAGCGGGTGGCCGGAAGGGAAAATCTCATCCATTTTGCGACCTAGCAGGGTTTCCGACCCAACATCGAGAAACTTTTCCGCCGAGGGGCTGACCAGCACCGCGCGCCCTTCCACATTGAAAAGCAGCAGGCCGTCTTCGAGCCCCGACATGATTTGGTTCATGTTCTCGCGCAATGTGCTGAAAATTTCGCGCACGTCGCGCAACTGCTGCCCGATGCGCGTGATCTTGTTCGACACCTGTCCCAATTCTCCGGCTTTCGTCACCGGCTCCGGGTCGAATTCTCCAGCGGAAATGCGGTCTAACTGCGCGGAAATGCGCGACAGCGGGGCAAGAGCCACCTGACTGACGAATGCGGTAAACAGCGTCGAAAGTATTACCGCCGCGAGCGCCACCCACACCGCGGAATGCAGCCCCGGCCACACTTCGTCGCGCAACAGAGCCGACGAGATGGCCACATGAATTTCGCCGAACGGGTGTTCATTGACGTTAAATGGCTCACTGACTTCATAGACGCGGGGAGCGCCATTGAGAATACGAAGCTGCTCGGCAAATGGCGCACTGACCAGTTTGGAGAGTTTTGGACGCACAGCGACCGGATTTCCTGGAAGCGACGCGTCGCTGGAAAACAGTGCGGTTCCCGCGTTGTCGCTGATGGTGATCTCATAAACTGTCGCCGAATAGCTCATGTCCGATTCAATGAGCACCGAGAGCCCTGGGTCCTTGCCCAACGTTTTCTGCACATAATCGCGAATGTCATTCGGCGCGGAAGACGCCGGAGCCGCGCCGCTGTCGGCGGCTGCGCGAAGCGCATTCTGCGCTGCTATGAAAACCTGTTGCAGCACGAATTGCGAACGCTCGTTTGCTTGCGTGATGACCTGGTGGGTGAGGCGGGCTACATACAGTCCTGAAATCAATGCGACCACCACGAGCACCAGCGAAGCGGTGGCCAGCGTGAATTTATTTTTCAGGCTTAACGTCATCTTTGCGCGTAGCCTCGTACTCTTTCAACTTGTTATGCAGCGTTTTCAGGCTGATCCCCAGCAACTCGGCGGCGCGTGTCTTATTCTGATTGGTGGCTTGAAGCGTTTGCAAAATGAGTTCGCGCTCCGCGGCTTCTACGGTTGTGCCGGGAGGAAAACGAAGCCCCGAAAGTTCCCCGGCTTGCGCCACCGGGCCGCGCGCAAAGTCCTCCGGCAGGTGCTGCCGTCCAATCGAGCCGTGATTACAGGCGATGGCGGCGCGTTCCAGCACGTTGCGAAGTTCGCGGACATTCCCGGGCCACGGATAAGATTTGAAGAGCTCCATCACGTCGGAATTGATCCCGCTGGTTTGAACCCCGTGTTTTTGGTTCATTTCTTTCAGCAGTTGCTCGACCAGCGAAGCCAAATCATCTTTGTGTTCGCGTAATGGCGGCAAATGGATGTGAAACACATTCAAGCGAAAATAGAGGTCCTGACGCAGATGGCCCTGCGCCACCGCCTGCTGCGGATCTTTATTCGTCGCCGCCAGCACCCGCACGTTCACCGGAGTCTCTACCTTGCTGCCGATCCGGCGAATTTTGTGATCTTCCAGCACGCGCAGCAGTTTGGATTGCGTCGCCGCAGGCATTTCGCCGATTTCATCGAGCAGCAGCGTCCCTCCATCGGCCAGTTCGAAGCAGCCCAGGCGGCGTTCCGCGGCTCCCGTGAACGCCCCTCGCTCATGCCCGAAAATTTCGCTTTCCATCAGCGATTCAGGAATCGCCGAGCAGTTGATCGCCACGAACGGCTGATTCGCTCGCGGCGAAAGCTGATGAATCGTGCGCGCCGCGATTTCCTTTCCGGTCCCCGTTTCTCCGGTAATCAAAACCGAGGCTGTGGAAGGTGCGGCCGTTTCGATCTGTCGCATTACATCCTGCATAGTTCTCGACCCGCCCACCATTTCGCCAAGCCGTCCCGCATCGCGTAACTGCCGCGTCAGTGCGGCCACTTGCTTTCGGTCCTGCACCTTGCCCATCGCGCGTTCGAGCAGCGAACGCAGCACCGGCGGCTTGAGCGGTTTTTCGATGTACCAGAACGCGCCGGCCTCGATCGCCTGCACGGCCCGTTCATCGCTGCCGCGCCCGGTGATAATGATCACCGGCGTTTCTGGCGAATTTATATGAAGCTGACTGAGGAGCTCCAGGCCATTCATTCCCGGCAATTCGACATCCGCGAGCACGACCGCCGGCTGAAAATCCCCGAATTTCGCCAGGCCCTCTTCGGCCGTCGCTACTCCCAGAACGTCACAATCCCACTTGCGCAGCAGCGCTTCGTAGCCCTTGCGCGCGTTTTCCTCGTCCTCGACGATGAGCACGCGGTGCAATAGTGATGTCGCTTGGCTGGACATTTCATTCAATCTACCACAATTTCCGCGAACGCAGCCTTCGCTGCTTTCGAGCACGTTGCTTTTGACCGCGCTGCCGGGTTGACTTTTCCGCGCATCCACTCGCGCGCGCTTTTCACGCCACCGCCGTTCTGTATTATGCTAAGCGCACCCCAGCAGAGGAATCACCATTATTCGGAGGTGTCCATTGAGACGCTCTTGGTACTCATCCTTTTTCGCAGCTGCGGCCCTCTCAGCCGCCATGATTTTTGCCGGATGTTCCAGCAATGGCAGCAATCCCAATAGCGCCAATGGCGGCAGCGCCCCCAGCAGTGCGTCGTCCGCGCAGCCGGCTTCCGGCGGAGGCTCATCCGCGTCCAGCTCCGCATCGCGCGCGCCCGAATCCATCACCATACCGGCGGGCACTGAACTTCATGTCACTCTGGACACCGCTCTTTCGAGCAAAGACAGCGCCGCCGGTGACAGTTTCGAGGCCACCGTCTCCGAGCCAGTCACCGTCCGCGGCCAAGTTGTCGTCAAGCGTGACGCCCGTGCCCGCGGTGCCGTCGTCGACGCCAGGCCCTCAGGTCGTTTGTCCAAACCCGCTTTGCTTTCTCTCGAATTGAAATCCGTGCAAGTCAACGGCGCATGGGTTCCCGTGCGCACCGAGGCTCTCACCATGGAAGGGAAGTCGCACAAAAAACGCGACATCATCGCCATTGGCGGCGGTTCAGCTCTTGGTGCCCTCATCGGCGGAATCGCCGGCGGCGGAAAAGGCGCAGCCATCGGCGCGGCAGCAGGAGGCGGAGCCGGAACAGCGGGCGCCGCTGCCACCGGCAAAAAGGACATCACCTTGCCCGCCGAGTCGCACGTCAGCTTCCGTCTCAGCCGTTCCGCCAGCGTGCAGTTGCAGTAGCGCATCAGGATCAGAAAGCCGGGCAGATTTCATCCTGTCCGGCTTTCCTTTTCGTAAAAGTCTCACCAACCGTACAATAATCCGAGCACACATCAGCACGGAGCCGTCGCCTGCGGGGAACTATGCGCAGATTGTGCGCTCTCGTTGTAACTTCTCCGGGTAAGATTCGTATCGCTTAAGTATGCCAGTTCAATTCGGAATCCCTGCGCCGGCGTATGGCGCTGAAATGAGGAGCGCGCGTGATTGAGGCGCGGGAACTAAGCAAGTTCTTCAACGACAAGAAACGCGGCGCCATTCGCGCCGTGGACCGCATCAGCTTCTCCTGCCGCCCCGGCGAAATTTACGGTCTGCTGGGCGCAAACGGCGCCGGCAAAACCACCACTTTGCGCATGCTCGCCACGATTCTCGCGCCCACGTCCGGCACCGCGACTGTCGCCGGCTTTGACATCGTCCGCGAGCCGCAAAAAGTCCGCGCCAATATCGGTTTCCTTTCCACCGCCACCGCTCTTTATGATCGTCTTACAGCCTTCGAAACCGTCGAATATTTCGGCCAGCTTTACGGACTCGACTCCGCCGCCATTCGGCAGCGCGCCGATGAACTTTTCACCGCCCTCGACATGCAGGAGTTCCGCGACCGCCGCTGCGGCAAGCTCTCCACCGGCATGAAGCAGAAAGTTTCCATCGCCCGCACGCTCATTCACAATCCCTCCGTGATGATTTTCGACGAGCCCACCAGCGGCCTCGACGTCATGACCGCCCGCTCCATCATCGATTTCATCCGCCAGTGCCGCGAACGCGGCAAAACCGTAATCTTTTCCACCCACGTGATGCCCGAAGCCGAAAAACTCTGCGACCGCATCGGCATCATTCACGGCGGAAAACTCCGCGCTGAGGGAACTCTCGAAGAGATGCGCAATCATTTTCACAAGGAAAGTCTCGAAGACGTATTCGTCGAAGTTTCCGGAGACGGCCGATGAGCCTGCACAATGCGCTGATTGTCTACCGCAAAGAACTCCGCGACATGTTGCGCGATAAACGCACCATCCGCTCCATGATCATCATGCCCCTGGTGGCCTTCCCGCTTTTGTTTCTGGGCATCGGCTACGTCACCGCCGAATTTTCCGGTGAAGCCAAAACGGAAATCGCTCCGGTGATGATTCACGGTGGCGGCGATTCGCCCAACGTAATTGCCGCTCTTCAAAAACTCCCCGGCATTCGCGTCCTCCCCTACGCGCAAGACGCCGTTCAGCAAGTCACCGACAAGAAAATTCGCGCCGTTATCGAAATTCCCCCCGGTTTCGACGCGGCCATCCGCGCCGGTCATCCGGAAAAGGTCGTCATCGATTATTTTGAGAACAATGACAAATCCGAAGAAGCGGAAAGCAAACTGGAAAAGTTCTTTGACAAATATCGCCAGCAAATCCTTCGCAATGCCCTAACGGCGCGCGGATTGCCTCCCGGCTTGGTAGATCCATTTACTGTTGACTCGAAAAACGTCGCCTCCGCCTCGCAGGTCGGTGCCGCTCTGTTCGGCGGATTAATTCCTTACCTCATCATAATTTTTTCGTTTACCGGTGCCACCTATCCCGCCATGGATCTCACCGCCGGCGAAAAAGAACGCGGCACCATGGAAACAATTCTCTCCAGCCCCATTTCGCGCACCGACGTCGTGTTTGGGAAATTTTTCACCGTCGTCACAGCTTCCGTGGTCACCTCAATCCTGGCGCTGATCTCGCTCGGCGCTTCCTTCGCTTGGGCCAAACCCAAATTGTTGGCCGCCGCCCATGCCACATTCCAAATGTCGATCGAACCCAGCACAGTCGCGGTGGTAGCGGTCATGCTTCTTCCACTCGCCGTGCTCTTTGCCTCCGCGCTGCTGGCCATCTCGCTCCTCGCCAAAAGCTTTCGCGAAGCCCAAACCTACGTCGGCCCCATGAGCTTTGTCGTAATCGCCCCCGCCATCATCGGCCTTCTCCCCGGAGTCGAACTGAACTGGAAAACAGCGCTCATTCCCATCCTCAACACCAGCCTGGTCAGCAAGGAAATCATGGCCGGCTCTTACCCTTGGATTTTCATAGCCGCCATCTTTGGAATGACCTGCGTCTACGCCGGCATCGCCATCTTCTGGGCCGTGCGCATGTTCAATCGCGAAGACGTCCTCTTCCGCGCCTAGCCCAGACACAAATCCCTCGCGGTCTGAAAGGCCCCAACGCCAGCTGCTGCATGCTGGATTCGGCTATGCCGCCGCGGTTTTTCGAGGGCCGCAGCCGCCGCAGCAGGGAGTCTTCAGCTAGGCCACCGTTGTTTTTTAGGGCTGAGCCTGTCTGCGACACGGCGGCTGCGGCTAGAGCACTGTGGTTTTTAGGGGGTCGGAGCTTCAGCTCCGACATTAAGAAGCCTTGTTCCAGTGGGCTTTAGCCCCTGAAGCTAGCATTACCCACGAACGCGGTGAATCATCCAGCTCACCCATCCAAAAACCTGCACCTTGCGTATCTTCTGCGAAGCGCAGCGTGCTCCCTGCGCCCCAATAACTCCATGCTAGAATCGCTGCGATATGCCTGACGCGCCGCTCATTGACGTCCGCGAACTCTCCAAGGATTTCCGCACCTTCAAGCGCCGCGAAGGCGTTTGGGGCTCCATCCAAAATTTATTTCTTCGCGAATACTTGACCGTCAAAGCCGTCGACCGCGTCACCTTCTCGATCGACCGCGGCGAAATGGTCGGCTACATCGGCCCCAACGGCGCCGGCAAATCCACCAGCATCAAGATGCTCACCGGAATCCTCGTCCCCAGCTCCGGCGAAGCCCGCGTCAACGGTTTTCTCCCTTACAAACAGCGCCGCCAATACGTCAAAACCATCGGCGTGGTCTTCGGCCAGCGCACTCAACTCTGGTGGGACATCGCTGTCGTCGAATCCTTCAAGCTCCTGCGCCGCATTTACGAAGTCCCCGAGCGCGATTTCCGCGAGCGCATGGAAAAATTCAATCAGATTCTCGGAATCCAGGATTATCTCTCCACACCCGTGCGCAAGCTGTCTCTCGGCGAACGCATGCGCTGCGATCTTGCCGCCGCGCTTCTGCACAATCCGCCGTTGCTTTTTCTTGACGAGCCCACCATCGGCCTCGACGTCGTCGCCAAAGACCAGATTCGCAAATTCCTCCGCGCCATCAATCGCGAATTTCAAACCACCGTGCTGCTCACCACCCACGATCTCGACGATATTGAAGAACTTTGCCGTCGCATCATGATCATTGACCATGGCCGCCTCCTCTATGACGGCCCGCTCGATCTGCTCAAGCAGAAATTGCTCCGCACCAAACAGATCAAGTTCGCCGTGAAGGATTCCGGCCAGTTGGCCGGCGTGCAATCCTTTGCCCGGGATGGCCTTGAGCTCGAGCAGGTGGACCAGCTCACCTATCGCATTCGTTTCGACCGCACCCGCGTCGCAACGGCCGACTTGATTCGCCAGATTCTGAATACCGTCGAAGTTCGCGACTTGCTCATCGAAGACGAGCCCATCGAAGAAGTCGTGAAGCGCATTTACGCAGGCCAGGCCCTGCAAGAAGTCGCCATTTAGCAAAATGCAGAAAAATGCTGCGCATCGCTAGTGCGCACCTTACCGCGGTTTTGTTGCTTGGTTTTTAGGGGGTCGGAGCTTCAGCTCCGACATTGCGCCGACAAGTCCAACAGCGCTTTAGCCCCTGAAGCTACGCGCTTCTGGATCATCGGGGCACGGCTTCTTACCCTGAGTATTTTCTGCGACGGGTTGGCGCGACATGAAGGTCGGCAATAAATCTGGGATCTTGAGGGTGTGCGGCAACGAGAGGTTTTGTAAGGGCACGGCTTCAGCCGTGCCGTAAGCTGTCAGCCTCAGTGCGGCTCGTAGACCTGGGCTTCAGCCCAGGGCGCGAAGCGCCGCTGAGGTTCCGTCTTCGAGTATTTCAGCAGCCATTTAGGAGATTCATCTGTCAAAGACAATTTTTAGGGGGTCGGAGCTTTAGCTCCGACATTAAGCCGGAAACTTCAACGGGGCTTAAGCCCCTGAAGCGTCGGACTTCTGCATCGAGTCCGAAACTACCCTGGGAGATTTCACTGAAAAAGACAAAGCAAGCCTTGCCAAAGAAAACATTCCATATGACGCCTGCGCAATTCCGTAAGCATGGCAAA
>DAIRCW010000049.1:0-16102 GCA_036796475.1 Candidatus Acidiferrales bacterium | reverse complement strand
CAAAAGCCGCCAAGAAGGCGGCTCACATTCCCTCGCACGATACTGCCCGGCTGACTTTCCAGCCGAGATACCTGTATACCTTAGGGTAAACGAAAAGTCAAGTAAAATAGGCTGGGAAAATGCACCATTCGTCTCGGCGTCGTTACGATGTGCGCAGGAAAGTCCGCGCAAAAGGAAATCGTCATTTGTGACTGCGTTTCGGCACGGCTGAAGCCGTGCCCTGACGAGACCTCCGCCAGACGAAAAGCAGATCCCTGCCTGCGGCAGGCAGGCCTCACGGAACGCGCTTCGGGATGACAACGGTGGTCAAAGGCAACAGCAGGTCCCTCACACCGGTCGCAAAGGTCGCGAACGGGTTCGGGATGACAGGTGGGTTTAGGTTGCGGGGAATCGGGCTGCGCTCGCGCCCATTGCGTCCGCCGGGACGGTTGCTGCGCCACGCCAGGAGGGCACGGCCAGGAATCAGAAGACCCTTAAGACGGAAAATAGCCGGCGCTTCGCAGAGAGGGTTTCGGCGACGGAGCCGGAGTGAGCTCCCGGATCGGGGCGCGCAGAAAAGTGGAGGCGTTTCGTTGAGCTAGGGGTGGTGGCAGGCGTTTGCATCCCTAGCAACCAAGTCCTTTGGTACCATTGTTTTCGGCGCGTTGTTTCCGCTAGTTTGCACAAATAGGGCCGTCCCAACGTGTTTTCGTCCATCCTGAGAGAGATAACAGGCAGCTCGTGCCCGCCAGCTCTCGCATCAGGTGGAAGGCGTTGGAACGCCGCAAATTTGGCACATGCAAAAAGACGCACGCACACTGGCGGCCCGCGCCTTCGTCCGAAGCCTCAACATACTGCTGAGGTTTTCGCGCCTCTACGGCTTTCAGCATACCCGCACCGGCTCGCAGTTTGAGATCGCCTGGAACGAGCTGGAATCGGCCCTGACACTGGAGGGACGGCAGAATCTGCTGCTCGCTTCGGCCAGCTCCCAGCTGCTCCTCGATGGAGTTCCTCTAGGCGATTCTCCCGCTGAGCGCAGCTTGGCCAAATTGCTGAGCGACGTCGGCCTCGCCAGCATCACCTTCTTCCCCGAAATCACGAAGGATGAGCTGCGCAGCTTCATCCAGCAGTTCCCGACCGGGATTACCACGGGCGGTGCTTCGGAGCTTGCCGAAAGAATCAAGAAGTCCGTCGCTGGTGCCAAGGGCATCCGCGTGAACGAAGTGTGCTTTGTACCCGCCGATCTCTCGACGACGCAATTGCAAATCGCGAATCAGCTGACCAGCCAGGCGATCGGAGCGCGCGAAGAGACGCTTCGGCACTGGTTTGAAGACCCGCAGAAGCTGCTGCAGATGATCGTCGCGGCAGAAGGCGCTCATAAAGGCGGGCGAGGGGGCGGGACGGGACGAGGAGGGGGAGGAGGTTCGGCTTCAAGTTCCGAGAACTACTATTCCGGCGAAGAACTGGAGTTGGAGTCGAGAAGTGGTTCTGATTCTGATTCCACGTTCGGTTCCGAGGGCGGTGCCGGTCACGGGGCGGGTTTAGGTTCTGGTTCTGGCTACGGCCGCGGGACGCGTGCGAGCGGCGCGTCTGGGGCGCGAGCTGATGCAGGCTCGCGTTCAGGGTCAGGCGCAGGGTTAGGGTCGGCGGGAGGAGCCTCGGGCGTCGTCGAAGCAGAACCTCGGCGCTTCATGGGGACCTATTCGTCATTTTCTCGCCATGACCGGTCTTCCGAACTCGACGGCAGCGATTTCCTCGCTGACGAAAAAGAAGTCCGCGGGCTGCTGACTCTGCTGCGCCAACTTACCACCAGCACCAATAGCTTCGGAGAGTCGATACAGCCGGAGCAATTCCAAAGCCGCCTCTCCTCCATCTCGATGAGCACGCAGTTTCTGTTTCGACGAGCGTTGGCTGGACTGGCCGCGCAGGCGCCGGATGCGCGAGCGGACAAGCCGATGCTGTTGCGGCTCGCGGAGCATCTGGCGATTCGTTATGCGCTGGACCAGTATGAGCGCGGCGAGGTCCGCGTGAATGCCGTGCGTGAAACGATATCGCGTCTTTCGCATGAACTGGAAGGGCTTCGCGGCATCGTCGCGTCGCATGAGAGAAGGCTCGCGGAAGCGGGGTTCACGATTCAGCCTTACGCGGAACAACTGGACCAGCAATTCTGGACGATGGTTCCCGAGGAGAAAAAACAGTCCGTTCTGCTCTCTGATGAAGCGTGGTGTGTGCCGCCTCGGAGCGTGCGGGGATACGTAGAAGAGCTTTTCGGGCGCAAGGAGGTGGCGACCGCGCAGCAAATCCTGCATCGGTATTCCTCGTGCATCAGCTCCAAAAATCCTGATGCCCGCCGCCGCGCGGCGCTGGGTATTTGCGAGCTGGCGGACCTTTACACCGTGGGACACGCGGAAGAGGAGAGCCTGTTCGTGAGCGTGATCCGTCAAACCGCGGAGCAGCTGTGCGCGGAAAATGATCAAGAGCTGCAAAGCCTGGTCAATGCGGCTTTTGTTCGATTGAGCGAGGAGGCGACGGCGAGCCGCTGTTATCCCGCGATTCGCCAGACGCTGGAATCGCTGGAACAAATCGAGGCGCACCGATCCGAAATCGGGCACAGGCTTCGGCCGATTGTCGGTCTGCTAAACCGTATGCCGGAATTTATTGAGGATGTCTTGCGCCTGGGGCAGATCCCGCCTGGGCTGGCGCCTTTGCTGCTGACGATTCCGCGCGCGGCCATGGAATTTCTGGTGCAGCGCTTCAGCCATTCGGGCTTCCGGGAAGATTGCGACTTGTTGGTTGAGCTGGCTGGTGAGCTCGGTGGTGAAGGGTTATCCTCATTGCAGGAAATGTTCCGCACCGCGGAACCTGGGAGGGCCGGCGAACCTCTTGGCCTGCTCAGCCGCCTTGATTTTCCATTCGTGGAGAGGGAGCTTCCCGAACGAATCGAGAAATGGCCAATTCCTGCCCAGGATCGCGCGGTGCGCCATTTGATCGCGGGAGGCATGCCGGAACGCTGGAAGCTGATCATGCGGATGTTCGATAAATTCCACGCTTTGCTTCAGCCGCTCATCGTGGATGAAGTTGGGATGAACGCGGGGGAGGAAGCGGAAGATTGGCTCCTCGGCCTGGCCAAGAGCGAAGGCGGGAAATCCTACACGCCGTATATTCAAGCCAAGGCCATCGAATCGCTGGGCCGGATCAAATCGAAGCAAGCAAAGCCGATCTTACGCGAGATTGCCGAATCGCGCACCGTGCTGCGCTGGAGACACCCGCGCGAGCTTCGCGTGGTCGCATTGCAGGCGCTGGAGAGGATTGATCCCGGCTGGGTGCAAAATTTCCTGCCGCAGAGCGGCATTGATGCGGCGAGTCTTGCTCTGAAGCCACTCGAGCGCGATCCTTCTTCGCACTGCATTCGCCAGCGGCGCTATCCGCGGTTGCGTCTGAATCGTCCCATTCAGGCAGTTACAACCGACCTCAACGAAAACATGAACCTGACGATTCCGGTTCTCAACCTAGGCGGCGGTATCGGTGCGACGAGCCGGCACTTGGTGCCGGGCAACACGGTCCATTTTGAGCTTCACATCGGGTTGCGCCCGGCACGATGCATCGTTCTAGTGAGGGGCTCGCGCGGCGGGGTAACCGGATTCGAAATCGCAGAGATAAGTCTCGAAGACCGCGCAAGGCTGCGCGCACTCCTGGTGAATGATAGCAACGCGCTTCTGCTCACCTCGGCCAAAGACCGCGTCCGTCGACGTCACGCTATGTATCGCATTGAATCTCCCGCGCGCCCGGAAAAATAACGCTGAGGGGCGCAGGTTTTTGCAGAACAATCTTGAAGCGTGGATCCTCGTTGCCCTTACGAGACCGGTCAGAACTCCCCAGATGACGCGAAAGACGCCCTTACTGCCAGTTGCTCACAACGCTTGACGGGCCGCAGCCTTTGGCACTCCAGAGTGAATAAGCGGCGCCTACGAAAAGCGATGGCAGGCTGCTGTGCTACAGTTTTGTGCAGAGGTAAAACGTGAATTCGATCGCCAAGGTCGCGTTGCTTGCAACGTGCGCCGTCAGTGCTGCGGCATCGGCGCGCGCGGCGCAGACTCCGCCGGCGAAGCCTCCGGCCGCGCAAAAAGCTGCCCCTCAAAATCCCAACGCGCAAAGTTCGAAGAGCCAGGCGAAGCAGGAGCCGGAGTTCAATCCGATGCGCGCGATACACGATGTGGAGGTCGGAAAGTTTTATATGAAGCGCGGCGATCTGGCCGGCGCGATAGCGCGCTTCAAAGACGCCATGCTGTACAAGCCGCACTATGCCGAGGCGCGCTTGCTGCTGGGCCAGGCTTACGAAAAGAACGACGACCCGCAGAACGCGATAACTTACTACAAGCAGTATCTCGAAATTCTGCCGAACACGCCGGAGTCAAAAAAAGTCCGAGAACGAATCGCCGCGCTGGAAAAGAAACTCGCGGATGACAATCACGTTTCCGCTGCGAAAAATCCGCAATAGCTGTGCAAATCTGTAGCGCGTCAGCAAAATCGCGTCAGGAGAACCGTTTCAGAAATTTCATCGCGCGGCTGTATTCGCTGAACTGTTTTTCTTCGAGACGAAATTCCCGCGAATGCGCTTCGAGGCGGCAGCGCGCGAGTTTTATGGGATGCTTGCGATGCAGCATCTCGTGAAAAAGCACGTAAGCGACGGCGTATTCGGGCACATGCGGGCGGTCGAGCGCGGAGTTGATGATGATCTGATCCAGCGCGGGGTCAAAAATGCCCAACTGGCTGCGCCATCGGTGAGTGCTCCAGCCGATTTTTGATTTGGGCAAATTCCCGCTGAAATAGCGGTGATTCAATCGTTCGAAAAGCGGCTCGAGATCGTGAACGCGTCCCTGCGGCGGCCGCATTTTTCTGCGCGCGCGCCTTTGCCGCAGCGCGTGCAGCTTGCGGCGTGTCGCGTGAGCCTGAGCGTACTGGCGGTACGTCTCGGAAATTTCCGCAGGCAATCTGCGACGATACAATCGCGAAAGCAAAATCGCTGCGGCGGCTTCGAGGACTTCCAGAGGCGCATTCTGTAGCAAATCGGAGAGCCGGACGTAAGCAGTGTCGTGGCGCAGGCGAATCGAATGCGCAAGATTGGCGTAAGGAAAAAACTCAACGTGAAAATGCGGCGGGCGCCCATGGCAATCGAGCCGCGTATACATCCTCTGGAACAGCATGGCGCCGCCGGGCACGGGCCGCGGACGCCGGCTGTTTGCCTTCAAGGTTTTCTCCGGACGGGAGTGGCGCCGTATTCTTTGGAGGCTTTTGCCGCGCTCTTCAGCGCCTCTTGCGTTCCATCGATGGCATCATCGAGAGAATCTTTGTAGGAATCGAGCTCCGGCCCTTTCGCGCTCTCAATGCTTTGCAGCGCCTGCAAATATTCCTTTCCGTGTTTCTCCATTTCTTTTATAGCGGAGCGAATCTGAGCTCCGTGGTCGCGCGCTTCTTCAATGCGGTCGGAAGCCTCATCCATGCAATGTGAATATGCACTCAGGAGCCCATTGAGAATTTGCTCTTTGTGCATCTGCGGCGAGGTGAGTTGCAATTCGTATTGCAATTTCTTTAGGCGGTCACCGGCGAACGCGACGAACAGCTTGATGCGATCGTTCGGCTCCGGCGCGTTGCGAACTTTATCGGCTTCGGACGGGCTGAGGAAATCAGTTTCGTCCTGCGCCACAGCGACAGTCGCGCCAGCGGTGAGCGCCAGCGCTGCGAGCACGAGCATCAATGCGCGCGCCTTTGTTTTCGGAGAACTGGTTTTCGCTGAACATGTTTTGGATGAACCGGATTTCACGGACCTGCTCCTAAAAATTGTTTCCCGCTTTTTCGTCTTTATTATGCTTCGAATGCCCGGGAAAAAGTTCGTGAATTAATTTCTGGCTCAGCTCGTCCATACCCGTCTCGAGATCTTCAAACGGTTTACGCTGATCGTATGCCACGCGGCCCATCAGTTCTTTTAATTCGCGCGCGCGTTCGCGGACGGAAATTTGCAGCTGACGGAATCCGTTGGAGTGCTTTTCGGGATCCACGCCCATCTTGTCTAATTCTTCGTGAGCACGCGAGGCCTTATCATAATAGTCCTGCAAATATTGCAACGCGGCTTTTTGATCTCCCGTTTGGAGCGCCTGGCGCGCGGCGTCGTACTCTTCGTTGCCGAGTTTTTTCATGGCTTTTGCGCGGTCTACGGGATTGGCGGCGCGGTCGTAATCCTGCTGAGCTTTGGCGAGATTGCGCAGCGTTTTGGAACTTTGCGCCGGAGCTCCGAGCAGCAGAGCGGCCGCGCAGAGATTGGCAATCAGCAAGCCGCGCACATCATCGCTCCTTCTGCTTGAGCATTTTTTCGAGAAAGCGCGCGCGAGCGGCGGCCTCGAAATATTCGTTGCTGTTTTTGTCCGCGTTCATTGCCAGGAATTTATTGTACGCATCGAGGGCCGCTTCCGATTGTTTCATGTGGTCGTAACAGGAACCTCGGATGAACCAGGCGCCCGCGTTGGGCGGCTCGCGCTTGGCAAGCAAATCCAGAGCGGCGAGCGCGCCCTGAAAGTTCTTTCCGAGATATTCCGCTGAAACGAGATCGCGCAGAGTCTCCGTGGAATTCGGGTCGGTTTGCAGAGACTCGGTCAACTCGCGCGCTGCGTTCGCGTAATCGTGCGTTTCGAGCAGTACATGCCCGAGGCGAGCGTGAATCACAGCGCTTCGCGGAGAAATTTGCGCGGCCTTTTGCAGGACGGCAGCGGCTTTCGCCCAATCTTTTTTCGTAAAGTAGATTTCGGAGCGCAATTCCAGAGCGTCCAGAGATTCCGGACCGCTCTTTGCCGCTACGTCAAGCGCCGCGAGCGCTTCGTCATTTTTTCCCGTTTGCACGAGGAGCGAAGCCTGCATCACACGCGCTCGTGCATTCGCAGGGTTGGACTTGAGATAATCTTCGAGCGCGGCCAACGCTTCCGTCGTGCGATTTTGCAGCAGCAAACTTTGCGCGAGGCCAATTTCCGCGCCGGAATCGTCCGGCTTCAATCGAAGCAATTCGCGAAACTGTGTTTCCGCAGCGGACGCTTTTTTCTCATTCAGGAGAACGCCAGCCAGCGCGGCGTGCGCGCCGGCGTCATCGGGATCCAGTTTCACGGCAACGGTGAGTTCTTTTTCTGCTGCGGCAGTGTTTCCGGTGCGCTCTTGGGCAAGCCCGAGTGCGTAATGCCCACGTTCAAGCGAATAATCCAGCTCCACGACTTTTTCAAGCGGCGCAATCGCTTCTTTTGGACTTTCCGCCAAGAGACTCATTCCGAGATTTAGATGCGCCTGCAACATCTTCGGGTCAAGAGCAATGGCCTTACGATATTCCCCTCTCGCGCCGTCAGTTTTCTGCTGAGCGGTGTAGACGTAGCCCAGATCGAAATGCGCGGCGGCATCATCCGGCTTTTGCGCGAGATATTTTTCGTAGTCTGCTTGCGCCGCTGGATAATCTTTCGCATCTGCTTCCGCTTTGGCCTTCACTAACAAATCATGCAGCGCCTGCTCTTGCGCCGGGACTACGCGCACATGCCGGCGCGATTCGCGCTGCTGCTGCGCTCGCGCGTTGCATGGCGCAAAATTCGGAGCAGTAAGCAGCGCCGCGGCGAGAAGCCGACTCAAGCGCACGCCACTTCGCGATTTCATGGGGAAGTATGATTCAGGCGGTTGGAATTAGTTGCAATAGAATTCCCGTTGCGCCCGTTGACTTTGAGCGCACGAGCGAGGAATTTGCCTGTGTAGGATTGATTGTTGCGGGCGATTTGTTCCGGCGTGCCGCATCCCACAACTTGCCCGCCGCGTTCGCCGCCTTCGGGGCCCAAGTCAATCACCCAATCGGCGGACTTAATGACGTCCAGATTGTGCTCGATGATCAGCACCGACGCGCCTCCATCAAGCAATTTCCGGAAAGCCGCAAGCAGTTTGGCAATGTCGTCGAAATGCAATCCGGTAGTAGGCTCATCGAAAATGTAAAGAACACCGGTATTCTCTTGGCGCGTGAGATGCGCGGCGAGCTTAAGGCGTTGCGCCTCGCCGCCGGAGAGCGTGGAGGCGGATTGTCCCAGGCGCAGATAACCGAGGCCGACTTCTTCGAGGACTTTCAAGCGCGAGGTAACTTTCGGTGCGCCGGCAAAAAATGCGAGCGCTTCATGGACGGTCATTTGCAGCACGTCGTGAACGTTCTTTCCGCGGAAGCGCACTTCCAGGATGCCGCTTTTATAACGCGTGCCTTTGCATTCTTCGCAAACGAGCTCCACGTCCGCGAGAAAGCGCATTTCCACGGTGACCACGCCGTCGCCCTGGCACGCTTCACACCTGCCGCCCGGAATGTTGAATGAGAAGTGACCCGCGGTGTATCCGCGTTTTTTCGCTTCCGGCGTGGAGGCGAAGAGTTCACGGATGGGATCAAATGCTTTGAGATACGTTGCGGGATTGGAGCGCGGCGTCCTGCCAATGGGAGATTGATCCACCATTTCGATACTCGTGAGCGCGGCGTCTCCTTCGATGTTTTCGCACGCGTCCTGCCACGTGCCGCCTGTGCGCTTCGCTTGTAGCGTTTTGTAAAGCACATCGTAGACCAGCGAGGATTTTCCCGAGCCGGACACTCCGGTGATGGCCACGATCGTGTTCAGCGGAATCATCAAATCAATTTCTTTTAGATTGTGGCTGCGCGCTTTGAGGACTTTCAGGAACTTTCCATGCGGCTTGCGGCGGGACTGCGGCACCGGGATGTGCAGTTCGCCATTGAGATAGCGCGCGGTGAGCGAACGGGTGTCCTTCTCTAATTCTTTTTGCGTTCCGGCAAAAATGATTTTGCCGCCGTGTTCGCCTGCGCCCGGGCCGAGGTCCATCACGTAATCTGCCGTGCGAATGGTGTCGGCATCATGTTCGACAACGAGCAGCGTATTGCCCAATTCGCGCAGGCTCTCGAGAATCGAAATGAGCCGGTGCGTGTCGCGCGGATGCAGGCCGATGGAAGGCTCGTCCAGAACGTACAATGCGCCGACGAGATGCGAGCCCAGCGAAGTGGCAAGTTGAATGCGCTGTGACTCGCCGCCGGAGAGAGTGGAAGTAAGGCGATCGAGCGTCAAATAATCGAGGCCGACTTCATCGAGAAATTGCAGGCGCTGCTGAATTTCCTCCAAAATTTTTCCGGCGATGACCGCTTCGCCCGCGCTGAGTTCCAGGCTGGAAAAGAATCTCCGCGCTTCGGCGACGGTCATCTCGCATGCTTCGGTAATGGATTTCCCTGCGACGCGCACCGCGCGGGCCTCTTGCCGCAAGCGAGTGCCGCGGCAGTCGGGACACGTCGCGTATCCACGGTAGCGGCTCAGGAAAACGCGCACGTACAGTTTGTATTTCTTGCGTTCGAGCCAGGCAAAAAATCCCTTGACGCCATCGAAGCCTTCGGCGAAATCGCCTTCAATAATTTTCTCGCGCTGGGCCGCGGTGAGCTGGCGAAAAGGAACGTTCAGCGGAATACCTTTCTTTTTCGCGTACGCTTTCATCTCCTGCAAGACCTGGCGATATCGCGGGCGTGTCCAAGGCTCGACAGCGCCATCGGCCAGCGATTTGCTTTTATCGGGAATCACGCGCTCGATATCGAAATCAATGGTGTTGCCGAATCCCTGGCAGCGCGGGCATGCGCCATACGGATTGTTGAAGGAAAACAGACGCGGCTCCGGCTCCTGATACGTGGTGCGGCATTTTTTGCATTCGAAACGCTCGCTGAAGACCATTCGCTCGGGCGCAGAGCCTTCGCGCTCGGGCACAAATTCCAGGATGGCTTCGCCGTGCCCTTCGCGAAAACAAATCTCGATGGAATCCATCAGGCGAGAGCGAATCTCCGGGCTGAGGGCTAGGCGGTCGACCAGCACGTGCACCGGCTTGCTGAAATCCACATCGAGCAGCGTCTCGGGGGAAGAGAATTCGTAAACGCGTCCTCCCTGATAGAGGCGATTGAAGCCTTGCTTCTGCAAATTTCCGAGAGCGAGCTTGAGTGCATCTGCGGATGGTCCTGACTTTTTGGTCGCTTTCGAAGCAAAAAAACCTCCGCGCGTTTTCGCCGGCGGCTCGACGGGAAGCGCAAGCTGATACAGCACGTAAAATCTCCGGCCGGCCGGCAATTTCAAAACGCGTTCAGCAATTTCATCCACGGTATCTTTTTTCACTTCGGCGCCACAGATGACGCAAAACGTATGTCCCACGCGCGCGTAGAGCAGGCGCAGGTAATCGTAAATTTCCGTTGCCGTGGCGACGGTTGAGCGCGGATTGCGCGTGGAATTTTTCTGCCGAATGGCGATGGCCGGCGCGATGCCGGTGATTTCGTCCACGTCCGGTTTCTCGATGCGCTCCAAAAACTGGCGCGCGTAGGCGGAAAGCGATTCGATGTAGCGGCGCTGGCCCTCGGCATAGATGGTGTCGAACGCGAGACTGGATTTGCCGGATCCGGAGACGCCAGTCACCACTGTGATGGCGTTATGCGGAATCTCAAAATCGACGTTCTTCAGATTGTGCACACGCGCGCCGCGCACACGTATCGCGTCGTCCTGAGCGGCGACTGAATTCGCGGATCGCGCGACGGAAACAGCACCATTCGGGCGCAAATCAGCGGAGGGTTGCTCTGTGGGCTTTGTGGCCATGGGCCTAAACTTCAAATTATACGCGCTCGCGCAAGTCCGCAGCAAATCGGTGATTTTTGCGGCGCGCGGTTCGCGGAGTGCTGCGGATAATATGCTAGATTCAGTGAGATGGCGGCTGGCGCATTCACGCGCGTTATTTGGATTGTTCTCGATAGCGTCGGCATTGGCGAACTGCCCGATGCTGGCGATTACGGCGACGTCGGCCGCGACACGCTGGGTCACATTGCGCGTTCGCGGCCATTGAACTTGCCGAATCTTGTGCGACTCGGCATCGCCAATATCAAACAGCTCGCTCATATCGCTCCGCCGGAGCGTGCCGTTGGAGCGTTTGGCAAAGGCGCGACTGTTTCACCCGGAAAGGATACGACCACTGGCCACTGGGAAATGGCCGGCGTTTGGCTTGAGCAGGCCTTTCCTGTCTACAAAAAGGGTTTTCCACGCGAACTGATGGAAAAATTCGAGGGCGCCATCGGCCGCAAAACTCTCGGCAACAAGCCGGCGTCCGGCACGGAAATCATCAAGGAACTCGGCGAGGAGCATCAGCGCACCGGATTTCCAATCGTTTACACCTCGGGCGACAGCGTTTTCCAAATCGCCGCGCATGAAGAGACGATTCCTATCGCCGAGCTGTACAAAATGTGCGAAATTGCGCGCAAATTGCTCGACGGCCCGCATCGCGTTGGACGCGTGATTGCGCGGCCGTTCACTGGGACGCCGGGAAATTATCGGCGCACCGAACGCCGTCATGATTACGCTGTGGAACCGCCGCGCCCGATGCTGCTGGATGTGCTCGCCGATGCGAAGGTTCCCGTCTTCGGCATCGGCAAGATCCATGACATTTACAATGGCCGCGGTGTCGCGGATTACGTCACCACAAAAAACAATGCGGATGGAATGTCTAAGCTAACAGAGGCGCTCGCGCAGCATTCGCGCGGGCTCATTTTCGCCAATCTTGTGGACTTCGATATGCTTTATGGGCACCGCAAGGATGTGGAAGGATTCGCGCGCTCGCTGGAGGAATTTGACGCTCTGCTTGGGCCGTTTCTTGGCTCACTGCAAGATTCCGATTTGCTCATGATCACTGCGGACCACGGCTGCGATCCGGATCCGGTGAATCCGACGACAGATCATTCGCGCGAATACGTGCCGATTCTGTGCTATTCGCCGCGCATGAATGCGCAAAATTCCGGCGGCGCCAATCTGGGTGTTCGGTCAACTCTTGCCGATATGGGCCAAACCGTCGCGGAAAATTTCTCCGCCCTGAAACTTCTCCACGGCACAAGCTTTCTTTCGTTATTGGGTTGAACCCCGCTCTCAATCCCTTACGGGATGATGGCCACGGCGTAATGCCAGGAAAATGCAAGTCAGAACAAGCGCTCCCACGGGTATCTGTGTTTCGATAAAATGGCCAGTCCAAAATGTCTTGGGAATGAGATTTGCAATGCAAGTCCAGAAACCTATAGCCACCCAGAGACTTGCCCAAAGATGCAGAAGTATGTTTCTCCCCGGGGTGGCCGGCATCAGGTCTCCGTAGATTTTCTTGAGCACCCGTTCCGGATGGAAAAACATCCACCTGCCGATCCACACGATAAGTAATCCAGTAAGCACTAACAGGCAATGCTCGACAACGTTCATTTGTCTGATCCTAATCCAGTGTGCCTCACAGAGTAATTTGCGCTCATTGGCATCGGAATGCCAGATATGCCAGCTACTTTTGTTTCACGTTCTTGAGAACATCGAGCAGCGGCATGACCCCGCCGCCGGAGCCGATCACGACGCTCGGTAGCTGGCCATCCCATTTGGCATTCATCATTTCAATGGTGCGCAGCTGGATCAGTTCCGGCGTGACCTGCGCTTTTTGAACTTCCAGTGCCTTGGCCTCGCCTTCTGCAGCGGCGACTTTTTGTTCGGCTTCGATTTTGATGCGCTGCAAATTGTTCTGCGAAGTCAGAACGCGCTGCGCAGCGGTGACTTTCTCTTCGATGGCTTCATTGAACTGCTGCGAGAAATCGAGATTCGTGATGCTCACGGCGTCGACGAGGATGTGATGCGGCATGAGCCTCTGGGTGACGAAAGCCTCGATGCCGTCGCGCACCGCGGTGCGCTCGGAAATCAGTTGCTCGGCATCGTAGCGTGCCATCACTGCTTTGATTGCTTCCAGAATCGCGGGAACGATCACGCGGTTCTGTGCGTCATTGTTCAGCGCCGCGTAGATGTAGCCGGCGTCCGCAGGATCCACGCGATAGCCCAGAGTGATCTGAGCGTGCACCACCTGCAAATCGTGCGAGGCGGCCTGTTCATCCGGCTTCACGATTTGTACTTGGACATTGATGGGCTCGACCGTCTCGACAAGCGGAATAATGAAATGGCCACCGGGCTCGAGAGTCCGTCCCGTGACCGCGCCGAACCGCAACACGACGCCGCGATATCCCGCATCGACGGTGACGAACGACAAGAAAATAAACAGGAACACAAGAGATGCGGCGAAGAAGGGCAGACCATGCGTGACGCGCTTCGTTTGAAACACACGAAAGCCGCCGATCGCTGCAAGCACCGCGAAAATTATGAACAGCACGAGATTCATGCGAGTCTCCTTTTAGTTCGTTGCAAAATCCAAACTCGTCCGCGAAACGGGCGTACACCGCGAACCCTGACCTGCGAGTAACGCGAAGCCATTCCTGTTGCAGTTTTCGAGTGCGCGTATGGTAACACGCATGCACGTTCCGCGGGGCGGGAGGGTGGCGCTCACAATTTGCTCTTGACGTGTAGGAATTCTAGGCGTATATGTCGAAGTCCTAGAGGTGCACGCATGGCGGCAGACAAATCATTGGACAAATCCGAAGTTCTCAAGGGCACGCTGGACATGCTCATTCTGAAAATTGTGGCGCTGGGCCCGATTCATGGCTACGCCATTTCCCAGCGCATCCAGCAGATCTCCAAAGATTTTTTTCAGGTGCAGCAAGGCTCGCTTTATCCGGCGCTGCATCGACTGGAGAATCGCGGCTGGCTTGGCGCGGAATGGAAGATGACCGAAACGGGGCGCGAGGCGAAGTTTTATTCAGTGACGAAGAAAGGGCGCAAACAGCTGGAAAGCGAAATGGCCGCCTGGGAACGAATGTCGGACGCCGTAGCGCTCATTTTGCGCACGGCGGAATAGGTTTTGCAGGTTCATAGGAGCGAAGGAGGAGCTGCGATGCGCTGGCTGACTCTCTTGTTTCGCAAAACAAAGCTTGATTCGCAACTGGACTCTGAGCTGCGGTTCCACGTCGAACAGCAAACGGCGGAGAACATCGCCGGGGGCATGAATCCTGCCGAAGCACGGCGGCGCGCGCTTGCGGAATTCGGGGGACTGGAATCCCGCAAAGAGGAAGCGCGCGACGCGCGCGGCACGCACTTTGTTGAGACGCTATTGCAAGACATCCGCTTCGCGTTTCGCATCCTGCGCAAAACACCGCTCATTACAGGAATCGCTATCCTTTCGCTCGCGCTGGGCATCGGCGCGAATACCGCCATCTTCAGCCTTATTGACGCCGTGATGCTTCGCATGTTGCCGGTGCAAAATCCTGAGCAATTGGCGCAGATTCTGTTCCGCTCGCCGACAACCTCAAGGCTGAGGCCGAACGTAACGAACCCGATTTGGGAGCAGGTGCGCGACCATCAAGATGCATTCGCTAATGTGCTCGCCTGGGGTGCTACGGATTTCGATCTTGCCGATGGAGGACAGGAAAATACTGTCTCGGGCATTTATGCGAGTGGCAGCTATTTTAAGGCGCTGGGCGTGCGACCAGCAGCAGGTCGCTTGCTGGCGGCCTCAGATGATGTGCGTGGCTGCAGCGGCGTCGCGGTTCTGGGCTATGGTTTTTGGCAAAGCCATTTCGGCGGCGTGGAAAGCGCGATCGGAAGTTTCATCCGGCTCAACGGCTATAGCTTTCCGATTGTCGGTGTGGCGCAGCGCGGCTTCAGTGGCACCGACGTGGGGACTTCTCTCGATGTCGCCATTCCCATCTGTGCGGAAGCGATTCTTGACGGAAAGAACTCGTCCCTCGATGTGCGTGACGACTGGTGGCTGAGCATGATGGGCAGGGTGAACCCAGGAGTTTCCATCGAAAAGGCCAGTGCGCGCATGCAAGCCTTGTCGCAGCCTCTTTTTGGAGCCGTGGTCCCGCCGGCTTGGCCAGCGAAGTACCAGGATGTATTCAGGAAATACAGTTTTGCCGTTTTGCCGGCGGCGAACGGCGCGGGCGGGCCTTTCGGGCTGCGGAGCCAGTACAGGCAACCTCTCGAAATTCTCATGTTTGTGGTAGGTCTCGTTCTGCTGATTGCCTGCGCGAACATCGCGAGCCTGCTCCTGGCGCGCTCGGCCGCGAGGCAAAGAGAAATCGCTGTTCGCCTGTCGCTTGGCGCATCGCGAGGCCGGCTGATTCGCCAGGTACTCACCGAAAGCGTCGTGCTTTCCGGCGTTGGTGCACTCCTCGGTGTTTTCTTCGCGCGCTGGGGCAGCACATTATTGGTCCGCCTCGTTTCCACGCAGCGGAGCCCGGTCTTCCTGGATCTAAAAATGGACAGCCGTGTTCTTGCATTCACGATCGGCATTGCCGTGCTCTGCGGACTGCTCTTCGGCATCCTGCCTGCATTTCGCGCCACGCGTGTTTCGCCAATGTCCGCCATGAAAGAAGGCCAATCGCAAGGTGCGGGAGGCCGCTCGCAATCCGTGGCAGCGCGATGGATCGTCGCGGTGCAGGTTGCCCTTTCTCTGGTTCTGCTCGTCGGTACCGCGCTCTTCATCCATACGTTCACAAACCTAATGGCGCTCGATGCTGGCTTCGACCGCAATAACGTGCTCATGGTCCGGACGAATATTCATAATTTGCAGATTCCCGAACCCGCTCGCGCTCCGCTCTACGGCCAAATGCTTGCCAAGTTGCAGGCCGTTCCAGGTGTGGTCTCGGCCAGTCAATGCTGGATGACGCCTCTCTCGGGCATGCAATGGGACAACTCTTTGGCGATCCCGGGCGGTTCGCTCCCCACGGGGGCTGATCCGGATATTTTACTGAACTGGGTGACGCCGGATTTCTTTGCGACGATGCGCACGCCCGTTGTGGAGGGCCGCGTCTTTGACGCGCGCGATACGGCGACTTCCACGCCCGTCGTTATCGTCAATCAACTGCTGGCTCGCACGTACTTTCCTGGGCAGAACCCCATCGGCAAGCACCTGTTGGCCAATAACAAGGACATGCTCAGCAAGCAGCCGATGGAGATCATCGGCGTGACGCAAGACGCGAAATATACTTCCTTGCGTGAAGATTTCCGGCCAGAAGCGTATTTTCCGTTGGCGCAGATCGGCGCCGCTGGCGAAGACACAACCTTCGAAATTCGCACCGCGATGACGCCGGGCGCACTGATTCCTGCCGTGCGAGACGCCATGGCCAGCATCAACAAATCCGCTT
>DAIRCW010000048.1:14055-16303 GCA_036796475.1 Candidatus Acidiferrales bacterium | reverse complement strand
GCTCCGCGCGCTTCAGGCCAGCACGAATCGAAGCAAAGTCCGGATTTGTATTCGAATTGCGTTTGTGAGATTTGAGTTTGCTTGTGAACAAGAAATGCCTCGAGCGTTGGTGCCGGCGTAATCCGACAGCTCCGCGCCAAATTCAAGGGCAGGTCGGTTGCCAAATTGGCAGTAGGAGAGCCACTTCGATGCGGCTAACTGATTGATAGGACAGAACGTGCAAGTATTGGGTTTCAGTTCTATGCGCATAAGGTACGGTGCTGTTCCATATGTGGAAACTGTACCGTTTCGAACCGGCAAACTCTCGCTTTTAGAGGGAGATGTTAGTGGCTGGGGCGGTTGGATTCGAACCAACACCGTCTGCATTAACAGTGCAGCGTCCTACCAATTGGACCACGCCCCAATTCCGCTTGAACTATGATGCCGATTTTATAGCTTCGCCGATTGCTTTGCAGCAGATTCTCTTGGGCCGCGGAACAAGCCCTGTTACTCTCTATCCTGCAATCAACTCATTCGCCGTTCTGATCATCTGAATTGGAGTACGAAAAAGCCAGGAGATGCTCATGAGAAAACGTGGCGTGATTTGCGCGTTACTGATGTTAGGGCTGGTGTTTCCGGCGAGTGCAGCATCGTCGCGCAGTGACGACATCAGCCGGATTCAACAGTCCGCGGATGTCTTCAAAGATATTGTAGACGCGCCGGACAGCTCCTTTCCGCTCGACCTGCTGCAATCCGCACAATGCATCGCGATTATTCCGGCCGTGCTGAAGGCTGCCTTCATTGTGGGTGCCAAGTACGGAAAGGGCATTGTGACCTGCCGGCTCGGAGAGAAAAACGTCAGCCGTGAGTGGAGTGCGCCCGCGTTCGTGATGATCGGCGGCGGGAGCTTCGGATTTCAGATCGGCGGCTCAGCCACGGATTTGATTTTGGTCTTCAAGAATCGCACCGGGCTCAAAAGGCTGCTGAGCGACAAATTCAAAATCGGCGGCGAAGCCAGCGCTGCGGCCGGGCCTGTTGGCCGTCATGCCGAGGCCAGCACGGATTTGCAGTTGCACGCGCAGATTCTGAGCTACTCGCGGAGCCGAGGCGTTTTTGCCGGCGTTAGTCTGGATGGAGCGGTGTTTCAGCCGGACCGGAGTGGCAATGAGGCGCTGTACGGGAGCGGCGTAAAGCCGGAAGACATCTTGAACGGTAAGTTTGCAGCGCCTGCGGAATTCTCCCCTTTGCTCGGAGAAATTAAGAAGTACGCTCTGTAGCTTTTGCGAGTATTTTGACGTTTCGTGGAAGGTGCTCACGCGCAGAACGGGTCGAGCCCTCCATTGTTATCATCACGCGAAACTCGCGCACCAGTTCGCCGTCCCACCAGCCGCGGTTCACTTCCGATTGAAGAATTTGCCACGCTTCCTGCGAAGGAAGCGCTCGCCGGTAGGGCCTCGTCGTTGTGAGCGCATCATAAACGTCCGCAATTTGCAAAATCCGTGCCGTCAGCGGAATCGCTTTGCCCACCAGCCCGTCCGGATAACCAGATCCGTCCCATCGCTCGTGGTGATGCCGAATAATCGGCAGTACCGCGCGGAACGACTTCAGCGGCGCGCAAATGTGTTCGCCCACAGACGGATGCTGCTTGATAGTAGTGCGCTCATCAGGCGTGAGCGGGGCGGGCTTGAGCAGGACGGCGTCGGGCACAACCACCTTGCCCACATCATGAACGACTCCTGCGCGGCGCAGCGCTTTGACTTCGTCTGCAGGCAGGCCGAGCCGCTCGCCGAGACGCGCCGAAAATTCCGCGAGCCGCGTGCAATGTCCGTGCGTATAGGGGTCGCGCGATTCGATGCTAAGCGCCAGGCTGAAGAGCACCGATTCCGCATTTTCCAGCTCGTCCGTGAATGACTTTAGGCGTAGCAGCGAATGTACCCGCGCCTTGAGTTCAGTTACATCGATTGGCTTGCTAAGAAAATCGTCCGCGCCCGCTTCGATGCCATTAATACGGTCGCCTTTTTCCGTGAGCCCGGTGATGAGCACTACGGGAATCAGCCGCGTTTCGGCATTGGTCTTTAATTCCCGGCAAATCTCGAATCCATTGCGCCCCGGCATCATTACATCGAGCAATATCAGATCTGGAGGATTTAATGCGCACTCGCTCAGCGCGGTCAACCCATCGGCAGCTGTGCGGACGTTGTAGCCCTGACGCTCCAAAAGCGCCTGCAGGCCCGCGAGCATCGCGGGTTCGTCATCCACAATCAGAATT
>DAIRCW010000048.1:0-14045 GCA_036796475.1 Candidatus Acidiferrales bacterium | reverse complement strand
GCTTTCTTAAAGGTTGTAGTAGCATTTGGGTCATCATCCACAATCAGAATTTTTTCGCTCATGCGTCCTAAAGAGGGTGGGAATGGCTAGGATACGATTGCCTGCGAGCAATGCGCAACTCAAAATCGCTTCTCGCCAATCCTGCCGCTTTTTGCCGGGTTCCGGTCAACACAAGTTGTTCACACTAAATTCCCATTTCGCCGCATTGTGCCGGAAACAACGGCGCGCGGCTCAGCCGCCGGCGCGAACACTTCATTTTCATTTTCCATCCCGAACGGCTTCAGATCCACCAAGCCGCAATATCCTTCAGAAATCGTAAGCTGAATCTCCGCGATGGCCTCAAAATTGTGGAGCACCGCATGTCCTAGCATGTAAAGCATGTTCTGCGGCGATTTGCTCTCGTGCGCGGCAAAAGTCTCCAGCAGCGTTTTTCGGATGCCATGCCACATCGTAGAAAACGGCATTTCTGGCTCGGGGAATTCGTAACTCCAGTGAGCGCAAATTTCAGCCGAAAAAATAGTCTGCGAACGAGACTCCACAGTAGTGTACGGATCGCGGAGGAAACCTTCAAAAGATGCGCTGGCGGTCTTCAACAGATGCAGGTTTTGGATTCCCGATTCCAAACTCGTCTTTTCGCGCGTAGCGGAAATGCGCGCGGCACGCCGCTCGCCGGCATTGCCCACAAACGCGGAGGCGTGTCCTTTTTCTCCGATGGGAATGCGCGACCATGGGCGTTCGGTGATTTCGAGAGCGATGCGCGACACTTGTGGATTGTAGGTGAGGAAATGTTCGACAAGATGGAAGGCGAAATCCTCGATCGCTTCCGCAGGGTACTGCCGGGCGAGGACATAAACCGTATTCTTGATTGTATCTGGCGGAAGAATGACGCGATTATCGCCCGCCGTGTATGCCGGTCCGAAACTGCCTTCGAACCGGCCCGAAACAGTGAGATCTTTAACTTCATGTAGTCCGCCGCGATGCATGACCCGGAAGAGGCGAACGCGCGATTCGCCATAATCGTTTTGCACGAGTTTAATGTCCATGGAGAAGCTCCGGAAATGGCTCCAGCATGCGCCAGAAAGTCTATGCGGCGCAATCAATTCATTTCTTTTCAATAAGGAATTTTATCGGGCTTGCGTTCCCATTCCCGGAACACTTTCAATGCCTCTTCGCGCATCAGTTGCGCCATGGGAATTCTACGCTCCGCCGCGGGCTTGTTTATTTCGGCATAGATGAGCGAATCATCAAATCCGCTCTTCGCGGCATCGCCGGAATGAGCAGCGAAATAAAGTTTCGCCGGGCGCGCCCAGTAAATTGCACCCAAGCACATCGGGCACGGCTCGCAACTCGCATAAATGTCGCATCCCGTGAGCTCGAAGCTGCCGATTTTTTGGCACGCCTCGCGTATCGCCAGCATTTCCGCGTGCGCGGTCGGGTCATTCGTGGCAGTAACGAGATTCGTCCCGCGCCCGAGAATCTCGCCCGCGCGAACAACCAGCGCCGCAAATGGTCCGCCACGCCCGCTGCGGACATTCTCAACAGCGAGCGCGATCGCCTGCTGCATAAACATTTCCGGATTTTCAGCTCGGTTGCTCATTCAGCTCGTTGCTCGTCTCCCCGACAAATCTTACGATTCTCGTCAATGCGCAGGCCCACGATGCCCCTTGCCCGGTTTTGCCTTTTTCAGAATGAACATGAAAGGAATCATGCCCAGGCACACGTATCCCATGATGCGGAAATCGCGTAAGAACGAGAGCATCATCGCCTGCCCCTGCAGACTGCCATAGAACATGCGAAACGCCAGTTGCTTCGCTTGCGCTGCGCTTAGGCCGGCTTGAATGAAATGCTGAATCATGCCTTGGATAACCGCCTGAAAATGGAGATTTGTTGCTGTGATATGCGCGGCGAGAATGCTCTGATTTTTTTGCGCGCCGCGGTCCAGCAGCGTCGTGACAAACGAAATACCCATGCTCCCGCCGACGTTGCGCGCCAGATTGATCAGTCCTGTAGCGTCATTCGTTTTTTGCGGCGCAACGTAATAGAACGCAATCACATTGATGGGCACGAACAGAAATGCCACGCCGAATCGCGACACAATCCACACCAGAATCGGCGTCTTTTCCCCCATTTGCAGATCAAAATGCGAGCCCATCATAAAAAGCCCCGATGACGTGATCAGCAGCCCCACCACAACAAGCCATCTCGCTTCGAACTTGCCCAGCATGAAACCCACTACGGGCATGATCATCATCATGAAAACGCCGCCGGGTAACAGCACAATGCCGCTCTGCATGGCCGTGTACCCGAGAAGCGTCTGCAGCAAAATCGGAAGCAAGACAGTGGTTCCGTAAAGAACGAATCCGAGAATGTACATCGTGAAGACAGCCACGGCGAAATTCCGTTCTTTCAGCAAGCGCAGATCTATCACCGGATCTTTCTGCTTCAGCTCCCAGACAATCACACCAACAATGCCGACGAGCGCGACAATCGTGCACCACACAATAAAATGCGACCCGAACCAATCGTCACGCTGCCCTTTGTCCAGCGTGATTTGCAAGAATCCGACCCCCACGCTCAGTAACGCAATGCCGATGTAATCGATTCGCAGCCGCTTCCTGATGGAATGCGTCGGATTGCTGATCAGCAGCGACGTCATCAGAATCGAAAGAATTCCGACCGGGATGTTAATGAAGAAAATCCAGCGCCACGTGAAATTGTCGGTAATCCACCCGCCGAGCGTCGGTCCGATGGTGGGCGCCACCACAACGCCCATGCCGTAAATGGCCATGGCCATGCCCTGTTTCTCGCGCGGGAAACTGTCCACAAGTATGGCCTGCGAAATCGGCTGCAAGCCGCCTCCACCCGCTCCCTGCAAGACGCGAAAAAAAACAAGACTGCCAAGGCTCGGCGCGAGGCCGCACAAGAATGAACTCAGTGTGAAAATCGCCACACAGGCCATGTAAAACTGCTTGCGTCCAAAAACATTTGAGAGCCAGCCGGTCAGCGGGAGAACGATTGCATTCGAAACCAGATACGACGTGAGCACCCACGTGCTTTCGTCCACTCCGGCGCTCAAGCTGCCGGCGATGTGCGGCAGCGAAACGTTCGCAACGCTCGTGTCCAGCACTTCCATGAACGTCGCGAGCATCACCGTGGCAGCAATCAGCCAGGGATTGACCTCGCTGCGCGGGCGCTCTTGAGGAAGGCTGAGTGTGGCCATGCGGGTTTATTTCGTGATGATGGTCGCTTCGACGTTCATGCCCGGGCGCAGGATCGCTTCACTTGCGGGCATCGGATCGAGCACGATTTTTACGGGAATGCGCTCGACCACCTTGACGTAATTTCCCGTGGCGTTTTCCGGCGGCAACAGGCTCAGGCGCGAGCCCGTCGCGCCCGCAATCGAATCCACGTGACCGATAAACGTTTTTCCGTACATGTCCACGTGCACTTCGGCGCGATCGCCAGGCCGCACGTGCGCCAGTTGAGTTTCTTTGAAGTTCGCTGTGACCCACGTTTCTCTGAGCGGGACGACAATCATCAGCGCCTGCCCGGGTGAAACGATTTCGCCCACCTGGACAGTTTTGTTCGTCACCACGCCGTCATCCGGCGCGGTAATGCTCGTATATTCCAAATTGAGCTGCGCGGTTTCCACTTCTGCTTGCGCTTCCTGCACGGCGGCCCGCGCAGACGCAGCATTGGCGACGCTCATTCGCACTTGCCTCGTATTCGCCTGAGCAGCCTGCAAGCCCGCGTGAGCTCGTTCAAGATCAGCCTTCGCTGCCGCCACTTGAGCTTGCCGCACGGAAATCGTCTGCTGAGCGAGCGCCAGACTTTGCCTCGCTGCGGTCAGTTCTCCCTCTGCTTCAGTCGCCGCGGCCGAGTACGCGTCAAATTGCTGCTGCGAAATTTCGTTCTTGGCGACGAGCGGCTTGACGCGCTCCAGATCCGACTGCGCCTTCTGATACGCCGCTTGCTGCTTTTGCACATTCGCCTCTGCGTAAGCTAATCCTGATGTGGACGCCTCCTGCAACCCTAGTTGCGCCTGCTGGTACGCCGACTCCGCCGCAGCGACAGTCGCGCTGCCGCTGCTGACATCGCTGCGCGTCGTCGCTGACGTAAGCGGCACCGTCACATTCGCCGAAAGCACACGGCTCTGCGCCATCGCGAGCTTTGCCTGCGCATTGTCCAGCTTCGCCTGATAATCACGAGGATCAAGCTTCGCCAGCACCTGTCCTTTCTTCACGGACTCATTGTCATGCACCAGCACTTCCAGCACGCTTCCCGGCACTCGCGATGAAATGGAAATCAGATGTCCGTCGACTTGCGCGTCGTCGGTCGATTGATGATTGCGGTAGTGAAACCAGAACAAAAATCCTGCGACAACTGCGATGATTGCGAAAATCAGCAGCCCGCGCCGCACGCGTGGATTTTTCAACGGGCTCGGCCTCCGCGGCGAAGCGTCCTGCGCGGTTCGTTGCCCATCGCCTTGAACGGAAGATTCTCTTGGCGCCTGTTGTTCCACCTGCGGCTCAGCTTCTGTGGTTCTCGGGTTCATGAAAATCAGCCTCTTTCATTTGCTGTAGAGCATCTCGATGCGCCCGACCGCCCGGGCCAGGTCAGCACGCGACTGGTTGTATTCGTAGAGAGCGGCGATCCGGTTCTCGTCCGCGCGCGCCAGCGCGCTTTGCGCGGTCACTACTTCTATATTGTCCACAACTCCCGCTTTGAAGCGATCCTGCGATTGCTGCACCTCTTGCTGCGCGAGCTGCGCTCCCAAATTCGCCACTTGCACTTGATTTCGCGCCGATTCCAGCCGTGCCGCCGCTGTTTCAACTTCCAATGCGACTTGATTGCGCTCGTCCTGCAGACTCTGATCGATTTTTTGCAGTTCCAGCCGGTCGCGCGCGACCTCGTTATGAATGCGCCCGCCCGCGAAAAGCGGAAACGTAATCCCCGCTTCATAGACGTAAGTGGGAATAATCGTGCTGCTGGAAAGCCCTTCCTGCTCGTAGTCGCCGTCAAAGCGCAGGGCAGGGAAGCGCGACTCGCTGTCCGCGGCCTTCTCATACTTGAGCGCTTCCTTCTGCGCGAGCAACTGCTGCACCTCAGGGCGCGATTTGTACGCTTCCGCTAGACTTTGGTCCACGTTCAATTCCGGCGTTTCAAAAAAACTCAGCTGGTCCGCCAGAACGATCGGCTCCTGCGGAGGTGTATTCAGCAGCTTCGCCAAGCCGTATAGAGCAATCTTCTGATTTGTTTGCGCTACCAGCAGCACTTGCTTTTCGTTTTGCAACTCCACGTTTGAGCGCAGCACGTCCACGCTCGTAGCGGAGCCGTGCTTCTCCAGGTCTGAAGCCTGATCGTAAAGCGCCTGCGCAAGATCCACCTGTGACTGCGCGGCGTTTATCTCGGCGCTTGAACGCAGCGCTCCTAGATACTGCGAAACAACCAGCAGAACGATTTGCTCTCGCACGGATGTGCGCTGTGAGTCAGCGCTGGCGATGCTTTTGCGCGAAGCCTGCCATCTTCGCCAGAGCGAGAGGTCAAAAATCGGCGCCGAGAATGTAGCGCCCACCTGAAAAACCTGAAATGGCCCCACAGCCTTGGGAACTCCGGGAATACTAAGTCCGATATTTGCCTGCACATTGGCGCGCACCGCGCGGTCGGAAACATTGAAGCCAGCCTCCGGCAGCAGTTCCGACAGCGCGATCCCGCTTTGCTTCTGGCTCTCCGCCAGATTCAACATCGCGATTTGCACGCTTGGATTTTGTTTCAGCGCCAGTTGCACCGCATCTTGCAAGGTCAGTTTCAGCGGTGGAGGAGCCTGTTGCGGCTGCACTTGCGCTGGCCCGAAGCCGAGTACGAGTGCGGCAAAAATCGCAAGTTTCGGCCAAACAAAACTGCGGCGTCTCACAACACTACCTTCCTGCATGTCTTTTCCATGTTCATTACGCTCGAACCGAATAATTTAACTAACCGGTTAGTTTAATGAATTTCAGCCCAAAGGGTCAACCGTTCTCGCGCACAAAGAGCTGATTGATCTTCGCTGCCAGAATGAAATCGCTCTCGGTAAGGCCGTCAATTTTGTGCGTCCACGTGGTCACTTCCGCTTTGCCCCACGAGAGGAAGATATCGGGATGATGGCCTTGCTCCTCCGCAATCGCTCCAACCTGGTTGACGAAAGCAAGCGCCTGCTTGAAATCGGGAAACGTAAACGCCCTCGTCAGATGATGCTCGTTAATCGCTTTCCATCCGGATACCTGCTTCAGATATTTTTCCAATTCCGCACCTTTCATCGGCGGGACTCCGCCCCGGCATGGCACGCACGTTTTGCTCGCCAGATCGCTCATAAAACCTCCTCATCTTTGATTCATTCGGGATTGTAGCGGATTCAATTTCCCACGCGAAGAGATTCGCGCCCGCGAACGCCTGAGCCGCAATTCACTTTGCCGCAAGCGCCTGCTTGGAAAGATATTCCTGCACATATGTGGAAAACTCTTTATCCAGCCGTTGCGTCACAGCCCCCGGTGCGCCTTTGTAAACGTGACCGGCGATTTCTCCCACCGGCAGCAGATTGCGGTTTGTTGAAGAGATGAAGACTTCCTCCGCCGCGAATAAATCCGCGGGGCGGAGCACCGATTCGTCGCATTTCACTCCAGCGCGCGGCCCTATTTCGAGCAAAACGCTGCGCGTGATTCCTTCCAGACATCCGGAGTTGAGCGGCGGCGTGTGCACGCGCCCATCGCGAACGCAAAAAATATTCGCCGCCGTGCACTCCGCCACTTCGCCGCGCTCGTTCAGCAGCACGACCTCATCGTAGCCGCCCTGTTGCGCCTCATAAAAATTCCACACATTGTTCAGCCACGAAGTGACCTTCACTCCCGCAAGAGGTGAAGCTGCATGTCTTCCATGTTCGCGAAGGTTCAGGCGCGCCGGCAGCCGGAACGCCGGCAAATCCGTGCTGCATAGAAAAAGATCGACAACAGGGAAATTCTCATTGCTGCGCCAGTGGCCCACCTGATTGTAAATCGCATAAATCCGCGCGCAACCCTCGGAAACTTTGTTCGCCCGTATCACCTCAATCAAATGCCGGCGGACAGCTTCCGCGTCGAACGGAAGAGGGCAATGCGTTCGCGCCGAGTCGCGCTCCAGCCGCTTCCAGTGCCGCTCGAACGCGAACGGCACGCCATCAAAAATGTGCAGCGTGGTGAACAGGCCCCACCCGTTCAGCAATCCCGCCTGCCCGGGCGACAGCCGCACATCCTCGATCGGCTGTAGCTTGTTATTGTGGAAAACGAATCGGTGCAGCATCGGCCCTCCGCTGTCGCGCGCCATTGTAGCGCATGGCCGCTGCACTCGTCGCGGGTTTCAAGCGTGCCTGCGCATTAGCGACCGTACGCAATCATGGCCGCGCGAACCTCTCGGAAACAATAAGGAGTGCGCCCTCAAAAACTGGTTTTGGAGTATCAGTCGCTGGTCTTGCTGGCTTCCGCGGGCTTGCCATCTTTCTGCGACGCGCCGGTCCAAAACAGCTGGAACTTGCTGAAATGATGGTAGTGATGCAGGTAGTGTCCCCGGTATTGGTAATAGACGTCGACGTTCTCCGGCAGCCACAGCGTCACTTTGTGACTTTTGAACGTCACCGGCTTGTAGTCGAGCGAGAAATGTTCGCGATACAGCTCCGCTTGCGCAAGGGGCTTTACCAAATCGAATTCGGCGTGGATGACTTGACCGCTATTTCCGACCCACGTGAGGCCCTTGAACGGCAGGGAATACGTTTTTCCGGAAGACGCTTGTAGCGCGGCCAGCGTAGCCGGCCGGTCTGGCCTTTGCTCAAAACGTACGATCCAGGCGGTTTTTCCTTCCCACTCACTAAGCCCTTCGCAACTCCACCGGAAATCGTCTTGATAAACAGGATGAAATACCAGCGCCAGTGCGGGAGCCCCTATATCGTTCAGCCTGCCCGGCATTTGCTGCTCGGATGCGCTTTGATCGCGGTATTCCGTCACAACAATTGTGCCGGATCTCGGGGGCTCGATTGTAGCCACATAGTTGACCGTGCGAGATTCAGGCTTTTCGAGGCTTTTATTCCTTTTTACTTCCACCGACTCATATTCCTCAGTCGCCGTGAACTTTTGCAGAGTATCAACGAACTGGACGGCGCTCTTTCGAGCCACTCGTAGAATCTTCGGCAATGAGCAAGCTGCTTCCGGAATTACAAAAAGTTTCGCTGCATCAATGTCCGGGGGAGCCCAACCCTTGTCGGGAGGAAGTTCAGTCGGAGGCGGCGGAATCACCGCAGCAATGGTGCGCACCGGTTCAGGCGGCGCTGCGGTTGTAGTCGAGTGCTCGGCTACATTCACTATTGTCGATTTCTGCTCAGCAGGCGCGTTCCGCAACTCTTCCGCCCAGG
This sequence comes from Candidatus Acidiferrales bacterium, assembly GCA_036796475.1. Lineage (GTDB taxonomy): Bacteria > Acidobacteriota > Terriglobia > Acidiferrales > UBA7541 > DAHUXN01. Next base: position 5,632 of record DAIRCW010000048.1, on the reverse strand, counting down.
CGCGAATCTGCGGTGAAGCATTGGGATGCGCGCTCAAAAAGCTCTGCACCGCTTTGAGCGCTCCATCGCGGTCGTCTAAACCAGCCAGCGCCTCTGCCAGCAGCAGTTCGACCTCGCTTGCTTTTCCCTTGTTGCCCTTCAACGCCGCGAGTGCGTGCTCTCGCGCTTGCTTATAATCTTGCTGTTTGAGATACGACGCGCAAAGAATCCAGTGCGACTTCCAGGACGAAGAATCTACTTGCACTGCCTTGCTCAAAACCTGAATTGCGCCAGGATAATCCCCCTGGTCGAATCGCAAAGTGCCGAGGGCAAGCAGGGAAGGCTCTTGGCCTGGGTCCACGGAAACCGATTCTTCGAGATAGGGGCGCGCCTTGGTGAGCTGCTTCGCCAGCAGATAGCTCATCCCCATTAGATAATTCACGTATGGGTTGCCGTGCGCCATCTCCAGCGCTTTTTGAAAATGCTTCTGCGCCGACGAAAACTTGCCGGAGTTAACGTCCTTTAACCCTTTCTCCACTTCCTTCTGTGCACGAGGCGCGAGCAAGAAATGCCCGGTCGGCGGACGAAACTCCAGCTGGCTGCCAACAGGCCGTAGGAAAATCATTACATTGGCTGAGCCACCATCAATATCAGGAATCAAAACCGTCTGGCGCGCTGCCTGATATCCGTCTGCTTTCACCTCGATTTCATAACTCATGCCCGTCGCAAGCCCGCTAAACGCCCACGCGTTTCCCGTCATCCGTGGAGTTTGCGGGATGCTCTGAGTCCCTTGCTCGACGATCAGAGTGATTTGGGGAATTCCAGAGTACGGCCTGCCGTCTTCCGCTCGTATGTACAACAAAATTGAGCCAGTGGCGGCCGCTCGGCTCGTCCCCATCGTCGCTCCCAGGGGACTGGGAAGCGGAGGGCCTTGTGCAAATGCGAATGACCAGAACGCGGACCCTAGGAAAATCGAAAGGAAAAGTTTTGCGAGCCCTGCTCTCAACTGCGGCTCCGAAAGGAAAAAACGCAACAACTGCATCTAGGCGCTCCGTCCTTGAGCCAAACTATAGGGTAAGCCCTCTCCACCGTCAATAGGTGGAAACTAGGTGGAAACCAGGCATAGGATCGCTTGACGGCGCTCTTTATGCCGCCCGGATGCGCTCTTCAGGCACTTCCACGTCGCTCACTCCCTTGAACGAGAACACCAAGTGGACGAGATACGTCGAAGGATTTGTGGATGTCTGCCGGACGATATTCCCAATCGCGTCCGTCACCGCCGCATGAAACAGCACGCCGCCCGCCTGCATCCCCGCCAGGTTCACGCGCACGAGCTGTCCTTCCTTGAACACGCCTCCATTCTGAATTTCCACCGCGCATTTTGCAACCGGAGGTGGCTCGCTGCGCGTTTCTGTCACATACGCATTTTCGTCTGCTCGTTGACAACCGCAACTCCGAACGCGTATCATCCTTTCGATACAGCGCGTTAACCCCGCTGCGTCCCCTTCTTTCGCTCTGCAACGTTGGGAGGAGTCTCCGAGGAAGTTTCCTCGGCAAGCAGGGTAATTCCCCAGGGAGGCCGTTCGGTGCCGCCGGAGTACGCCAGTTCAGAGCCGCAGGTATCGGCCGTGGAGACTGTCTCTACGCCCACGGGTTCAGTCGATAACTCGCCGGTGAATCCGCCTGCAACGGAATTGGCGACCGATTCTCATGATTCTGCGGTTTCGTCAGAAGAAGCGTCACAGAAAGGCTCCGAAGCGGAAAGTTCTCTCACCGAACACGCCGCGCAGGCCACCGAAACAGCTCAGAGTGAGCCCGAATTTCAGGCAACTCCGGAAACTCCCGACGAAAACTCTGCGCCCGCCATGGAGCAGCTCATCGAGCAATATGCCACTCCGCAACCTGCCTCGAGCGGCGGCGAAATTTTCGAAGGCCGCATCGTTGCCGTCAACAATTTGGGCCTCGTCGTGGACGTCGGCGGAAAATTTGAAGGCCTGGTCCCCGCGCAGGAATTTGTCGACACGGGCGGAATTCATTTCCAGCCGGGAGATTTGATCGAAGTCGAGCGGCTGGACGAGCAAAAAGAAGGCTACGTCCTCCTCTCGCACACGCGCGCGCATCGCCGCGCCGTCTGGCAGCGCATTGAAGATTCCTACAAAAATGGCGCCACTCTGAAAGGCACGGTCGCCGACCGCATCAAAGGCGGTTTGGTCGTGGACGTTGGCCTTCGGGCATTTCTACCTGCTTCGCAGCTCGATTTGCGCCCCACCCACGATCTGGAATCCTGGAAAGATCGCGAAATTGAAGTTCGCGTCCTAAAGCTCAATCGCAAGCGCGGCAACGTCGTCGTCAGCCGCCGCGCGATTCTCGAAGAAGCGCAGAAAAAGCAGCGCCAGGCGCTCGCCGATTCACTCACCGAAGGCACCATCATTACCGGCAAAGTGAAAAACATCACTGATTACGGTGTTTTCGTGGATCTCGGCGGAATCGACGGCCTCCTTCACGTCAGCGATCTCGTCTGGGGACGTATCACTCATCCTTCGGAAGCCGTCAAGCAGGGCGACGAAATCCAGGTGCAGATCCTGAAATTCGATCGCGAGAAGATGCGCATCTCCCTAGGCCGCAAACAGCTCATTCCTGATCCGTGGGCTGCCGTTCCCGAGCGTTTTCCCGCGGGCACGCAACTCCGCGGAAAAGTCATGGCCATCACCGACTATGGCGCCTTTGTCCAAATTGACGAAGGAATCGAAGGCCTGGTCCACGTCAGCGAGATGAGCTGGTCGAAACGCGTCAAGCATCCATCGAAAATCGTCAAGCAGGGCGACGAAGTGGATGTCGTCGTTCTCGAAGTCAATACCGACCAGCGCCGCATCTCGCTCGGCATGAAGCAGCTCCAGCCCGATCCGTGGAGCGTCGTCGCCGAAAAATATCCAGTCGACACTGTCATTACCGGTCGCGTTCGCAATCTCGCCGAATTTGGCGCCTTCATCGAACTCGAAGACGGCATTGACGGCCTCATCCACATCAGCGATTTCAGCTGGAAGGAACGCATCAAGCATCCCAGCGAAAAAGTGAAGAAGGGCGATGAGGTGCAGGCCAAAGTCTTGCGAATCGATAGCGAGCATCGCCGCCTGTCGCTCGGCATCAAGCAGCTCAACGACATTTGGGCCAACTGGTTCGCCGCGCATAAATTGAACGAAATCGTTCGCGGCAAAGTCGTGCGCAACGCCGCCTTTGGTGCATTTGTCGAATTGGCCGATGGTGTCGAAGGCCTCTGCCACATATCGGAAATCCAATCCCGCCGGGGAAAAAATGAGTCGGCCGAGCGGAACAAATCGAAAGCCGCTGAAAAGCCGGCGCTCACCGAAGGCCAGGAATACGACTTCAAAGTCATTCGCCTGGATCCCGCCCAGCGCAAAATCAGCTTGAGCTACCGCGCCGCGCAAAAACAGGCCGAGCGCCAGGAAATCGCTGCGTTTCGCTCGTCGAAATCCTCGCCGACCGCGACCATCGGCGACGCAATTCTCGCCAAGCGTCAGGCGAATTGATTCGGCCAATTGCACGGAGAGTTTTCCGCAGAAAAAGATTTACGTTTCAGCCTGAATAGTGATATGGAAGGGCATTCCAAACGTCCTTTGTGGTGGAAGCAGACGTAGAATCAGTTCAGCCTGGGATATCAAACGGAAATTATTGCGACAGGAGGGCTAGCCGCCCTATGGGAAGCGTTGCGGGTAAGCCGGAATCCAGCGATCGAACGGTCACCAAGGCTGATTTGATCGAGGAAGTGATTCGCGTTACCGAATTGCCGCGCAGGGAATCCGAAACCGTGGTTGAAACGGTTTTCGAAAGCATCATCGAGGCCCTCCAAAAGAACGACAAGATCGAGATTCGCGGTTTTGGCAGCTTCCGCAGCCGTCAGCGTCGCGGTCGCACCGGCCGCAATCCTAAGACCGGCGAAAAAGTTGAAGTTCCTCCCAAGCGCATTCCATTTTTCAAGCCGAGCAAGGAGCTCCGGGATTTTGTTAACGGCCAGCACCCCTCCGGCGCGGCTCCGGCATCTTCCGAGCATTCCTCGCAGGGATAAAACGGCAGAGCGGAATGGATTTTCTCTGGACTCCGTGGCGTTACCGCTATCTTTCCGAAGGCATTAGCGACAAAAAATGCATTTTCTGCGAAGCGCTCGCGCTCAATGACGATGCCAAATCGCACATCGTCCTTCGCGCCAAACTTTCTTTCATCATTTTGAACCGCTATCCCTACACCACCGGCCATGTCATGATTGTTCCGTATCAACATGTTGCCGAGCTGTCGCAGTGCGACCCGGAAGCCCTCGCCGAAATTATGCGCCTCGCGCAAAAAACGCAAACTGCGCTGGCGAGCGTTTATCGTCCTCAAGGATTTAATCTAGGCATGAACCTTGGCCACTGCGCCGGCGCCGGCGTCACCGGACACATTCACATGCACCTTTTGCCGCGCTGGACCGGCGACGCAAATTTCATGACCACCGTGGCGGAAACGCGCCTCGAGCCCGAGGAGCTTTCCACCACGTACGATAAATTGAAACGGGCTCTTGCAGTTTGAAATTCACGCGGAGAAGACCAAGTGGACCTCGGACTCACGGAAGAACAATCCCTCCTGCAGCGCACCGTTCGCGAATTCGCTGATACGGAAGTCAAGCCGCTCGCGAAAGAACTCGACGAAACCGGCCATTTCCCCCGCGAAAATTTTCGCAAAGCGGCCGAGCTCGGCCTCACTGGAGTCGCTGTGCCCGAACAGTATGGCGGCGCGGGCATGGACCATATCAGCTACACCATCATGATTGAAGAAATTTCCCGCGTCTGCGCTTCCACCGGAGTGATTCTCTCCGTGCAAAATTCTTTGTACTGCGACCCGGTGCTTCGCTTCGGCACCGAAGAGCAGAAAAAGAAATTCCTCCTTCCCTTCGCGCGCGGCGACAAAATCGGCTGCTACGCGCTCACAGAGCCGCAGGCCGGGTCCAATGCTGCGGCGCTCCGCACCAAAGCCGTGTTAAAAGGCGACAAATACGTCATCAATGGCACCAAGGCCTGGATTACCAACGGCGGCGCCGCCGACGCGGCCATCGTCTACACCAACACGCAGCCGGAAAAAGGCGAGAAAGGCATCACCGCTCTCATCGTCGAAAAAGGCACGCCCGGCTTTTCCATCGGCAAAGAAGAAAAAAAATTGGGCATTAATGCCACGGCCTGCTGCGAACTTTCATTCACGGATTGCGCTGTGCCGGTTACGAATCGCATCGGCGCCGAAGGTGAAGGCTATAAAGTCGCCCTCTCCACTCTCGACGGCGGACGCATCGGCATTGCCGCGCAGGCCACAGGAATCGCCCAGGGAGCTTTCGACGCCGCGCTCGCTTACGCCAAGCAGCGTCAGGCTTTTGGCCGTCCCATCGCTGACCTTCAGGCCATCCAATTCATGCTCGCCGACATGGCCACCGAAATCGACGCCGCTCGCCTGCTCGTTCGCAAGGCCGCCTGGAAAGAGGAGACTGGCGCGCGTTTTTCCATGGAAGCGTCCATCGCAAAGCTTTTCGCCTCCGAAATGGCCACTCGCGTCGCGCATAAAGCCATTCAAATTCACGGCGGCAACGGCTACAGTCGCGAATATCCCGTTGAAC
>DAIRCW010000047.1:0-16321 GCA_036796475.1 Candidatus Acidiferrales bacterium | reverse complement strand
CCCTACGGCGTCACCAAAGAAACCGAGCAGATCGATTACGACGAAGTCGAACGCCTCGCCCGCGAGCATCAGCCGAAAATGATTGTCGCCGGCGCCTCCGCCTATGCGCGCATCATCGATTTTGCGCGTCTCGCGCAAATCGCCCGCGCCGTGAACGCGCTGCTCTTCGTCGACATGGCGCACATCGCCGGACTCGTCGCCGCCGGAATTCATCCCAGCCCCGTGCCGCACGCCGATTTCGTTTCCACCACCACGCACAAAACTTTGCGCGGCCCCCGCGGCGGCATGGTCCTCTGCCGCGAACAATTCGCCAAAGAACTCGATAAAATCACTTTCCCCGGCACGCAGGGCGGTCCCCTCGAGCACATCATCGCCGCCAAAGCGGTTTGCCTGAAAGAAGCCGCGGAGCCCGGCTTCCGCGAATATCAAAAGCAAGTCGTCTCGAACGCCCGCGCTCTCGCCGCAGGCCTTGCCTCTGCGGGCTTCCGCATCATCACCGGCGGCACCGACACGCATCTTTTTCTCGTTGACCTGCAATCGCGCGGCCTCACTGGACGCGACGCGGAACTTGCCCTCGAACGTTCCGGCATCACCGTAAACAAAAACGCCATCCCCTTCGACACGCAACCGCCGATGAAAGCGGGAGGCATTCGCGTCGGCAGCCCCGCCGTCACCACCCGCGGCATGAAAGAACAAGAAATGGCCCAGATCGCGCGCTGGATCGCCGAAGTTCTTCAGCAGGTTCAACCCGCGCCCGCAAAACCGGCAATCGACACCTCCCCAGCCGCCATGGCCATGGTCTCCGAAGGCGGTCCTGCAAAACCGGTTCAGCCTGCATCAACGCCAGCCTCTAAAACCGCCGCGTCCGCTGGCGAAAAAGCTCCCGTCCAGCCTTCCGCCATCGAGCGCCGCGTCCGCGAAGAAGTCGCGAAATTCGCCTCCCGCTTCCCCCTCTACGCCCGCCGCCTCGCCGAAGCCGACGCCGCCCAGCGCGCCCACTCCGCCCCCACCACCGCCTGAACGAGCAACTGCGAAATGTCTACCACGCGATTTCGATTTGGGCTTTTTGAATTTGACGCGGCTGCGCGGGAACTGCGGCGCGACGGCAAACTTGTCCGCCTGCAATCTCAGCCCGCGCAACTGCTCGGTTACTTGCTCGAACGCGCAGACGAAGTGGTTTCACGCGACCATCTGCAAAAAGCAATCTGGGGGAATGAAACCTTCGTGGACTTCGAGCGCGGGCTGAACTTCTGCATCGCGCAGATCCGCTCCGCGTTCGATGATGATTCAGCATCGCCTCGGTTCATCCGAACGATCCCCAAGCGCGGCTATCAGTTCATCGCTCCTGTGCAGCGACTCGACGATTCAACGGCGAAGCCCGAAAGCTCCCCGATCTCGCGCCGTCGCACAATCCCACGAGTCGCATGGGTCGGTGGCGCACTGCTTCTTCTGGCCCTATCGGCTCTCGGCGGCTACTGGGCCCATTCGCTCGCGATAGCCAAGCGGCAGCCGATCGTTGCGGTGGTTCGGTTCGACAACGAAACTGCCGACGCCACAATGACTCGCTTCGCCGACGGACTCACCGACAATGTCGTCGAGGAACTTACGCGCTTGAGCGGCGGCCACTACGCCGTCATCGGAAACGCGCGCATTCTGCGCCTCCCTCGCGACCAGCGCGACTTGAATACGATTGGTGCATCCCTCCACGCCGCCTACATTGTCCTCGGTCAAGTGCAAACGGCCGGAGCTCAGACCCGCGTGCTTGCGCATCTGATTCGATTGCCCGAACAGAGCCACCTCTGGGTAAGCCGGACAGACGGCGTGTTTTCCGATCTGTTGAGCTCCGAATCGGCTGTAGCACAACGAGTCGGTAACCAATTCGCGTGGCGCATCATTTCCGATTCCAGCGAGACCCGCTTACCTGCCCTTCCAAACCGCTGAAGACCCTCGCTTTAGCAACTCATCTTTTTCTAATGAATTTTGCAATCATCTCGCTTGCAGGTTGAACGTCGTAGCGCAATGCTCCGTGCGCACCCCACATTCCAGGAGGCTCACATGCCGGAAACATGTTCGCGACGAGACCTACTAAAGTTTGGCGCCGTAGCGGCTCCCATCGCAGCGATGAGTTGGCCGAGCATTACGAACATAACCACAGGCCATGACAAAGGTCAGAACAGTACCGCTGGCTCTCAGGCGGCGGCTGGAACGAAAGTTGTGCCAGACACGTTTCCCACGCACCCCCCGGAACTGGTGCGCGAGATGGTCATGGTGGCTCATTACGACTTGAAGCGCGTGAAAGAACTCGTGGAAGCACGCCCCTCGCTGGCCCGGGCGGCTTGGGACTGGGGCTTCGGCGACTGGGAAGATGCGCTGGGCGCGGCCTCCCACATGGGCAACCGCCCTATGGCTGAATACCTGATTTCGAAGGGCGCACGGCCAACCATTTTTTCAGCAACGATGCTCGGCCAGCTCGAAATCGTGAAAGGCTTCGTCTCAGAGCAACCGGGAGTGCAGGCCATTCGCGGCCCGCACAGCATCAGTCTGCTGGCGCACGCGCGAGTGGGCGGCGAAGCCGCGCGGCCGGTGTTCGATTTTCTGCAATCGCTGCCGAACTCTGATTCTGAAGCGCCGGTGATACTCTCCGAGGAGGAAACAAAGACTCTACTCGGAACTTACGTCTTTGGTAGCGGCCCTAGCGAGCAAATCGTGGTGGACGCCAATCTGAAAATGTACGCTGGCAGCAAGATGTACACCTATTCGCCGCAACTCAATTGGACGCGCAAGGAGACGATGGCCCGGCCACTCTTTCATCTCGGAGATCACGCGTTTTGCCCCGCCGGCGCTCCATCCGCGCGAATCCGATTCACGCAGGAAAACAACGGCGTGTTGATGACCGTAACAGATGCAGACTTCATGCTCACTGCGCGGCGCCAGGTCTAGCTGTGTAATTTCGTGATGCGACGTGCTAGGCAGAACGCTACTGTTAGCCTTGCGGTCCTGAGTCTATTTCAAAGGAGGAATTCCTATGGGCGTCGAATTTGCCGGTATTCTGCAAATCGCCATCCCTGTTAAGGACATCGAGCGCGCCACAGCATTTTATCGCGACGCACTCGGTCTGCAGTTTCTGATGAACGGCCCTAATATGGCCTTTTTCAATTGCGGCGGCGTGCGGCTATACCTTGACGCGAATCCCGGTGTGGTGAAAGCTGGCGGGAATTCGCTGATCTACTTTCGGGCGGCGAATATCGAGCAACTGCATTCGCTCCTCAAGGAACGCGGCGTGAAAATCCATCAAGAGCCGCGTGTAATCGCCAGTTTGCCGGACCGAGACATTTGGCTGATGTGGATTCGCGATTCGGAAGAGAATCTGTTCGGAGCCATGGAGGAGCGAAAGAAATAAGTTGCGCTTCGGACGGCGCTACACAATTTCGATGGTCATTTCCGTGGCTTCGCCATCGCAAATCAAAAATGCGCGGATGGGCTGCGGCGCACCAGGCAGCGGCGAAAGAATGACGTACAGCGTATCGGGATAGAACGCCTGCCCGATGTCGGTCGGCGAAGGGCGATTCTCACCGCGCGGATGCGAATGATAAATTCCCAGCAACTGCAAATCTTGCGCGCGCATTTCGCGCATCAATTGAAATAATTCCCGCGGCGCGATTTCGTAGCCCGTCGCCGGATTCGCATGCGCATTCCGCGCCCGAAAAATCTCGCTGATCACTCCGTCGCGTCCCGCAAGCAGCCCGCAGCATTCCTGCTTCGGCGTCTTCCCCGCCTCTTCCTGCATTTTCACGAGAATTTCGCGCCGCACTCGAACAGCATTAGAAGCCATGCTTCAGAGATTATCATGCGGAGAAAAAACAGAGGCGCTACGTGAGCAGCGCCTCAGGTGAAATGATTAATTGTGGAGTAAAACTACGCCTTCGCCGCTTGCCTCCGCAGGAAGGTCGGCACGTCCAAGTCGTCCGCGGCGACTTCCTGAATCACGTCGGTGACATTGCGCGCGACCTGCGCCACCACGTCCTGATGCACCGGTTCCGGCGCGCGCTCCGACTTCCACGTCTTCGGCAGATACGACGGCCGCGTGTGCGTCTTTTTGTTGGCCACCTCGCGGAATCCCGCGGCAATCACCGTGATCTTCACCGACTCTTTCATCGCATCATCCATCACCGCGCCGAAAATGATGTTGGCATTTTCGTGCGCCGCTTTTTGAATGATGGAAGAAGCTTCGTGAACTTCGTGCAGGCTCAACGTCGATGAACCTGTCACGTTAATCAAAATTCCCTGCGCGCCTTGAATGCAATTATCTTCGAGCAGCGGGCTGTTGATAGCGCGATTCGCCGCGTCAATCGCGCGATTCGAGCCCGTGGCGACTGCCGTGCCCATCACCGCGTAACCTTGCCCGGACATAATCGTCTTCACATCGGCAAAGTCGCGATTGATGATGCCCGGAATGGTGATGATGTCCGAAATGCCCTGCACCGCTTGCCGCAAAATATCGTCAGCGATGCGGAACGCTTCGAAGAAACTCGTGCCGTGCTCCACGGTTTCCATCAGCCGCTCGTTGGGAATGACGATGACCGTGTCGACGCAGCCGATGAGTTCGCCGAGCGCCTGCTCCGACTGCTGCATGCGGCGCTTGCCTTCGAACGCGAATGGCTTCGTCACCACGGCTACAGTCAACGCGCCAAGTTCGCTCGCCAGATTTGCAACCACCGGCGCGGCGCCGCTGCCCGTTCCTCCGCCGAGTCCGCTGGTGACGAAAACCATGTCAGCGCCATCAAGCGCCTCAAGAATTTTCTCCGTATCCTCGAGAGCCGCTTTGCGCCCCATCTCGGGATTTGCGCCCGCGCCGAGGCCCTTGGTGAGCTTCGTGCCGAGCTGCAATTTCAGCGGCGCTTGCGAAAGCTTGAGCGCCTGCAAGTCGGTGTTCGCGGCGATGAATTCCACGCCCTCGACCTTCGCGCGAATCATGCGATTGACGGCGTTGCAGCCTCCGCCGCCCACGCCGATCACTTTGATGCGCGCGCCATTTGTTGGCTCTTCACTGAATGAAACACGCAAACCTGATTCTTTAGGCGCCATGCTTTCCTCCCCATTTACCGCAGAAAATTTGCCGCGATTCCCACCGTACAATTTCGTGCGCTCTTCGCGAATTAATTCCCCGCGAAAAGCGCTTTCAACTTTCCCGTCCAACCGCCGGAGCGCTGCGTAGCGTGACGCCGCGCGCGCGCGCCATAGAGCACCAGGCCGACGGCAGCCGAGTACTCGGGCTGAGAAACACCTTCCGTGGTTTCCAGAAGCCCGCGCGGAGTTGCGAGCCGCACCGGCATCGAGAAAATTTTCTCCGTCAGCTCCGGAAATCCGCGGAGCTGCGCGCCTCCGCCGGTCATCACCAGTCCTGCGGGAATTTGCGAATCGAGTCCCGCTCGCCGCAATTCATCGCGAACCAGGCTGAGCAACTCGCGCGCGCGCGGCTCGACAATTTCGCACAAATTGCGCGTAAAAATCGCACGCGGCGGACGGTCGCCCACGCTGGCAATTTCAATTGGTGTATCCGCGCCCATCAATTCGCGCCAGGCACAAGCATGCTCGCGCTTCACCGCTTCGGCTTCGGGAATCGGCGTGCGCAACCCGACTGCGAGATCGTTCGTGAAATGATCTCCGCCAATCGGTACTGCCGAACTGTGCCGCACGACTCCGCCTGTAAAAACAATGATTTCCGTTGTGCCGCCGCCAACATCGAGCAAACAGCAGCCCAATTCGCGCTCATCCTGTGTGAGGCACGCTTCGGCGGAGGCTAGCGGCTCGAGAACGGTGTCCTCGACAACTACGCCGGCTTTGTTCACCGCGGTGACCACGTTCTGCGCCGCCGTTGCCGACGCTGTGACGATATGCACGTTCGCTTCGAGTTTCTGCCCCACCATGCCGATCGCGTCGCGAATGTTGTCCTGCCCGTCCACGAAAAATTCCTGCGGCAGCACGTGCAGCACTTCGCGGTCCGGCGGCAGCGTCACATTTTTCGCTGCTTCCACGCATCGCCGCACATCGTCGCGCTGAATGTCCCGCGGCCGCTGCCCCAGCGCGATTCCTCCGCGGCTGTTCACTCCGCGAACGTGCCCTCCGGCAATTCCGATGAGCGCTGATTCGATCGGAATGCCAACGATGCCTTCGGCTTCTTCAATCGCGCGCCGGATCGAGCTCACTGCCAATTCCAAATTGACGATTTGCCCTTTGCGCCAGCCCTTCGACTCCGCCGCGCCCAGCCCGGCAAACTTCACCGTCGTGCCCTGCTCGTCCATTTCGCCCACCAGCGCGCACGTTTTCGTGCTGCCGATGTCCAGTCCCACGAGATAGCGTTCTTTTTTTCCCAAACTTCTACTCTCCTCAAAATTCTCCGGTCACCGGATTTGGTCCGGCGGCCGCGGCGCCGGTTGAATTGCGCCGCGCTCGCGGTTGCGGCCTTTGCGTCTTTTTCGCTTTATGCACGGGCCTGGATTTTGCCTTTCGTTCCGGCTTCGGCTTCGCTGTGTGAAGTTTTCTCGCCGGCGCTTTGTGCTTTTCCTCATGATGCGATGCCGGAATTTTATGCTTCACCGCGCCATGCGCCGCCGGTGCGGCGTGCGATGACGACGCAACATACAAAGGCATCGCGAGATTCGCTGCGGGCTCGGCGCGCGTGGGACGAGCGGAATGCGATACGGACGCAGCATACGATGAAACCGCGGCATGCGTTGGCGGCGCAAAGCGTGGCGGCACGGGGCGCGCGTTTGCCGTCGGACGGGGCGCGGAAGGCGCAGCAACTTTCGCATTCACAGACTGCAGCGATACCGGCGCAGGATTTTCCGGATTCACCACCACTTCGCGCTCAAAGCGCAAATCCACCGAAGCAATGCGTCCCGCGGCCGCTTGCCATTGCACAATGTTATTCAGCAGCACTTGAAACTTGTCGTGGAAATCCGCGTTGCCGAAGTGCACCAGCACCGCGCCGGGAACCTGAGTGCTGCCCGTATCGAGTCCCGCGAGTGTCGCCTGCAAATCTGTCGCGTCGGAGAGATCAATCTCGCTCACCGAGTCTCCCGCATCCGCGCGAACCTCGCGAATCTGCTTCATGAAATCTGTCATCATCTGCATGCGATGCGCGCGCGCATCGAGAGGCATGGCCGAATTCATTCCCGTGACCACCGGAAAATGAAAATTCCCTTCGACTGGCCGGTCGAGAATCACTCCCTCGGCATCCACCAGCATGAGCTCCGTGCCTTCGCGAAGAAACGCGACAGGCGTGCGCTCAACAATCTGCACTTGAACGTGATTCGGCAGCGCGCGGCGAACCACTGCGCTTTGCACCCACGGCAACGCTTCCAACTCCGTCCGGCGCTCGCCGAGCGGAATGCGCAGAACGCTGCGCCCGCGGTCCGGCGAAAATATTTCCAGCACGCTCGCGCGCGTCACGTAATGATTCCCGCGCAACTCGACTTGGCTCGGATTTGCCAGCGCCATCACCGGCGAAGTGAACAGAAAATCTCCCGCGCCATAGAGCGCGCCGGCGCCCAACGCAGCCGCAATCACCAGCAGCACAACCCGCAGATACCCCTTCCACGCTTTCTTGCCGAACTTCCTCCGCCGAATCTCCACCGGCTTCTGCCGGCGAAGATAGCGCGGCTCTTCCTCGGCAAGTACTTCCTGCGGATAAGCCTCCGGCTCGACTTTTTTTACCTTAGCCAATCTCTTCTTGCACCTCGCGTTTCAACGCGCCTCCGCATGCATTCGCGCTTACTGCAACGCGCGCACGCGCGGCGCTTCCGTCCCCAGCAGCAGCGCCAATTCGTCCAGCGAACGATTCACTGTGCCCGCGCCAATCGCCAGAATCGCGTCGCCCGGCTGCGCCTCGCGCAAAAGCGCCTCCACTCCCTTTTGCAACATGCTCGTGAAAATCACGTTTTTGTGCCCCGCCGCGGAAATCGCTTCCGCGAGTTTCTGCCCGCTCACGCCCTCGATGGGCGGCTCGCCGGCGGCGTAAATTTCCGAGACCACCAGCACGTCCGCCAAATTGAACGCGCGGCAAAAATCGTCCCACAAATGTTTGGTGCGTGAATAGCGGTGCGGTTGAAAGAGCACCAGCAACCGTTTGTAATTGCATCCGCGCGCCGCTTCCAGAGTCGCGCGAATCTCCGCGGGATGATGGCCGTAGTCGTCAATCAGCGTGACGCCCGCGAACACACCTTTCACTTCGAATCTGCGGCCCACGCCTCCGAACTTCGCCAGCCCTTCGCGAATCAAGTCCGCGGGAATGCCAAGATTCAGCGCCACAGCCGCGGCAGCGGCGGCGTTGCGCACGTTGTGTATCCCCGGCGGCGAAGGCAAACGGAATTTTCCGAGATCGTCGCCATGGAACGTCAGCCGGAAACTGCTCTCCAGCCCCGCCAGTTCGATTTCGCTGATCACCAAATCCGCCTGCGCCGAAACGCCATACGTAATCACGGGCCGTTTGACGCCGGGCAGAATCCCCTGCACATTTGGCTCATCGAGGCAAAGAACCACCGCGCCATAAAACGGAACGCGATTCACAAACTCCAGAAACACGGACTGAATCTCTTCGAGCGAATGGTATTGGTCCAGATGCTCGCGATCGATGGTCGTCACCACAGCTACAACAGGGGCCAGCAAAAGAAATGACCGGTCGCTCTCGTCCGCCTCGACGACCATGTAATCGCCCTGGCCCACGCGCGCGTTGGTGCCCGCCGCGTTCACTCGTCCGCCCACAACAAACGTCGGATCGAATCCCGCTGCCGCCAGCACGGAAGCGATCAGCGAAGTGGTCGTGGTTTTCCCGTGCGCGCCGGCCACCGCGATTCCGTATTTCAGGCGCATCAATTCCGCCAGCATCTCGGCGCGCGGAATCACCGGAATTTTCAGCTTGCGCGCTTCCGCAATCTCCGGATTGTCTGGACGCACCGCCGAGGACATCACCACCACCTGCGCTCCGCGAACGTGCTGCCCTTCGTGCCCTTCAAAAATTTTTGCGCCCAAGTTGCGCAACCGCTCCGTCGTCGGCGAAGTTTTCACATCCGAACCCGAAACGGCGTATCCCAGCGCCAGCAGAACTTCGGCGATGCCGCTCATCCCGCTGCCGCCGATTCCGATCAAATGAATCCGCTGGAAATTTCCAAATGGAATGGTCATTGGCGTACAACCCCCTCGATGATGTTCACGATGTCGGAGACAGCATGCGGACGCGCCAAAGCGCGCGCGTGCTGCTCCATCTCCTCGATTTTTGGGGGCTGTTCCAATAACGAGAGAATTTCGCTGGCCAGGCGCGCCGGCGTCAATTCATTCTGGGGAATGACGCGGCCTGCGCCTGTTTTTTCAAATGCTTGCGCGTTGCGAAGCTGATGGCTATCTGTGGCGGCTCCGAAGGGGATAAAGATGGCGGCGCGTCCGGCAGCGGCGACTTCGGCCACCGTGATGGCGCCCGAACGGCAAACAATCAGGTCGGCTTGCGCAAACCTTTCCGCCATGTTCCCGATGAAGGGACTGACCTCCGCGTTGAATTGGCGCTGCGCATACGCTTCGCGAACGGCATTATAGTCACGTTCGCCTGTCTGATGCACGATGAAAAGCAGATTTTTTTTCGCCGCCAGCAAATCAAGCGCGCCGGTCATCGCCTCGTTGATCGGATGCGCGCCCCGGCTTCCGCCCGTAACTAGCACTGTGAATGGCGCTCGATGCTCACGCTGGCTTGGTGCAGTGAAGAATTCCGCGCGAATCGGATTGCCCGTGGCCACCGCCTTCGCGCCGAATCGCTCCGCCGTCTCTTCGAATCCCGTCGCAATGCGCTTGGCAATCGGCGCGAGCATGCGGTTCGCGAATCCCGGCGCAATATTCGGCTCGAAGAGCACTGCCGGCACGCCGCGCATTGCCGCCAGCAGCATCACCGGTCCGGAAGCATATCCGCCGACTCCAAACGCTGCAGCAAAATCGAAGTCATGCTCGCGCAGCAACGCCGCCGAATCCCATAATCCCAACCCCAGCGTCGCGACATTGCGCACCAGCTTCATCCCGCCCATTCCCTTGAGCCCCGCTACGCGAATCGTCGCCAGCGGCAGTCCCGCTTCAGGAACCAGCTTCGCTTCGAGCCCGTTCTCTGTTCCCACAATCAAGACTTCTCTCTTTCCTTCTTCTGTTTCGCCTCGCCGCAGCCACTCTTTCGCCACCGCGATCGCCGGAAAAACGTGTCCGCCTGTGCCGCCGCCGGCGATGAGCAGCCTCGCGCCGCTTTTCATGAGCGTTGCACGCGAAGCCTAAACCGCCTCAGCATGCTGGCTGATATTCAGCAACACACCCGTCGCCAGCAGCATCACCAGCAAACTCGAGCCGCCATAGCTGATGAACGGCAGCGGAATCCCTTTCGTCGGCATCAGCCCGAGCACCACGCTCAAGTTCACCAGCGCCTGCCCCACGACCAGCGTGGTGATTCCCAGCGCCAGCAAACGTCCGAAAACATCCGGCGCGCGAAACGCTGCGCGAAATCCCCGCCACGCGTAAATTCCAAAGAGCGAAACCACCACCAGCGCGCCGATGAAGCCCATCTCTTCGCTCAGCACCGCGAAAATAAAATCCGTGTGCGCTTCCGGCAAATAGAACAGTTTTTGTTTGCTTTCCATCAATCCCACACCCGTAAGCCCGCCCGATCCCACTGCAATGAGCGATTGCAAGAGTTGAAACCCGCGCCCCTGTGGATCCGCATCCGGCGAAAAAAACGCCAGCACGCGCTCGTAGCGATAATGCGCATGAATAATCAGCAGATAAATCGCGGGAAGCGATGCCGCGGCGAGCGCGCCGATGTACTTCATCGAAAGCCCCGCTTCGTACAGCATGGCCAGCGCCACCAAAAAAATCATGCACGACGTGCCCATGTCCGGCTCGCGCAAAATCAGCGCCAGCATGAACACAATCGGTCCCAGCGCCGGCAGCAACGTTTGCTTCAAATCGTTCACGCCGGCGCTGCCCGGCCGCGTGCGCAACTCCAAAAACCACGCCAGATACAAAATCACCACCAGCTTCGCGAACTCCGACGGCTGCAAGCTGATCGGGCCGGCATGAATCCAGCGATGCGTCGCGTGCGTGCGGTCCAGGAACAGCACGCCAATCAGCAGCAGCAAGATCACCGCGATGCTCGGATAAATAATTCGCGGCTCGCGAAATTTCCGGTAATCGAAATTCATCAGCCGGATCATTCCAAACAATCCCACCGCCAGCCACACCAGTTGCCGTTCCAGAAAAACGTATCCGTTGCCATAGAGCTGCTTCGCCGTAATCGCCGACGCGCTGAAGACCATCACGATTCCGATAAAGCACAGCGCCAGCGTCACGATGAACAGCTTCTTGTCCGGCTGCGAACTTCGCGGCATCGCTTATCCTTTCCTCACCGGATTTTCCGCGGCACTCTCGGCTGCCATCCGCGCCACAATTTCCTTGAATTCGCGCCCGCGCTGCTCGTAATTCTCGTACTGGTCAAAACTCGCGCACGCCGGCGCCAGCAGCACCGTATCTCCGGGTTTCGCGCGCTCCAGCGCGATATTCAGCGCTCGTTCCAGCGTCCCGGCATTCCGCATTTCAACCGCGCCTTCCAACTCGCTCTCGATTTTTTCCGCCGCCGCGCCAATCAGCAGCACAAGTTTCGCCTTCTGCCGGAGCGGCTCGCGCAAGGGCTCGTACGGCGCGCCTTTGTCCTTTCCGCCGAGAATCACAATCAGCGAACCGGGGAACGCCTCAATCGCCTTCAGCGCCGCGTCCACATTCGTCGCCTTCGAATCGTTGTAAAAACTCACCCCGCCAATCTCCGCGACGAATTCCAGCCGGTGCTCCACGCCAGGAAACGTCCGCACCGCCGCATCAATCACATCCGTGGGCGCGCCCGCCAGAATCGCCGCCGTCGCCGCCGCCAGCACGTTCTCCAGGTTGTGCTCTCCACGCAGCGGAATACCCCCGCGCCGCATCAGCACGCTTTCCGTGCCCTCGCGGCGAAACAAAATTTCCTCGCCGCGCAAAAACGTCCCCGCTGCTAGCCGCTTCTGCCTGCTGAACCAGTACACATGCCCGTGCGCCGGACCGCGCCGCGCGACTTGCTCGTCGTCCGCATTCAACACCGCAAAATCCCGGTCAATCATGTTCTCGAAAATTCTCTGCTTGGCCCGCGCATACTCTTCGAACGTGCCATGCCGGTCCAGGTGGTCCGGCGTCAAATTCAGCATCACGCCGATGTCCGGACGAAACGCCTCAATCGTTTCCAGTTGAAAGCTGCTGACTTCCGCGACCGTCACGCTCGAATCGCTCGACGCTTCCACGCGCGCCAGCAGCGGCGTCCCGATATTTCCTCCCACCAGCACGGGAATCTTTGCCGATTCCAAAATGTGCGCCACCAGCGCCGTCGTCGTGGTCTTCCCATTCGAACCCGTGATCGCCACCAGCTTCCCGCGCAACAGCCTCCACGCCAGCTCGATTTCGCTCCACACCGGAATTTTCTGATTCCGCGCCAGCTCCAAGCCCGGCAATTTCGCCGGCACGCCCGGACTCACAATAATCAGGTCCTGATTCGTGAAAATTTCCGGCTCGACCGCACCAAATCGCAATTCCACTCCCGCCGCGCGCAGACGTTCCGCCGCTTCCCGCAGCGCCGGCTCCGGCTTTTCGTCAATCGCCGTCACATGCGCTCCGTAAACCGCGCAAAAAAGCGACACTACGACTCCGGTGCGCGCCAGTCCCACCACCAGCAGCCGCTTCCCTTCGAGTTCCACAATCTTCCGCACCGATTTACCTCAGCTTCAAAGTCGTCAGCGAAAACAGCGCGAACACCAGCGCTGCAATCCAGAACCGCACGATGATTTTCGACTCGCTCCAGCCCATCAGCTCGAAGTGATGATGCAGCGGCGCCATCCGAAACACGCGCTTCCCGCGCAATTTGAACGAGCCCACCTGAATAATCACCGACACCGCTTCAATCACAAAAATTCCGCCGATGAAGAGCAGCAAAATCTCCTGCTTGATAATCACTGCCGTCACGCCAATCACTCCGCCGAGCGCCAGCGAACCCACGTCGCCCATGAACATCTCCGCCGGATGCGCGTTGTACCACAGGAATCCCAGCGCCGCGCCCACCACTGACCCGCAGAAAATCGTCAGCTCACCGACCTGGGGAATGTGCTGAATGTCCAGGTAATTCGCCGCCTTCGCATAACTCGTCACGTACGTCAGCACCGTCAGCGCGCTCGCCGCCACCACCACGCAGCCAATCGCCAGCCCGTCCAGGCCATCCGTCAAATTCACCGCGTTCGACGCGCCCACAATCACAAAAATCAAAAACAGCACAAATGGAATGAACGCCAGCGGCCAAATATGCGGGCGAGAGAGAATCGACCGCACCACCAAATCCGGATGGAGCTTCTTGAAAAACGGCACGCTCAGCTCCGTCGAATACACTCCCCGCTGCTGCAAGCCCAAAAGAACCGCTCCCACTCCCACGCAGATGAGCACCTGATAAGTAAATTTTGCCTTGGGACTCAGCCCCATGCTCCGCTTGCGCACCACTTTGTTGTAGTCGTCCACGAAGCCAATCATCGCGAAGCATCCCGTCGCGCACATTGCCAGCAGCGCGTACGGATTGCTCAGGTCCGCCCACAGCAGCGTCGGCACAATAATCGAAAGGACAATCAGCACGCCGCCCATCGTCGGCGTCCCCGCTTTCGCCTGATGCCGCTGCGGCCCCTCCGCGCGAATGTACTGCCCGATTTGCAGTTCGCGCAGCCGCCGGATCGTCCACGGCCCCAGCACCAGCGTCAAAAAAAGCGCCGTCAAACTCGCCAGCGCCGTGCGCACCGTGATGTACCGGAACACGTTCAGCGGGCTGTAGTGCGGCCGCAGCACTTCGACGAAGAGGTAATAAAGCATTTCAGCCGCGCCTCTCGCCTACTGCCTGCGCCACTTCTCCGCGCGATTCCGCCAGCGGAAACTTTTCCTTCAGCGCCGCGGCAATCGTTTCCATGTGCACGCCGCGAGAACCTTTAATCAGCAGCAAATCTCCGGGAGCCACAAAATCAGGCAGAAATTCTGCCGCCTTTTCCGACGACTCGAAAAATTTTGTGCTCTCCGCCGGGAATCCCGCGGCAACAGCGCCTTCGACAAATTCGCGCGCATGCCCCGCTGCGCCAAAGATCCAATCCACGCATTTTTTTTCCGCCGCGTTTCGTCCGCCCGTGCGGTGCAGTTCCGCCGACGACGGCCCGATTTCGCGCCACTCGCCCATGACGACAATTCGCCGCGAATATCCTTCGACCGAACAAAGCACGTCGATCATCCGTTCGAGCGCGAACGGATTCGAGTTGTAGCAATCATTAATCACCGCAAATCCCGGCGCGAACTTCAAAAACTCCCCGCGCATCGCCGAAGGCCGCAACGCCGCAAACACTTTCTTCGCATCCGCTGCGCTAATTCCCCATTCGCTGGCCGCCGCCAGCGCCGCCAGCGCGTTCAGCACGTTGTGCTTTCCCGCAAGCGGCAAGCGCAGCCGCGCCAATTCTTCCGGGCTTTCGTAATCGAACGAAGATCCTTCCATCCCGCGCTCTTCAATACTCTCCGCGCGAAAATCCGCTTCATTCTCGATCCCATAGCGCAGCACGCGCCCGCGAAAACCCTCCGCAAATCGCGTCACGCGCGCATCGTCCGCATTCAGCACGGCAACCGGATTTTCTCCGCCCAGTCCTTCGATCAATTCGCGCTTCGCCAGCGCAATTTCGTCCACCGACGAAAAAAATTCCAAATGCACCGCCGCAACGTTCGTCACCACGCCCACATCCGGCTGCGCGATCCCCGCCAGCCGCGCCAGTTCGCCGCGATGCGACATGCCCAGCTCGAACACCGCCGCTTCGTGCTCGTCGCCGAGCTTGAAAATCGTCAACGGCAGCCCGTACTCGTTGTTCAGATTGCCCTCGGATTTCAATACGCGGAACCGCGCGGCCAGCAGCGCCGCAAGAATTTCTTTTGTGGTGGTCTTCCCCGCAGAGCCGGTAACTGCGGCCACGCGCCGCCCCGGCTTCGCTTTGCGCCAGTCATCGCAGTAAGTCCGTGCCAGTTGCTGCAGCGCGCGAAGCGTATCTGCCACCGCGAGCAGCTTCCCTCGAATTTCCTCGGGATAATCGGCGGCGCGACTGCCTTCGACCACCGCGGCAGCCGCGCCGGACCCCAGAGCCGCGCCCACAAAATCGTGCCCGTCAAACCGCGGCCCTCGTATGGCCACAAAGAGCTCTCCGGCTCGAACGCTTCGCGAATCAATCGACACGCCGGCCAGCCGGGCCATGGAATCCGCGCGCGCTGGAACTTCGACACCCAGAGCGCTTGCCACCTTTGCCAGATTCCACCGCATCGTTTCTCCAACCGGCTGGGCGCCACCGTTTTTAGGCCGATGTTGCTTCAGCTCCCGGTAAAAATTCAGCTCCCGCTAATTTCTCTTCGCGCCGTATCCATGCGCTCGCAAAATGCGCCGCGCGACCTCGCGATCATCAAACTCAATCGGCCCTTCGCGAAGCACCTGATACGTCTCGTGCCCTTTTCCCGCCAGCAGCACAATGTCCCCGGGATGCGCTTCGTTCACCGCAATCTCGATGGCCTTCTCCCGGTCCGCTTCCACCTTGTATTTCGCGTTGGCCTTCTGCAGACCCACCATCACGTCATTGATAATCCGCAGCGGATCCTCGCTCCGCGGATTGTCGCTCGTCAGCACCACAAAATCGCTCAGCGTTCCCGCCGCCTCGCCCATCAGCGGACGCTTCGTCCTGTCGCGGTCTCCGCCCGCGCCAAAGAGCGTAATAATGCGCTTATCGCCGCAAAGCTCACGCGCCGTGGAAATCAGGTTGCGCAAAGCGTCATCGGTGTGCGCGTAGTCCACAATCACCAGAAACGGCTGCCCCGCCGCGATGCGCTCGAATCTCCCCGGCACGCTCTCGAGTTCGCGAATGCCGCGCTCAATGGCCACTACGTTCACGCCCAGTGCCATCCCCGCACCGATTGCTGCGAGAATGTTGTACACGTTGATTTTCCCTACCAGCCGCGACTGCACCTCGATTTTTCCTTCCGGCGTTTGCGCCGTGAATTCCAATCCCGAAAACGATAGTGGATACTTCTGGGCCTTGATCTGTGCGCCGTTTTTCAGGCCATAGGTCAGCGTCTTTCGCGCTACTCCTTCAAGCTGCTTCCCATAGGGATCGTCCGAATTCACCACGCCAACTTCCGCCGGCCCCGCTCCCGTGCCCGCGAAAAGCCGCCGCTT
>DAIRCW010000046.1:0-16842 GCA_036796475.1 Candidatus Acidiferrales bacterium | reverse complement strand
TTTCACGTTCAGGAGGTTCCACGTGCGTGCACAACTTCTAGCTGCAACTATGGCCATTCTAACGGCCATCGCCATCGCCGGATGCGGTGGCAACATGAGCGCCAATTTGCAAAGTTCCGGCGTGCCGGTGAGCATGGCCATTCACGATACTCCGCCAGCTGGTGTCACCATTCTTTCATTCGAGATACACGTTACCGGCGCTTCGCTGCAGCCGTCCGATTCCTCCAAGGCCGCCGTGCCGCTCGTTACGCATGACACGGAAATCGAGCTGCACCATCTCGAAGTCGAAAGCGCGCTGCTCAGCACCGCGGGCGTTCCAGCCGACACTTACAGCAGCCTCAATCTGTCCTTTGCCCATCCGGAAATGACCATCCAGAACAGCAGCGGTCAGACCATCATCGTCGGCGGCAAATCCTGCGCCGCAAACGCCATTTGCGAACTCGATCCTTCGCTCAATTCCGCTTCGCTCATGGTGAATTCCGCTCCATTTCCGATTACCCTGTCGGCGAATTCCGGTCTCAGCTTCGATCTGGATTTCGACATCAATTCCTCTGTGCAGACGGATCTTTCCGTCACGCCGACCGTCAACGTCACTACCACCATGACCAGCGTCAATCAGGAAATGGAAGACATCGACGACCTAGCCGGGCAAATCACTGCCGTCGGCACCAATCAATTCACCATCATGACTCTCAGCGGCCAGTCCGACGTGATCCAAACTACCACCAACACGCAATTCGACGATTTCGACCACGCTGGATGCGCTGCCAATAATTTCTCCTGCCTCCAGAACGGCCAAATCGTCCGCGTTCATCTGAGCGTCATGGACGAAGATGGGGGCGAAGACGGTTCGATGATGACCACTTCAACCGCCGGCCTCGTCGCCAAAGAAGTCCAGCTTGAAGACCACTTCGGAAAAGAATTCCAGGGCGAAATCATTTCCGTCAACGCGCCCTCGAATCAATTCTCCATGGTCGTGGATGACGAAGGCGAAGCGATTCAGGGAATGGCCCTCGGCAACGTCGTCACCGTCACTGTGAACTCCGGCGCGATGTTCGACGTGGACACCGACAATCTTTCCATTCCTTCGGGCTTGCAGTTCCTGAGCATCAGTGACGTTATCGTCGGCCAGTCGGTCGAGATCGATCCGGTGGGCGTGAATGCCAGTTCGTCAGGCATCAGCGTTGCCACCGATCACGTCCGTCTGCATCGCACGCACGTCACCGCCACAATTCAGGGCATTTCCGGCGCGAATCTGACGCTGACCAACCTGCCGTCCTTCTTCACCTCGGCAGGCATCACGCAGATTCAGGTGCAGACCTCGAGTTCCACGCAGTTCGAGGACGGCCTTTCCGGCGTCAGCGGGCTCGCCGCGAACGACACTGTCTCCGTCGGTGGATTGCTCTTCAACTCCACCACGTCGCCGGTGCTCCTCGCGGAAAAAATCCGCAAGCGCTGACGTAACGCGCAGTTTGCCGCGATTGTACGGGCCGATGCAGTTCACATCGGCCCTGCATAGCGCCCCTTTTCCGCCTTGGTCCGAATTTCTTCACCACCGCCGGGCTGGCGGAGTTGAGTCTCGTCGCTCATTCTTTAGCATGACAGGCCATCTTGACAAAGAAAGCCACCCGGCGTAGGCTTCGCCCAATTTCGCGGGTTTACCGAAATATCCATTCGGCTCTCCGGCTCTTTGTTAAACACCCTTAGACGCAGCTCGGCTCGGGCCAATCAAACTATCCAGATAGTTCTCGGCTAGCCCGCTGAGGGGAGAATCGAGATGGAAAAAAACTTCAGAGGCACTTGGGTTGCATCGGCTCTCGCGGTCTTCCTTATGGCCGCAACAATGCCCGCTTGCAACAGCGGCGGTCCCCCTCCGCCAATTTCTGTAAGCTTCAGCAATGGCAACTCGCAGACCATCCAGCAGGCCCAAAACACAACCATCAACGCCGTCGTCACGAATGACCGCGGCGCGAAAGGTGTAACTTGGGCCCTGATGGGCCCGGGAGATCTGAAAAACCAAAGTTCAGGCTCAGTGGTGTACGACGCGCCCGCCACCGTCAACAGCGTTCAGGCCGCCACCGTCACCGCGACTTCCGTTGCCGATGCCACTAAGTCCGCCACTTTCGCCGTAACCGTCACTTACCCGCCCGTCGCACTGATTAAAGTCAGCAGCGATGCTTTCAATGGCGGCTTGGGCCAGCATGCCACAGAAGTCGAGCCGGACACCTTCGCTTTCGGGTCCACACTCGTTTCCACTTTCCAAGTCAGCCGCATCTTCGGCGCCTCCGCGATGGACATTGGCTTCGCTACCTCAATTGATGGAGGAACGACCTGGACCAACGGTTTGCTCCCGGGAATCACTACCTCGGAAGGTGGAACGTTTGATTCCGCTGGCGATCCCGTGGTTGCGTATGACGCGGCTCATGGCCAGTGGATGATCTCCACCGGAGGCGGACAAGACGACGCCAACGGGAACGTTGTTGCGGGCCAAAGCTTCATTGCGCGGTCTAGGGACGGCCTCAATTGGGACAACCCGATAGCGGTTGCTCCCTTGAGCAGCGACCTGCATGACAAGGATTGGATCGTTTGCGATGACACCCCAACCAGCCCTTTTTATGGGCACTGTTACATACAGTGGAGAACGAAAAACGGGCTCATGAACACGACTACGTCCGTTGATGGAGGTCTCACTTGGCAGCCTCCCTTATTAACTGCTGACATGGTCAACGGACTCGCCGGTCAGCCACTCGTACAACCAAATGGAACCGTTGTATCGCCGATGGTCAAGTTTCTGATGACAGATATGATTTCGTTCACATCGAGCGATGGCGGAGCCAGCTGGAGCGCCACCACTGAAATTTCTCCCATAACGGATCATACCGAAGCAGGGAACTTACGCAGCTTCCCATTTCCATCTGCAGAAATGGACGCCGCAGGCACCGTATATGTCGTCTGGCAGGATTGCCGCTTTCGCGCGAGCTGTTCATCGAATGATATCGTCTTAAGCACATCGAGCGACGGCGTGAATTGGACTTCGCCCACCCGTGTGCCAATTGACCCAGTGACGAGCACGGTTGACCATTTCCTTCCCGGCCTCGCGGTTGATCGGACGACTTCCGGCAGCAGCGCCCATCTCACTCTGCTCTATTACTACTATCCGATCTCCAACTGCTCAGATTGCGACTTATATGTGGGCTTCGTGGCGTCTGATGACGGCGGTCAAACCTGGTCCGCTCCAGTTGTCTTAGCGGGACCTATGAAACTCTCTTGGCTGGCACAAACTGGCAGCTCGGGTTCAGCCACAGCGATGATTGGAGATTATTTTTCGGTGTCTTACGTCAACGGCACTGCCTACGGCGTATTCGCCGTGGCCAACGCCAACTCAGGCACTGTCTTCGACGAAGCGATGTACACCACCGCGCAACCCATGCTGGCGCTCAGCGCGAAGCGCTTCAGTTCGCGCGGCGAAAAGCCCGTGCCGAACGCCAAGTCCGACCATCCTCCCAGGCAACTCATTGACTCCCCGCGCCGCCGCCCCGACTGAAGCGCAAGACCGGTCGTGTGGCTACTCTGGTTCGCGTGCGTCCGCCGGGCCGGTTTCAAACACGCCCGCCGCCAGTGAACAGCAGAGCGATCCTCGCGCTGCGCCGCTGCAAGGGATCGCCCTCCAGCACCATCGCGCTTCAAGTCTCCAACTTGTAAATTAATTCAGCTTGGCGTATTCCAATTTGGCTTGCTGCAGGACGGGAATATCCGTGTCCGCGTTCTTCCACAGAATGAGGAAATCCTGATAAGCCCCGCGCGCTTTTGCGCGAGCAGCCCCCGCATCCGCTCCGGAAAGCGATTGCGCTTCGAGCGCATACGCGCGCCCCAATTCCAACTGTGCCAGCGCCGCAATCGGCTCATTCAACACAATTCCCGGATGGTCCAAAATTTTCTGAAATTCTGCCGCCGCTTCGCTGCCCTGATGCGCGGCCAGATACGCCTCCCCGCGCGCATACACAGGATACATCGCCGTCCAGCCGTAGACGCTTTCTGTTGTCATCCCGAGCTCGTACGGCGAGGCGGCTCGCAGAGCCTCAATCGCCTCGGCAGGCTTGCGGCGGTTACGCGCAAAAAGCGCGCGAAGCGTCGGCAAATAGTTGTACTGCACCGCAGTGTCTTCCGGGAATCGCTTGCTCAAATCGGCGGCCAGCGCCTGCGCGCGGTTGTCGTTTCCGGCAACCGCGTAAGTCAGAGCGCCGGCATATTGCAGATCGCGAACCGCGGGATTTTCCAACGCGCGCGAAATTCTTTGCTGTGCTTCTTCGGAATTGCCAAACAAAGCCGCGCGCAGCCCAGAAATGGCCAGGTAGGTTGCCGCCGCCTGTTTTTCTCCCGCTCGTTCTGCGGACTCCATCGCCCGGCGGGTAAAATCTTGAGCTGTTTTGAGCCTTCCTGAGTACGCCGCGGTTTCGGCTTCGAAGTTCAATAGCTGGTCTTCGATTCCCGGGATGCCCTCCGAGCGCGCTACTTGGCGGGCCATTTCCGCGGCATCGTTGCGCAACAGAGCGATTTGATAACGGCCCTCGAGAAAATACGGGTGATCCAGCCTGCGCTGAAGGGCCTGCTGCAAGAGCGCTTCGGCTTTATCCAGCTGATTCAGAGCAATGTAATCGTAGCTGAGAAGCGCGTAATGAATAGGATCGCTGGGGTTCAAGCGGACAGCTTCCTCGCCCGCTTCCACTCCTTTGTCATACTCTCCGGTTTCCGGATAGATCGCGCCCGCGAGGTTATCCAGCACATCTTCCTCCCTCGGATACGACTGACGCCAGAGATCGCAGATTTGTATCGCTTTTTCGAGATTGCCGGTGACTTTATTTTCGTATCGTTCGGAAATGAAGTACCGTTCCGGCTGGCTCGTTCGTTCGCGCAGTTCGTACGCCTTTCGCGTGTACTCCGAGGCAGCGTCGGTTTCCCCCAGGTCGTTGCACAAGATGCCGAGAAAAGCGTAGGCGGTTGCGAAGTTCCCATCGAGCTCGACGGCGTGCTTGAGAAACGGAATCGCCGCCGCATCTCCCGATGTTCTCAATATCTGAATGCCGGAACTGAACGCGTGAAGCGCCTCAAGCGACGACGTAGTCGCCTGCTCCAGCGGCGTATTGAATTTCTGCACCGTGCTGAGCGATTCGCCCAGCTTGCCGCGAATTTGCGAGCCCAGCTGGCTCAGAGCATCCAGCACGTGATTTTTATCCGCGGCCTTGGTTTCAGCGCTCGCCAGCGTGTCGCCCGTGGCGCAGTTATCTGCCGTGAGTGTCAGGAGGTACTGCGTTCCAATCTCCGCAATCGAGCCGTGCAGCACGGCCGCGCTTCCCACGCGCTCGCAGATGTCCCGCGCAATCTCCGGCGTCAGCTTTGTGCCGGGCTTTTGATCCATGAGTTGCAGTGTCTGCTGAATGCGGTCGTCGGATACCAGGCTGAGAAACGGCGACTGCTCGAGGTCTACCGATAGTCCTTGCCGCAGCGTGCCATCGAACACCGGATCGCCCGTCGAATTCGCAAAATCCGCCAGCACAATCGTGTCTTTGTTCGTCAGCGCATGCGCGGCCGGAAAAAGTTTGCTGCGAATTCCGCCCGCATCGAACAGTAGTGCCATGCCGAAACCCGCAACCGCGACAATCAGCGCGATTGCCCCCCATCTTGCCGGACCCGCAGTCCGCGCGCGGCGCTCCGCCAGGAGCGCGCGGCGGCTGGACTTGGAATCGCGCTCCTCCGTTCCCGGCGAACTGCTGAAGTCGCGCTTCAATCTTTGCAAATCTGCGCGCATCTCCGCCGCGGACTGATACCGCAGCTTCCGGTCCTTCTCCAGCGCCTTGTGAATCACTTCTTCCAGCTTCGCGGGAACCTCCGGATTCAGTCGTACCGGAGCCGGCGGTGTGCGGTTCATAATCGCCTCCGCCATCACCCCGCAAGTTTCCCCGCGAAACGGCAGCATCCCCGTAGCCATCTCGTACAGCACCACGCCAAACGAAAACAGGTCCGTCCGCGCATCGAGTTCTTCACCGCGCACTTGCTCTGGCGACATGTGCGTGAACGTGCCCATCGCCGCGCCGCGCAGCGTGAGCTGCTCAAGTTCGTCGCGCGTCGGCATCGATGACAAGTGCAGCCTGCCCGCACCGGCCAGCTTCGCCAGTCCGAAATCCAAGATCTTCGCCTGCCCGCGCGTCGTCACAAAAATATTCGCCGGTTTGATGTCGCGATGAACGATTCCTTTCGCGTGCGCCGCATCCAGCGCATCCGCAATTTCAATCGCGAGTTCCAACATCTCTTCCAAGGGCAGCGGCGTGCCGGCAATCCGCTCCTTAAGCGTCTGCCCCTCGAGAAATTCCATGGCGATGAATTGCTCGCCGTCCTGCGCGCCCACATCGTAAATCGTGCAGATGTTCGGATGGTTCAGCGCCGATGCTGCCTGCGCCTCGCGCGAAAAGCGTTGCAGCGCAACAGAATCTGCTCCTCCCGTGGGAAGGAATTTGAGCGCGACGGTACGCCCGAGCCGTGTGTCCTCGGCTTTGTACACCACGCCCATCCCGCCGCTTCCCAATTTCCCCGTGATTCGGTAATGCGAAACAATTTTCCCTGCAGGATACCCCGCGTCCGCCGATTCGCTCGCGCCGCCCGGGCCTGTCGCCAGTTCCCGCGCCGCCAGTTCCATCGCCGGCGTTTCAAGGAAGCTTCTCTCGTCGCTGTGCTGCGCCAGCAACGACTCCACGCTGCGCCGCAGCGCCTCATCGCCTCCGCACGCCTGCGCGACGAACTTCGCTCGTCCGCTCTCGCTCACCTTTAGCGCCGCGTGAAAAATCTCCTCGATTTTCTTCCAGCGCTCAGTTTCCATCAGAATTCTCGCCATTGATTTCGCGCAGCAGCCACGCTTTGGCCATTTTCCAATCCCGCATCACTGTCTCGGCAGAAATCTGCAGCACGTCCGCCGTCTCTTTCACGCTCAGCCCGCCGAAAAACCGCAGCTCCACCACTCTGCTCTTGCGCGGATCAATTGTTTCGAGTTGTCCGAGCGCGTCACTAATCGCCACAAGATCGCGGCTCGGCTTGCTCGTCAGCGCTGGCGTTTCATCGAGCGACACGCGCTCCGCTCCCGCTCCTCGCTTCTTATATTGTTTGGAACGGTACAGATCCGTCAGAATCCACCGCATCTGCCGCGCGCAAATCGCGAAGAAATGCGCCCGATTCTGCCAGCTGACGCGGTTCATGTCGTTCACCCGCAGGTATAACTCATTGATTAGCGCCGTGGTTTCCAGCGTGTTCCCGCGCCGGCCGCGTCCCAGGCATCGTCGCGCGGAACGGCGCAGTTCTTCATAAATGAGCGGAGTGAGTTTTTCGAGTGCCTGGTCGTCACCGCGATTCCACGCCTGCAGGAGCGCGGTAATCTCATGGCCGGGAGGCGAGAGCATGCAGCTTCCTAATGTCCAGTAACCAGTGGCAATGTGCGCGGATTGTAGCACAAGCCCTCCTTCGCAGCATCGCACCCGCTCGTACTCACCTGGCTAGAACGTGCCAGTTTTAACCCGCGGTTCTCGATATACAAAGCAGAGGCTCGGTGATAGACTCGCGCCAATTTCCCTGTGGAGGCACTACCATGAAATTTACTAGCATTCGATTTTTCACCTTTTGTGTGGGATTCTTCGCTCTCGCCATCTTTGCTCTTCCGCCCGCCGCGCACGCGCAATGGCACGCAAAAGTCGGCGCGCAGAGTAAAGACATGGGCAAGCAAGCCCTCGCCTTTCTTCCCAACGAAATCTGGATTCACGCCGGCGACAGCATCACTTGGACATGGCAAAGCGACGAAATTCACACGCTCACTTTCCTGACCGTTGGCCAGCCTTTGCCCTTTAACTTCGCAGCTGGTTGCCCCGGATTTTCCTCTTCTCCCGCGACCTTTGACGGCTCCGCCTGCGTCACCACGCCGCCCATGGTCATAGGTCAGACTTTCACCGTCAGTTTTCCGAAGGCCGGCAGCTACAAATTCGAATGCCTCGTCCATCTGGTCATGTCCGGAACGGTTCACGTCCTCGATCTCGGTCAG
This sequence comes from Candidatus Acidiferrales bacterium, assembly GCA_036796475.1. GTDB lineage: Bacteria > Acidobacteriota > Terriglobia > Acidiferrales > UBA7541 > DAHUXN01. The sequence continues at coordinate 8,765 of DAIRCW010000046.1, read as the reverse complement.
CCTCTTCCGCACACGCAGAAATTTTATGATCTCCAGGCCGCCAAACAACGCACCGCGCTGCTCACCGACATTGACCAGAAAATGAAAATGGACATGAGCGCCGGCGACGACGGAGAAACTGTGAACGTTTTCCCGCGCACAGCGCACGTCACCGCAGGCGTCGGCGAAATCAACGCCACTCCCGGTGGCTATCAAACTGCCTCGCAGGTCCGCTTCATCAACGGCAGCCTTACAATTCACGTCGGTGAAACCGTCGAATGGAGCAATCACGACCCGCTCGAGCCGCACACCATCACCTTCGGTTTTGGGAATACGGATCCTGCTGACATTTTTGACCCCACTCCGAATGTCACGATCGACCCGGACGGCGCCCTCCACGCCATCATCACCTTGCCGACGGACCAAGTCAGCTCTGGCTTCCTCGAGCAGCCGCTCGAAGACGAGCCCGGCGTCCCGCAGAATCCCATTGTCAACCCCAACAATCCGGCGACCGATATTTCCAACGTCGCGCTAAGCAATCCTTCGCGCTTCCGCGCCACCTTCACGCACACAGGCGTCTACAATTACAAATGCCTGCTGCATGACAACGTCGGCATGGTCGGCAAAATCATCGTCCAGCCCTAGCCCGTCTCTGTAGCTCAGGGCCCGTCCCACAAATCTCAGCGGGACGGGCCCGAGCTTTTTAACTCGCCCGCTCACAATTCAACCCACGCGAACGTTGATCCCACCGTGACCCTCAGATATGAGTGAGCCTTAGGAGCGCGCCTCGACTCCACGCCTGGCGGCTGCACGCAAGCTCGCCCTGCCTCACGAATAGCTAGGTATTTTCAGTGGGGCGGTCCGGGGCGGATCGCCCCGCTTCGTTTTACGCGCCGCGCGCGGCGGCAATTTTGTGGAAAGTCGAGATCGTCACGTTGAACGTGTGGACCTTCATCTCTTCGACCAGAGGTTTGACGCGTTCCATGATGCTGGCGTACTCGTCGCTCTGATAAAACCTTTCCGCTTCGCTCTTGTCCTCCCACAGCGATAGCCCGCCTCCTCCATTAGGATCTGTATCGCTGGCGAGGCCGACGAGATCCACGAACCCCCGCTGCTTTTTCACCACGGGCAGCAAATCGTTCGTCAGAATCCCGGTGATTTCGTCCCGCTTGCCCGGTTTTGCTTTTGCTTCAACGAGTCTTGCGAACATGGTTTCCTCCTTCGGTACGCATTAGGTGGGGCCTTTGAGCCGAACGCTACTGCTGCCATCCGTCCCTGTCAATACAATTCCACTCCACATTTGGAACCGCACCGCCGCCGCTCCCGGCCGCATCTGATACACTCTCGGAATCTTGCTGCGCCCTGCGCTTCACCGCATCACGCACGAAGCGTCAGCGCAAATCCGCTAGCGTAGGTTCGCAAGGAGCGCAATGCCCTGGCTCGCCATTCTCGGACTCGCTCTCGTCGCCGTGATTCTCTGGGACGTCTTCGAGACCATCATTCTCCCGCGCCGCGTCACCCGCCGCTTCCGCCTCGCGCGCATGTTCTACCGCTGGACTTGGCGCCCTTGGCGTTTCATCACCTGCTTCATCCACAAAAAAAATCGCCGCGAATCTTTCCTGAGCTACTACGGCCCGCTTTCGCTCCTCGGACTTTTCGGCGTCTGGGCCATCGCCCTCATCATCGCCTTCGCCGTTTTGCATTACGCCGCAGGCTCGGCAGTCGTTTCCTCCGTCGCCGCCACAGGCCATCCCGGCTTTCGCACCGATTTGTACATGAGCGGCACCACGTTTTTCACTCTCGGCCTCGGCGATGTCACTCCCCGCACCGAACTCGCCCGCGTCATCACCGTCTGCGAATCCGGCATCGGCTTCGGCTTTCTCGCCATCGTCATTAGCTATCTGCCCGTGCTCTACGGCGCTTTCTCCGCCCGCGAAGTGAACATCTCTCTCCTCGACGCGCGCGCCGGCTCGCCTCCCAGCGCCTCCGAAATGCTCCGTCGCCTCGCCCGCCGCGGCGATCCCGGCCCGCTCGAACAAAATCTTCATGATTGGGAACAGTGGGCCGCCCAATTAATGGAGAGCCATCTCTCCTATCCCGTGCTCTGCTATTTTCGTTCGCAGCACGATAATCAATCCTGGCTCGCCGCTCTCTCCACCGTTCTCGACGTTTCCGCGATTCTCATCGCCTATGGCGAAGGCTCGCTCAAATGGCAGGCCAAACTCACTTTCGCCATGTCGCGCCACGCCCTCGTCGACTTGTCCCAAGTTCTCAACACGCCGCCGCGTTCCTTCGACCGCGAACGCCTCCCGGCCGCCGAACTTGCTGAATTGCGCAAACTTCTCGCCGCCGCCGGCTTCGTTCAATGCGGCGCGGACTGCCCGCAAGAAGTTATGCAGCAAAACGACCAGCGCCTTGCCCAGCTTCGCCGCCTCTACGAGCCCTACGCCCACGCCCTCTCCGAGCGGCTCCTCATGCCCATCGGCAACTGGGCCCCCGAAAAACACATCACCGAAAATTGGCGCACCTCCGCCTGGGCCCGCATCTCCGGCGACCTCGAATCCTCTCCCCTCAGTGATGACGAGCCTCAGCACTTCTAGCACCTCACCCCCGCTTCGTTGCGCTATCTTGCCGCCAGTGCTAGCATTCGCCTACGAGTTTCTCTTTGCCTAAAATTTAATTGCTGACGAGGAGCATCGCTCATGTTCATGCGGGATACTATCCCCTCAACGCTCCGGTTCCTCACTCTCTGTGCTTTTGGAATTTTTCTGATCGCCGCGCCGCTCGCCGCGCAATCTCAACCTCCGCAACCGGCGCCGTCCTCCACCCCTCGCGCGGATTCCACTTCCGCGTTTCGCGAAGAGCTCATCACCGAGGTTCCTTCCGGCACTGAACTCAAAGGCTGGTCTAGCGCCGGCAATCACGCCGGCTGGGTCGAGAAAAAAGGCGGCGACTGGATCGTCAAGCTCGACGGCAAGCAGCAGGGTGGCACATATCAAAACGTGGAATACTTCGCCCTCTCGCGCGACGGCAATCACGTTCATTTCTTCGGCAAACGTGAAGGCAAATGGCTCCATGTCTTCGATGGCAAGGAAGCTTCGCCCGCCTACGTCGACGTGACCACGGTTTCCCTTCAGCCCAGCGGAAATTCCTTCGCCTTTTGCGCCTGTATTGAAAAGAAGAATTGCCATCTCATCGTGGATGATAAGCAAGCACCCGATGAATACAATGATGTCAGCTTTCCCAGATACAGCCCTGACGGCAAGCATCTCGCCTTTTTCGCCAAGCCCAAGAAGAAGTGGGTCGCCATCGTGGACGGCAAGCAGAGCGGCCCGGAACTCGAGGAAGTCGCTTTCCAACACTCGGGCTTCAGCCCGGCCAGCAATCACTTCTATGCTGCCGTGGCCGTGCGCGCTAAATGGACATACCTTGTGGATGATTCATTCGGTCCTGCCTTCGACACCATCAGCCCGATGGCCTTCAGCAGCGATGACAAGCATTACGCCTATGCCGGGGTTGATTCCCACGGTGGGTTCAAAAAACAGAAAACCACGGGGGCCATCATTCTCGATGGACGGCCCGGAACGCAGTACGAAGGCGCAGGCATGACTGGTTTATGGACGCTCGCTCTCGGCGCCAACCAAACAATCGCCGTCGGCCCGCGCAACCTTCAGCCGAATTTCCATGGCGTTTCGAATCCCACATTTGGACCAGACGGTACACTCGCCTTCGCAGCTCGCCGCGACAAGGGCGATGTCGTCGCCATGTATGGCGAGCAGGCTGGCCCGTCGTTTGATGATGTTGTCAGCGCAATCCTGGTCTCGGATGCCACCAAACATTCGAACTATGTCGGTCGGCGCGGCGATACTTTCGTCGCCGTCCGTGATGACCAGCCCGGGAAATCATTCCCGATTGGCGCGAAAATCGGCTGGGTGGACTGGATTAAGACTTCTGAAAAGGGCGACCGCCTCGCTTTCGAGCTAGTCCGCGGCGGCAATCAGTTCAAGGCCGGTGGGACTCCGCGAGCCCGCCGCACTGTCGTTCTGGATGACCAGCCCGGCAAGGAATACAACGCGGACGCAATCAGCGTGCTCCTGTTCAGCACCGACCACCGCCACTACATTTACCCGGTCGTTGGGATTGACGATAAGCGAGATTTAGTCGTCGCCGACGGCGCCGAGAGCAAGCAATACGATAATGTGCTCGACTTGCACTTCACGCCGGAAGGTGCCGCCACCTTTCTGGCTCGCGACTCCGGCCGCCTTCTTCGCGTTACCTATGTGTTCCCGTAGCTCGCGGGCGCGCCGCTGCGTTCACTTTGTTTCCCGTGTCGCCGTGCAATGTACGCAGCGTGGTGTTAGGGATCAAAGTCATCTCAGACAAATGGTTCTTCTATCGGTGACCAGCCTGCATTAGCGCTGCTCGTGTGGGCTTGTTTTAGGTGAGATGGATGGCACAACCGCGCGGGCAAAAATCCGCGCTTATTCGCACTTCTCTTCGCGTATCGCCGCCCGCGCCTTCTTCATGAACTCCGCGCTTGGCTTGCTCATTCCGTGAATCTCCCGCACGCGCTCCGCCACGCAATTCAGCACGTCATCATCGGTCTCCGCGCGCGCCACAAAACCGCACCCGGGCACCACTTCATTGCACGGCATCACTTTGCTCATGCGCGCGGCCTCCGCGCCGTCCCGTTGCAGATATTTCCGATCTTCATCCGCCGAGCCAATTCCATCAACTCAACCTTCCGCCATGACGATCTCTTCTTCTTCGCGGATCGCCGCAATCACGCCCCGCAGCAGCTCCGGCGTGACCCATGGAATGTTGTGCTCGCTTTGCGCATGACGCGTGGCCCGAATGATGACTTCATTGTCGTTCACGCCTCGCGCGATGAATTTGCATCCGGGAATCACATCGCAACATCGCAGGAATTTTTTCACGCAAGTTCTCCCCAGGATTTTCGGGGCCAGAGGGCAGGGCTGAAACGTACAAATTGTACATTCTGTTTTGCGGAATGCCAGAAAATTCCTCTGCAGTAAATCCTGTAGCCCGCCTTAGGAATGCTCCCTGTGGAAAACTTTCGGCCTTTCGCGACGCCAGCGCTAGCCGCCACTTTACGCCCGTCACACAAATCACTTAGACGGTCTGGCCTGTGGAACACCCTGCCACAACTCCGGCGAGGCTTAACGGACGACCCGCCTTTATGCCAACACCTGGCGCGCTTCGGTGGAGTGCCGCCATCTCGCGTTTTCCACAGCCGTTACTTCCCTGCCATCAGGGATTCTCCCGCTTTTCCCCGAGTAGCATTTTCGATATTGACCGTATTGGGCAGTCTAACTGGACTAGGCGCACGATTTCATTCAGTGTTCGCTCGTGGCGCCTTTCGCGCCGGGAGTGTTTTCGTGAATAAAGACCAGCGAACATTCGACATCTTTCGCACTCTGCCGGATGGCACTCCTTTGTGGCTCGAGGCGGTGCAGGGACTTGAGGATACCCGCAAGCGGTTGATAGAACTTGAGCGCATCGCGCCGGATAAATATCGCGTGTACGACGCGCGCGAGAATCGTTTCGTGGACCTTCTCGGCAAGACGGCCTGAGCTCTCCTCCCATTTACCGCGCAAAAAAAACCGTTGCGTTCCACCGGCCACGGTTGGGAATTCATCCCAGTGGAAACGCAACGGTGTCTTGCAACCCAATCTCCCAATAACCTTACCGGTTAGCCCCTCCCGACGCTACGTCGCGCATCACAGCCCGCGCCCTGTGCAATAAATCATCTCCAATGTCGCGCACATCGTGCTCCGCCGTCAGGTGTTCCACAATACAAATCAGCGTCGCCACGTCGTCGTGTCCGCGCGCAACATAATTGCAACCCGGAAAAAGCTCTCCGCAGTGAATGATTTTTCCCATGCCCCTTCTTACCGACCCGGGATGGAAGTGCGCACGCAGGCTGAACCGGCTTGACGAAACTGGTATCTAGCATCGGGTAAACACCTTAATTCCCCAATACAGAGAATACCTTAGTTCCGAGAAGAACTTCACGTAGAACTCAAGCCCCCTCGTATGGGGTGTGAATTGGAAGAAGGGCTGGGCCGTTACTGCTTCACGCTAACCATGGGCCAGAAACTTTGCTCCGCCGCACGCTAAGAATTCCAATGCTGTGCTGCCGGCCACCACGCGCGTCCCGTCGCTCCGTCACGCAAATTGCTGTCCGGACGGCTGGGATCCTCGTCGAAGATCACGCCCTGAATCACCGCTTCCACTTCCGGAGAAACCTCGCGTAGTTGGTGTTTCATACGCACATGCTCCTCTGCGCGAATGAACACCTCTTCGCACGTCTCGCCGCGTGCCACGTAACTGCACCCGGGAACAACATCACTGCAGTGAAGCACCTTCGCCATAAAAACCCCCGCAATTCAATTTGTGGGGACTGGGTTTGAGGCTGGACCGCTTCGGCCCGAGCGGCCGCGAGAGAACCTGAGGAATCCGCACAATCAGTATCGCTTCGTGTGCCTGCGTGTCAAAGCGAGTTGATTACCTACACTTTGTAAATCGTTACGCCCACGGACACTAACCGCCAGGCCCGAGGGAAATAACAATCAGTAAGGTTGTTTGCTGACCCTCCGTCTCAACTTCGCGGGACTCTACGCTTTCATGCTGAACGAGCAGTTTTGTGCAGGAACGCTTTGCGATTCCGAGCACTGGGTAGGAACGTGGGCTGTTCCTTAGCGAGAGTGGCGTTTCTCACCGCCTCCTTGGGGGAATTGTGATGCTTTGGATTTTGAGCAATGAACTGTACGGAGCGTACATTCGCATTTTTCGGTGCTAACGTATTTGCACCGAAAGCTTGCCTTTTTGTCGCGATACACGCGCAAAACGCATCGAATTCGCGCAGAATTTGAATCGGTGTGTTTTTGGCGTTTATGACACAGGTTCTGCAGGGATCTCGATGCCATTTTCCGCACCTATCGCGGGTGCTTCGGCGAACTTGATCTGCCTTCTGCGACGCAAAAATTCCACCGCCCGCGCATGCACCTCATACGCCGCCAGAGCGATGAGGATCGGCTCCATCGGGCACCGGTACCAGCGTTCGACGTGAGTTAAGTAGTAGATGAGCGGAAAAACGATCAGCACAATCGCGTATGGCGCGGCAACCTCCGCGCCTCGCTTGCGGTACGCCCGGTATAGCCCCATGAATGTGAGTGCGCTCAGGAGAGTAAGCAGTGAAATGGCCGCCGGGTCGTAGGTCTGCTCGTCGAGATAGCGTTTGTTCGCGCTCCAAAATCCTGTCCAGACATAGACAATTCGGCGCGCGCACATTCCTGCATACCACAATGGATGCGCTTCGATGTACGCTTTAGCCTGCTCGCCTTTCAAATGGAAATAGGCGATCTCGCCCATCTTTTTGTATTCATTCCACTCCATGTCATTGACCCATGGCAGCCACGGCCCAGCGAAAAGGTCCATAGTTTCGATGGTCTTGCCGCTGTTTCCCACGCGAAATTCCAGGGCGATATTGTCGCGGACCGGAATAAATTTGTGGAACACCATTGCGTTTCGAATTACCCACGGCGACACGGTGACAATCACTGCCAGGATGCAGGCCGTCGCAGAAGGGAGAAGGGATCGTACCGTTTTGCCCTGCTTGTACAATCGCCACAGGGCCCAGAGGGCCAAGAGCGGAAAGACGGAAAGCAGAACAGGATCCAGGAGCGCCGCGAATCCCGCCAGCGCGCCGAATCCAATCCAATGCTTCATTCTTGGTGAACGCTCTAGTTTAAGGATCATCAGGAATAAAACCGCCAGCAGAAACATCGCGAACCACGTTTCCCAAATTCGAATAATTGGCCAGTAGACGGAATACGGGTACACAACCCACGCCCATCCCGCAGCCAGCGCGGCTCCTTCGCCAAAGCCACGGCGCGCAAAGAAGAACAGAGGCAAGCAAGTGAACGCCGAAAGCAGGGACTGAAAACCTAAAATCGCAATGCAGGATGCCGTCGTGAAAACCCCGAAAACCTTAAAATCGGCGGCGAGAATGTACGGATAAATCGGCGCGTACCATGCGGTCGGACCGCTCTGTCCCCACAGCGGATTGCTGAAGCCTTGGCCCGTAGCGATTGCGCGCGCGACGCGGCCTTCTTCAAAGCCGAAGTACCAATGATCGTGGCCAGGGTCAATCACACGAGGGTAAAGGAACGCGATGACCGTAAAACGCACGATCAGCGCGACCAAAACCATCCAGAACAGTTTTCTTTTGAGCGAGGACCCGTGCTTGCGCATTCAGAAAAAACAGGCTGGAAGTTTGCCTTTCGTGGTTTCGCTGTGGCATTAACTTGGATGCGTGGCAGATCAGGAGGTGGCGGGTAGCGATTCCCGACCGCTTGTCAGGTTTCCGCCCGACGGAAGTACCCGGACTCGCGGACTTTTTTATGCGCTTAAAAGCGATCCCCTCATTTTCATTCATTCTTCGAAGAGAACTTCTGCGTCAGTGACTTCGCTCGTAGACATCTGTGCCGATTGCTGCCGGCGGAGGAGGCGCCGGAGAATTCTCGGACGGCTATTCGGCCCGAGTGAAGCGATGGCGTAACCTGCGAGCCCGATGAGGAACGGGTCGAGCGGCGCGCGGTACCAGGGCTCGATGGAAGTTCCATAATAAACTATCGGAAAGAAAATCATCACAATTGCGTACGGCGCTACAGCCTCTTTTTTACGAATCGCAATGCGCAGGCCCAGAAATGCCAGCACGCTTAGCAGCGTGTACAGAAGTATCTCTGCTGGCTCCGGGTCGT
>DAIRCW010000045.1:15459-16917 GCA_036796475.1 Candidatus Acidiferrales bacterium | reverse complement strand
CCTGGGGCTTCCGCTGGCTCGAAACATTCGCCCAGGACATTCGCTATGCCCTGCGCATGCTCCGCAAATCCCCGGGTTTCACGGCCGTCGCCATCCTCACCCTCGCTCTCGGCATCGGCGCAAATACCGCACTCTTCAGCGTCATTAACGCGACGCTCCTGCAGCCCGTTCCTTATCCCTATGTCGCCCGCATGGTCCTCGTCTGGCAGACCTACGGCGGCAACAGTCCCGACACGGTCAACATCGTCTCGGCGCCAAACATTTGGGACATCCAAAAGCAAAATACCGTACTCGGACCAATCGGAATTTTTGATAGTGCTGGCAAAGGCTACAATCTCGGTGTCGGCAGCGACGCCGGACGCGTTGGCGGCATTCGTGTAAATGCAGGCTTCTTCGCCGTCCTCGGAATCGAGCCGCTTCTGGGCCGCACTTTTCTGCCCGAGGAAGAAACGGCCGGCAAGGACAACGAAGTCATCTTGACGTACGGCCTGTGGCAGCGCCGATTCGGTGGTGATCCCGCGATTGTCGGCAAGCAGATTGAAGTGGACGGCTCGGGCCACACCGTCGTCGGCGTGATGCCCAAACAATTCGAGTTTCAATTCTGGAGCCGCGAGCGCGAATTATTCGTCCCTGTTGGTTATACGCAAGGTGACAACGATCGCACTTCCAATTCTTTCGTCGCCATTTCGCGCCTCAAACCCGGCGTAACCCTGGCGCAGGCGAACGCGCAGTTGGCCGCTATCGGAGACCGGCTCGCCAAGCAATATCCTGCTCAGGACCAGCGCATGGGCGTCATGGCGACTCCCTTGCTTCTATTCGAAATGGGTGATATCAGCACAACTTTGCTCGCTCTTCTGGTCGCGGTTGGATTCGTTTTGCTCATTGCGTGCGTTAACGTCGCGAATCTGCTCCTGGCCCGCGGCGCGGGCCGCGTCAGAGAATTTGCCGTTCGCTGCGCCCTCGGGGCCACGCGCCGACGCGTCGTCCGGCAATTGATCACCGAAAGCCTACTTCTCGGACTGCTCGGCGGCGCCGCTGGCTTGCTTGTGGCCTCAGCCAGCCTGAATCTGTTCGCACCCTTGCTGCCCGCGGGCCTGCGATCCATGCCCTTCCGCCGGCTGGGAGCCATTTCCATTGATGGCCGCGTTTTTGTCTTCGCGCTGTTGCTGTCCTGCGTCGCGGGCGTTCTTTTCGGACTCGTGCCAGCGCTCGGCGCGCGCCCGGGTCATCTGGTGGATGCCCTCAAGGAGAGTGCCGGGCGCGGTCTGACCAGCGCCGGCGGGAACCGTGTGCGCCACGTCCTGGTCGCCGCTGAAGTGGCGCTCGCGCTCATCGTCCTCGCCGGAGCGGGCCTGATGATTGACAGCATGGCGCGCTTGCTGGGCGTCAATCCAGGATTGAATCCGAAAAATGTGCTGGTCACCAGCGTGTCCACCGCGCAGGACAATATGTATTACA
>DAIRCW010000045.1:14656-15449 GCA_036796475.1 Candidatus Acidiferrales bacterium | reverse complement strand
GGACGCGCAGTTCTGCCAAGAAATCACCCGCCAGATTGGAGCCATTCCCGGAGTGGTTTCCGTGGGCGCCGTCGCTCATTTGCCGATAGGCGGCGGCAGTGCTGGCCGGGGATTCGTGATTGAGGGTGCGCCCCCCTTCGCTCCTGGAAACCAGCCGGGCGCAGGCTACAGCGTGGCTTGCCCGAATTTCTTCCGCACCATGGGAATCCCCATCATTGAGGGCAGAGAATTTACGGACGCAGACACGGTGAACGCGGCTGGCGTGATTGTCATAGACGAAGCCATGGCCCGGCGCTACTGGCCGAAGCAGGACCCGCTAGGGAAACACATCAAGATTGGCGGGGCGGATTCCAAAAATCCATGGCTCACCATTGTTGGGGTGACCGCCGATTTTCGCCGCGACGGCCTCGACGCGTTGCCGCGGCCGCTTTTCTATCGCCCATTTACGCAGGCTGCATGGCCGTCTATGAACATCGTATTGCGTACGGCGTCCGCTCCCGAAGCCTTTGAGAAGCCGGTAAGGGAAGCGCTGGCGCAACTCGGCGGGAACTATCCTCCTTCGAACATGTCCGCGATGGAGCAGATTGTCTCCGATTCGCTGGGCCCCAGGCGTTTCCCCATGTTCCTTCTCAGCGCGTTTGCGCTGCTCGCGCTCGCGCTTTCGGCGGTGGGCATCGCTGGCGTGGTGAGCTACTCGGTGATACAGCGCACGCATGAATTGGGAATTCGCATAGCCTTGGGAGCGCGCCCCGCGAACGTTCTGAAACTTGTCCTCGGCGGCAGCATGTTGTGG
>DAIRCW010000045.1:10008-14646 GCA_036796475.1 Candidatus Acidiferrales bacterium | reverse complement strand
CCTCACCCGCCTGATAGGCAGCCTGCTTTATGACGTTCGCCCGGGCGATCCGCTGATCCTTGGCGGCACCGCCGCGGTGCTCCTGATTACCGCGCTCTTGGCTTGCTACATCCCCGCGCGCCGCGCCATTAAAGTCGATCCCATGGTGGCACTGAGGTACGAATAGCTCTCGCTACTCAGAAGCGCTGAGGCTCCTGGCGCGCCTCGATTGTTCCCCAACAAAATGCTGCCTGCTTTACTGCCCAAGGGATTGGCGCTAGCCTGTGTGAGCGAGATGCGCGAGCAGTTTGCGCGAGCGGGCGCGCATGGCAGGAGTGCCCGAGCGGGCGGCTCTCTCGAGAAGTTCCAGCACCAGCGGGCGCACCGAAGGGTGCTGCTGCGCAAGTTCCCACAGGCCTTGCAGCGCAAACGTTTTGACAATCGAGCTGCGGTCTTCGAGATAGACAGTCAGCTGCGACGCGACGCGCTGCGCTTCCGCCGGGATGAGCTTCAGGCGCGGAACCATCACAGCCAAATGCCAGCGAACTTCTTGTTGGATCGGTTGCTGAACGACTTGCTTACTGGAGCGTCGAACGCGCTTTTGAACGGGCTGCTGGTCCGATTCGACGAACTCCGGTTCGCCAAGTGCTGATTCAGCAAGAAGCCCGAGCAACTCCGCTTTGTAGGGCTGCAGGAGCTGGGGCGCGGTCCGCGTTACTTTTTCGGCGGCGTCGGTCGCGCGCATCCGGACCAGCGGGTCGTCAGACCAAAGTCCGGCAAATAAGCGCGGAAACAATTTGGGGTTGCGCGAGACCAGCGCGGCCACTTCATCGGCGCGACCGACGCTGCGGCGGTCGCCACCCTCCAGTAGTCCGAGGATTTTGTGCGAGCGCATTGGCGGCATCGAAGTCAGAGGAGGATACTACGTTTGTGGCGTTCTATTTTCGGCACGTCTCATAATCGGGCCTGCTGGGCGAGTTTTCCACAGGCTGGGTGGGCGGGCGTGGCAGGCGAGGCCACGGTGTGGTAGCTTGTTGGCGGTAGAGGGGAGCATTAGGGCTGGTTCGAAAGAGTCCGTGGGGGCGTCTCGGCACGGACGCGTAGGTCCACCTCGAAAGCACCTCGAAGGCTCGTCCCGGGTGAGGAGAGGAGCCCCCTGCAGCCTCAAAAGGCTGGCGCGGCAAGCTGCTTTGGCCCAATTTCTAATCGGCAGGCTGAAAATTAGAAATTGAGCTAAGTTGTTGCAAACAAAGCACAAGAGAATTTCTAATCGATAATTTTTAGCGTCTTTTGAAATCGCGCAGGGAGAACCATTTGACCGAAACCGCCGTCAGCACAAGAACGGACTACGGTCTGGCGCACTGGATGCCGCGCGTCCTGAAGGAGCGCAAGAAGGCCGCCAAGGGCCTCGGCGCGGAGGAGATCCACGACCTGCGCACGGCGCTGCGCCGCTGCCTGGCCATCGAGGATGCACTCTCCGAGTTCGACCCCCACCCCGCTTGGAAAAAGCTTAGGAACGCCGCGAAAAAACTTCTGAACGGTCTGGGCGGGCTGCGCGATGCGCAGGTGCTGCTGGAACTGCTGGAAAAATTGGAAGTGGCCAAGGATAGAACGGGCGCGGAGTTGCGCAAGTCCATCGAAGATGAGTTGGACGAAGCAAAAAAGGACGCGGAAGGCGCGCTGAAAAAATTCAGTCCCAATAAGTGGAAAGCTTGGCAGGCCGAACTTGAAACGCACGCGAATTCATTTTTGCCGGAGGGTTTGGAATTGCAATATGTGGCGCTGGAGCGCTGGCAAAAAGCGTTCGAGCGGCACCAGTTTGCCATGCGCAGCCGGTCGAAAATCGGATACCACCGCACGCGCGTAGCGCTCAAAAAATTGCGTTACACTGCGGAGATTTTTCTTCCCGCCGTGCATGAAAAATGGGCCAAGGAACCGAAAGAGTTGCAGAACCTGCTCGGCGAAGTGCACGATCTCGACGTGCTGTGGGGAAAATTGAAAGAGCTCGGGCCGGCGGTGAGCCGCGAGAGCAAGTCCGCCTGGAAATCGGCGATCAATCGCGAAAGGAAAAAACGGCTGGCGCAGTACGCGGCAAAAACTTCGCGGAAGAATTCAGCGTGGCAAAGATGGCGCGAGGAATTGCCGTCCGGCGAAAAATTGGACAGAGCTGTGCTGGCGGAGCTTGCCGCGTGGTCGCGTTTTCGCACGCCGGAGTTTTTCCATTCGCAGCAGATCGCGGATTTGGCGGCGGAGCTGTTCGATAGTTTGGAAGCGCGAGGATTTGCGGTGGGCCTGCCGAGTTCGCGGGCTCGTTACATCGTGCAGGCGGCGGCGCTGCTCGAAGATGCCGGACGGGCGGACGGCGACAAAGGGCATCACAAAAGTTCATACAGAATGATTCGCGAATTGCCCGCGCCCATGGGCTGGAGTGAACAGGAATGGCAACTCGCGGCAGTGGTGGCGCGTTATCATCGAAAAGCGCTGCCGCAGGCGAAGCACAAAGAATTTCGCGAATTGCCTGCATCGCTGCAGCACGCCACGCTTTTTCTCGCGGGAGTTTTGCGGCTGGCGAATGCATTTGAAAGCGCACCCAATAAAATTCGGCGATTGCAGGTGGATACCATGCTCGAAGGAGTGGTGATTCGCGCGTACGGATTTGATGGCGAGGAGCCGCTGCTTTCGAAACTGGCAAACGCAAAACATCTACTGGAAATCGCCTGCGGCCGGCCGGTGACGACTTTGCCGGGTGCGGCGGGAGTCGGAGCGGCGTTGCGCGCGGTGCCCTTGAAAACAAAGAGAGATACAGCGGCGGCGTAAAGCTTCGAAATTATTTTGTGAGCAGGCGCAGAGCTTTCGAGGAATAAATTCCCACAATGGTGCCCCGCGGCGGAGAAAAAGATTCAATTTCGATCGTCGCCAGGCCGGCTTTTTTGAGCTCGGTAACCGGCGAGCGGCTGCCAATTGCAAAAGCAATCACGTTGTCGACGTTGGGCGCGTGACCGACGCACATCACTTCGTCGGCTTTCAGGGCCGAGAGTTCATCAAACAATTCCGCAGGTTTTGCTTCCGATTTCAGCGCGTCCGTTTGCCGCAATTTTTTCACCGGATAGCCCAGAGCCTCGCAGGCGATTTCGGCGGTTTGCTTCGCGCGCAGGAGCGGACTGGTCAGAATCAGATCCGGCTTGATGCCGAGCGCGCGCAGACCCTGCGCGGCAGCTTGCGTGCGGGCGACACCTTTCGGCGTGAGGAAGCGATCCTCTTCGGGAGGAGACGCAGGGTCGTCGCGGTCAATGGCAATGCCGTGGCGGAAGATGTGCAGCTTCATGTCACCACCAGTCTGCGCACTGGATCCCCCCTGGACAATCAGCGAAATTCTCTACGCGATTCACGCGGCGCGATGCGAGCGCGAGTTCCTGTCGGATTCGCGCAAGACGCGAGCGCGGCCGAAGGAAATGCGCCGGCCAAATTCCTTTTCGAATAATTTTGCGGCGCGGCGAAATTGCGCGAGCGGCAAAGACGCGCGGCCAGTGGCGTACAGGCGCAGGCGAATCTGTTTGCGCTTGGCGAAGACGCGCACGGAGTGAACGGCGGCGCGGCGGTCCGCGTCGAGAGAAATCGCGATGCGCAGAAGCGCGGAGAGAGCGCGGATTTGTTTGCGGCGGCGCGGGCTGAGCGAGGAATAAAGTTTGTGGTGCGAATCGGGATCGGAGTCACCCTGATAACGAACGAGGCAGGCGATCATGGCGCGGTCAGATTCAGAGAGGCCATCGATATGCGCGTGCCGAAGAATGTAATCGCCGTGGCGATGAAAAGAATTTGCACTGATGGCGCAGCCGACTTCGTGGAGGATCGCGGCCATTTCGAGCGCTAGGCGAAGTTCATAAGGAAGTCTGTGGAGGGGGGCCAGTTCTTCGAAGAGATTTGCGGCGAGTTTGCGAACGTGCTCGGCATGAACGGTATCGCAGTGGAAACGCGAGGCGACGCGGCGAGCTTCGCGAAGCATAGGCTGGAAATGCGCGGCGTAGGCGGAAGGGGAGAGTTCGGAAAAATGCGCTGCGGCGAGGTCCCAAAGAACGCCTTCTTTTACGCCGACGCCGGGCACAACCAGAGAGCGAAGGCGCAGCCATCGCGAGAGCGCGGCAAATACGATGGCGGCAACGCCGATGACTTCGGCGCGGTCGCGTCGGAGACGGAATTCCTCCATGCGATCCTCGACGTTCAAACTCAAAATATCCCACAAACGTTCGCGGAGCAGGCGCAGATTCAGCGAAGGCATTCCGTCGAGCTTTGGGCCGGGAGCGATGCGCGCCAGAGCTTCGGCATTTCCTCCGGAGGCGAATGCGATGGCGCCCGAAAGATTCGGCGGATTCGGCCAGCAGCTCTGCAGCAGCGAGTTGACGCGGTGCCGGACGCGTTCGCACTGGTCTTCCGTGAACGCGCCATAAATTCCAAGCGTTTCGATGAGCCGAACGCTGCCGAGAGGAAGAGCCAACGTTTTTTCCGGCGCGGATTTGCGGAGCAGGCTGATTTCGAGGCTCCCGCCGCCGAGGTCAACAATGAGGCGCGGAGAAAGTTTTTCGCCGAGGGCGCCGAGAATGGCGGAGCGCACCAGGCGAGCTTCTTCGGAAGAGCCAATGATTTCGAGTTCGATGCCGGAGG
>DAIRCW010000045.1:2064-9998 GCA_036796475.1 Candidatus Acidiferrales bacterium | reverse complement strand
GCAGGATCTCGTCCACCGCTGAGGCCCGACCGGGCCGGGGTTGCGGCGGACGCCTCGGGCCGCTGTGCCCAGAACCGGGCAGGCGCCCGGGCCGCGCGCATAGGGGCTGAGGATCGGCAGGTCGATGCCGGAGGCGCGGCGAATGCGCCGCAGGAGGACGTCGCGATTGCGCGCTTCGCGGGCGGCGCTGGTGGCCACGGCGCGGCAGCGATGCACGCCGTAGCGATCGAGCAAGGAGCGGAAGCGGCGAAACGCGTGAACGGCGCGGTCAAGCGTGACGCGGCTGAACCGGCGCTTCGTGAATGCGCCGTGTCCGAGGCGAACCGGCACGCGCATGGAGTCCAGAATGTCGAGTTCCGAGGCGGAAGATGCCTGCGCAATCACCAGCCGAATGGCATTTGAGCCAGCGTCGATGGCGGCGATGCGTACCGGAGGCGCCACGGTTATTGCCAGAGATGCACGAGCGAGTGGGATGGCTTGTAGCGGATATTGCGAATGCCGAGATACGTAGCGATGCGTTTGCGCAGGTCGGCATTTACCATACGGATGGGATTTTCACCGTTGAGCGTGGCGAAGCCGTGCTTTTTTGCAAGGGCCACGAATTCTTTGCGAATCATGGTCTGGTAGGCGATGAAAGACTCGTAAAGATCGTCGGAGAGATGCAGGTCGCGACCAGCCTCCCAAAAACTGATGGCTGGCGACTTTTGAAATTCGCGTTCGAAGGAAACTTGCGGGCGCACGTTGAGAAAAAAAGTGAGGTCTGGCGGCAGCGCGAGATCGTAGATGCGATGAAGATAAGCGTGATCGAGTCCGCGAACGGCCGCGCGGACGATGAGTGTGTAGTAGTAGCGGTCGGCGAGAACAACCATTCCGGAACGAAGCGCGGGGAGGATACGGCTTTCGAGCTGGTCAAAAAAATCGGTGGCGTACATCAGAGCGAGCGTGTAGCGCGTGACGGAATTTTTGGCAAGCAGCGCGTCGATGTCTTTGGCGATGAGAAACGAGCGGCGCAGGCCCATAGTCTGGACGGCGAAACCTTGCGATTCGAGCCATTCGGTGAGCAGAGCAATTTGCGTGGAGCGGCCGGAGCCGTCGGTGCCTTCGAGAACGATGAGATGGCCGCTCAGTTCGCCGCGGTCGCGTGTGGGAAGGCCGACCGGAGCGCGGGCCACGCCGGAAGCGCCGAAACTGGCGGAGAGTGCGTCCGAGTCGCCGGCGGTGTCGATGAGCTCGTGATTCGCGGCGGGAGCGGCAGCGGGATTGATCGGTTCAGTCATGATTCCTTGAATCGCTTCAGTTCAATGTGGCCGGCGACGACGTCGCGCATTTTTTGCTGCAACTGATGCACGGGAAGAGTGCCGTCCATCAGAACAAAATTGTCGGTCTGAACCATCTGGTCGTAGCGCGCAAGCGTGAGGCCCTGAAATTTTGTGAAGCTCTCGACGGGATCGAGAGACAGGCCGAGGTCCATGCCGGCTTCATAATATTTGAGGCGCGGGCGGCCACTCAAGATGCGGCGAATGGCAATTTCGAGAGGGGCGCGAAAATAAAATGTGACGTCGGGAATCACCGCGTACTGATAAAGATTGCGGAGCCATTCGACGGGGCAGCCGCGAGCGCCGTCGCGGGCGAACGCCGTGTAGATGTAGCGGTCGGCGAGCACAAGATGGCCGCTGCGCAGCAGCGGGAGGATCTGGCGTTCGTAACGGTCGGCGAAATCGGCGGCGTGAATCAGAGAAAAAGTTACGGGAGTGAGCAGGCGGCGCTTTTTGCCGCGGCGCGTAGCCGATTTGACGAGCGGAGACGAATTCCATTCGGTGAAGTAGGTGCGATAGCCGCCGACTTCGAGCCAGCGCTTGAGCAGATGCAGTTGCGTGCTTTTGCCGGAGCCGTCGATGCCTTCGACGACGACGAGTGCGCCGGAATAGGAGCGCGGCTTAGGCCGCTTTTCCTCGGGCTTGGCGGCTGTTTCGATAGCGATTTCAGGAGTGGCCATGGGGAATGACAAACTCTACTAGGCTCGGTGAAGAGTGTAAACACCAGATGACAGCCTGGTTAAATTATAGCAAGGAGGATGAGTGGGCGCTTTCGTGCACGGGCAACATTCGTACGTCAAGCGAATAGAAATGGTAGGCCCGTGCGGGCTCGAACCGCAGACCTCTACCGTGTCAAGGTAGCGCTCTAACCAACTGAGCTACGGGCCTAGTGAAGTAAAATCAACCAAGCAGGCAAGCTCGATTTTACCCCATCCCAACTTGACGCACAATTTGGTTCAATGCGTCAAGAGAGCTTCGGCAGCCCTGCGAGGGGCGATCTGTAGTGCCCTGGCTCGACCGTTCAAGAACCGCTAGAGGCCGGAGCATCACTCTGAGCGCAGGGCCTCGATCACGTCGACGCGCGAGGCGCGCATGGCAGGAATCATAGAGGCCGCGACGGCTGCGATCATCAGCACGACGGCCGAGAGCGCGACCGGCAGAATTCCGGGCATGCGCACGTCGAGAACGTACTTGCCGATGAGTTGCGCGGCAATGAAGCCGAATAATGCGCCTGCCGCAATGCCTGCCGCGGCCATTACTGTGCCTTCCGAAACAACGCTTCTAAGGAGGTTCCCCGGCTGCGAACCAAGCGCCAAACGGATGCCGAACTCCCGCGTTCGCGCGCTCACAGAAAATGCAAGCACGCCGGCGACTCCCACCACAGCGATAGCCAGCGCTACCGCGGCGAAAACTCCAAACACCACGGAGTTCAAGCGATCGGGAGTAAGCACTTCGGCGCGAATGTCGGCAAGCGTTGCGGCGTGCTCCACCGGTTGCTCAGCGGACATCTGGCGAATGGCCTGCGTCACCGGAGTGACGAGCGAGTAGGGGTTCGCGTTGGTGTGAATGAACAGGTGCCCGCCAAAAAGGCCGCCTTCGCTGAACGTGCCGTACACAGTCATCATTGGCTCGGGGACCACGTGCACATCGTCAATGTCCTGCACGATGCCGATGATGCGATGCGGCGACATGAATCGCGCTTTGTCCTTATCCGAGCCGGGCAGGAATTGCAAGACCGGATCCGTCCAGTACACGTGGCGATTGAGCGCGTCGCCATTGGGGAACATGCGTTGCGCGAGAGTTTCGCTCACGATAACGACCGGCTCGGCGTTCGGGCCGTCCAGCGCATTGAAATCGCGTCCTTCGACGATCGGCACGCCGAGCGCCGCAAAAAATCCGGGAGAGATCGTGCGAGGTTGCGCGTGCGGGTCTTCGCGCCCCGGCACATGAACCTGGCCATCGGCGGAAAATTGCAGCCCCGCGCCAAAAAGGCTGGCATCACGCCACGGGGCGACGCCGCCATACGCCGTCTTCAGCACGCCGGGAATTGATTCAACGCGGCGCATCGCTTCTTTATAGAAATCGACTACCTGTTGCTGCGTTTTTCCGTAGGACATCGGCGGAACGTCGATGGCCAGCACGTTGCGCGTGTCCATGCCGGTTTGCGTGCGCTGCAGCGCGATGAGCGTGGTGATCAGCATGCTGGCGCCGGCGAGAAGTACGAATGAAGCGGCGATTTGCGTGACGGCGAAAATCCGCTGATGCCGTTTGGTGCTGCTGGTGATGCGAACGCCCCCGCTGGCGAGGTTCAATCCGTTGGAGCGTTCCGCGGAAGGCAGGCGCGGGACAAAAGCTAAGATCACCGCAGCGATCAGCGCGAGACCCGCGCCAACCCACAATATGCTGGAGTCCACGGTCAAATTGAGCGCGCGGACGCTGAAGCGCGAGGCGTATCGCGCCAGAATTGCCACCAGCGGCTTGCCGCTGAGCACTCCCAGCGCCGCGCCGGCGCCGCAAAGCAGCAGGCTTTCGGCCAATAACATTCGCCGCAGAGCGCCTTTTCCCGCGCCGAGCGCTGCGCGAATAGCCAGCTCGCCTTCGCGGCGAACGGTGCGCGCTAGGATTAGGTTGGCCACGTTCGAGCAAGCGATGATGAAGACAAGTCCCGAAGCGGCGAGAAGCACGAGCAAAATGGTTCGCGCGCCGGAGGTAATTTGATCGCGCAGCATTCGGGCGCTAATACCGTACTTATCCTGCGCGGGATACGCTTCGGGGTGCTCCTTTTGCATCGCAGCGTAAACCGTCTGCAATTCGGCGCGCGCCTGATCGAGCGTGGCTCCCGGCGCCAGCCTGCCGAAAAGTTCCGTCATGCGATGCACACGGCCGGTGACCATGGTTGCGGAAAGGTGATGCGGACTGGTGACGATGTTGGCGATGATTTGCGTGTCCGCGGGATACGGAACGGAAGGTTCGAGCACGCCGATGACTTTCGCCATGCGGTCGCCGAAGCTGCCCAGGCGAACCGTCTTGCCGATAACGTTAGGGTCGCGCGCGAGAACGGTGCTCCAGAAACGATACGTCAGCACCACAACACCGTTGGCACTTGGACCGTCATCTTGCGGCCCTATCAAACGGCCGAGAATCGGGTGCAGGCCCATGACGTCGAAGTAATTCCCGCCGACGACTCCGGCTTGCACTTCGCGCGGCTCGCCGAGGCCGATCATCGTGAAACCGATGACGGAGAAATCTCCAAACTCGCGGATCGAGTGAACTCCGTTCTTGAGGTCCTGGATTTCGGGCACGGAGAAGTTGGTGTTCTTCTCGTCGAGGCCCGGCGCGCTTTGGCGAATGTAGATGAGCGTGCCTTCGTCGCGATTGACAAGCGGCTTGAGCAACACACCGCGAACGAGCGTGAAAATGGCCGCGTTCGCGCCGATGCCCAGCGCCAGCGTGATAATCACGGTGATCGCCAGTCCCGGCGTGCGCTTCAGGGATTTAAAGGCAGTTCGCAAATCTCGAAGGAATTCCATCGGAGGTCACCTCATGTTAGGTTCTTGAGAGAATATCGTGTTCCGAGGCGAAGCTCAACTTAGGCAAGAGTGCTCAGCCGCTTGGCGAAATCGTTGTCCTTGAAAATTCGTAGCGCGCGGCGTAAGTTTTCGATTTGCCTTTTGTGGCCCGCAGGCTGATTGATTTTCAGGTGAAACTCTTCGAATCCAAATTTAATCTGAAGCGCTGGCGCTTTTTCGTCCGGCGAAGCGCATGAAGGTGGCACTCATGAAGAAAGTGGTTCTCATCCTTGCGATCGCATCGTTTTCATTTTGCACGCGTGCACAGCAGAATCCTGACCTTGCGCGATGGCAGCGCGAAGCGCGGAACGTCACCATCATCCGCGATAACTGGGGCATCGCCCACGTCTACGGAAAGACCGACGCGGACGCCGTGTTTGGCATGGAATACGCGCAGGCCGAGGATGATTTCAACCGCGTGGAAACGAATTACATCAACGCGCTCGGGCTGCTCGCGGAAACGGAAGGCGAATCGCAAATTTATCGCGACCTGCGTATGAAGCTATTCATGGATCCCGTCGTTCTTAAAAAGCAATACGCGCAATGTCCCGCGTGGCTGCAAAAGTTGATGAACGCTTTCGCCGATGGCCTGAATTATTACCTGTACAAACATCCTGACGTGAAGCCGCGCGTCATTACTAAATTCGAGCCGTGGATGGCTCTGAGTTTCAGCGAAGGGAGCATTGGCGGCGATATCGAGCGCGCGAACATTCCTGCGCTCGCCGCTTTTTACGGCCACGTACACGTTCCGAGCGGCGCTTCGCATCGCGATGAAGATGGCGATCCGATGACCGAGCCTTCAGGCTCAAACGGAATTGCCATTGCGCCATCGGATTCCGCGGATCACGATGCGCTGCTGCTGATCAATCCGCACACGTCATTTTATTTTCGTTCTGAGCTGCAAATGGTGAGCGATGAAGGGCTCGACGCTTATGGCGCGGTCACATGGGGACAGTTTTTCATCTATCAGGGATTCAATCCACAAATTGGCTGGATGCATACTTCGAGCGGCGTCAATGCCATCAGCGAATACCTTGAGACCGTCTCCAACAAGCATGGCCGCTATTTTTACAAGTACGGCGCGAAAGAAATTCCTGTGCGCACGCGCGAAATTGTCGTGCGCTACGAAACCGCGAACGGCATGGCCGAGAAGAAATTCGCCGCGTTTTACACGCAGCACGGCCCGGTGATCGGCGAAGAAAACGGCAAATGGCTGACGATTCGCCTGATGCAAGAGCCAATCAAAGCGCTCATTCAAGACTTCACGCGCACGAAAGCGACGGATTACGCTTCGTTTCGCAAAACTATGCAACTGCACACGAATTCTTCGAACAACACGATTTTCGCGGACAATCACGGAGACATCGCCTACTTCCACGGCAATTTCATTCCGCGACGTGACACGCAGTTCGATTGGACCAAGCCCGTCGATGGTAGCAATCCCGCTACCGGCTGGGGACCTCTATTGACGCTCGACGAAGCGCCGCACCTGCTCAATCCAAAATCCGGCTGGCTTTACAATTCCAATGATGCGCCGTGGAATGCCGCGGGCCCGGGCAGTCTTAAAAAATCGGATTATCCTGTTTACGTGGAAACGGGCGGCGAGTCCGCGCGCGGCCTTCACGCTGTCGGAGTGCTTTCGAAAAACAACAACCTGACCATCGACACGCTGCTCTCTTCGGTGGCATTCGACAGCTATCTCCCGTGGTTCGCGAAAACGATTCCGCCGCTGATGAGCGCATACGACCAGCTTGCCAATTCCGATCCGCTGAAATCAAAACTCGCGGATCAAATCACCGCGCTGCGTTCATGGGATTACCGCTGGGGCGCGGAGTCCGTGCCGACATCGCTGGCCGTTTTCTGGGGCACGGACCTGATGCGCCGCTATTTCCGTGAGGCGCGCGCCGCGGACATTCCCATTTACGATTACGTCGCAACGAAAGTCCCTCCCGCGCAGCTTCTGCAATCGCTCACCGCTGCGTCAGACCGTCTCAGTTCGGATTTTGGTTCGTGGAAAACTCCGTGGGGCCAAATCAATCGCTTTCAGCGGCTCGATGACGACATCGAATCGCACTTCGACGATTCGAAGCCGAGCATCCCGGTGGAATTCACATCGGCGCTGTGGGGCTCGCTCGCATCGTTTGCCGCGCGGCCGTATTCGAATACGAAAAAGTGGTACGGCACCAGCGGCAACAGTTTTGTCGCAGCGATCGACTTCGGAAAAACGATTCGCGCGCGTGCCGTGACTTGCGGTGGCGAGAGCGGCGATCCTTCATCGCCGCATTTCGAGGACGAAGCGGAGCGCTACGCCACGGGCAATCTGCGCGAAGTCTATTTCTACCGCGCGCAGCTCAAAGGCCACACCGAGCGCACGTATCACCCCGGCGAATAATTCTTTGTTGATTTGGTGATCTACGGCATCTGCGAACGCGGCGAACAAGAATTCAAGACTGTAGGGGCGGGCTTTACGCCGCCCGCCTAAATGTTGCTTAACGGAGGAGAGAATTTTTCCTGGCTGGAATTAGGTCGCGCGGTCGACGACGACTGCTGTGCCGTAGGCCAGCACTTCCGTGACGCCCTGCATAATTTCATTTGATTCGTAGCGCACGCCGATAATCGCGTTTGCGCCGCGCGATGCGGCATGGGCCATCAGCAATTCCATGGCGTCCTCGCGCGTTTTTTCGCACATATCGGTGAAAAGCGTGATGTTCCCGCCGACAATCGTCTGCAGCGACGCGCCGATATTCCCGAAAATGCTCCGCGAACGGACAATAATTCCGCGCACCAGCCCCAGCGAACGCGCCACGCGATAGCCGGGAAGCTCATACGCCGTTGTGACCATCGCGACATCCACTCTTCCGTTCATGCGCCCCCCTTAAAACCAAGCTCAACATAAATCGCCATTCCAATCGAATGCAGAGGAACGCGGGCTCGCCCGCTGTGGCGGGAATCCGCTCCTACATTTGAATGTTCTTCAGCGAACGTTACCGCTGCACCACCGATATCTCCACATTCGACGGATACTCTTTGCTCCGGTAAATCCGCTGCG
>DAIRCW010000045.1:0-2054 GCA_036796475.1 Candidatus Acidiferrales bacterium | reverse complement strand
ACCAGCCCCAGCGAACGCGCCACGCGATAGCCGGGAAGCTCATAGGCCGTCGTAACCATCGCCACATCCACTCGTCCGTTCATCTCTGTCCTCCGCGTTTACCGCTGCACTACGGAAATCTCCACATTCGACGGATACTCTTTGCTCCGGTAAATCCGCTGCGTCGCTTTGATGTAATCGTTTGCCGTCGCCTTGAAAATATTGGGCACGTACTTCTGCGGATTCCTGTCAATGATGGGGAACCACGTGCTCTGCACCTGCACCATGATGCGATGCCCCTTCAAAAAGCAGTGGCTGTTCGTATGTAAGTCGATGGTGTACGGCGTTACTTTGCCGGGCGTGATTGGCTCCGGCTTCTCGAAGCTGTTGCGGAAGCGCCCGCGGAAAACGTCATTGGCGATCATCAGTTCGAATCCGCTCATCGTTGGCTCCGGCGTGTAGCTCTCCGGATACACATCAATCAGTTTCGCGACCCAGTCGCTGTCGCTTCCGGTGGTGGATGCGTACAGATGTGCTGTAATGTCGCCTGCGACGCAAACGTCGCTGTCGAGCGCGCCGGTGGACCACGTCACAGTATCCGGACGGTCGTCCACGAAGCGCTGATCTTCCACCAGCCAAGTTGACCAACGGCTCCCCGGACCGTACGTTTCTTCGATCGGCCGATGACGATAGGGTACCGGATGCGCCGGATCTGAAATGTAACTGTCGAACGCGTTCGCTCCCGTTCCGTCGGGCGCATCGAATGACAATTTTCCATCCGCGTGAAAATAAAGTTTTTTCTGCTCGACGCCCGAAGTTGGCGGCCACGCATCGAAGTCCGCCCATTTATTCGAGCCGGTCTCGAATGTCCGCACTTTTTTGAACGGCAACTGCCCTTCGTCCTTCAGCCAATACGCAAACCATTTGGCCTGCACGTCCGCGCGAAATTCTTTACTCGTTGGCGTGCCGAACTTGATTCGCCCGAGGCTGTCGCCGTCGCTGCGTTCCCATCCGCCGTGATTCCATGGGCCCACGATCAGATAGTTGAAATGCTGCGTGTCATTCTTCTCGAGCAGCTCGTAAATCTTCACCGGCCCGTAAAAATCTTCCTGATCCCACCAGCCGGCTACGTTCAAATTCGGCACACTCAAATGCAAATCTTTCAGGTAACGAGGGAACGCCTGCTTCTGCCAGAACTCGTCGTAATTCGGATGGTTCACGTAGTCTTCCCACGTGGGAACTCGGCCGTGCAGATATTTCGCGTCCACATTCGAGAGCGGCCCCAAGTTGAGATACCAATCGAACGTGTCGTACTTGTCGAACTGAAACAGCACGTCCGTTTTGCCCGTTTCCATTTCCGCCGCGTATTCGAAGCCGTAGCTCAGCCGGAACGCGCCGTTGTGGTGAAAATCGTCACCCAAGAACATGTCCGCCGGCGAAGCCTGCTCCGACGCCGCTTTCAGCGCCGGATGCGGCTCG
Organism: Candidatus Acidiferrales bacterium; assembly: GCA_036796475.1. GTDB lineage: Bacteria > Acidobacteriota > Terriglobia > Acidiferrales > UBA7541 > DAHUXN01. The sequence goes on along the minus strand of DAIRCW010000045.1, from coordinate 596 downwards.
AGCAAGGCCATCGCGGTGAGCCATCCGCCATAGGAAATTCCCGCCAGCCCCGCGCGGCCGTTGTTGTTGGGAATGTTTTTCACCAGCCAGTCGATCGTGTCGTAGGTGTCCGTGCCTTCATCAATGGACTTCGGATTGGCGCGATCGCGCGGCGGCCGCTGCATCACAAATTGGCCTTCCGAGCCGTAGCGCCCGCGAATGTCCTGCATCACGAAAATATATCCGGCGGGCCACATGTCCGTGTAAAGCCCGAGCAAATGGCTGTAGCCTTTTTCGTCGTCGCTCAGCCCGTATGGCGTGCGCGTAATCATGAACGGCAGCGGTCCGCTCGCGTTCTTCGGCGTGTAGATTTCCGTGTGCAGCTTTACGCCGTCGCGCGTGGGGATCATCACGTCCTGCTTGGTGAAAAGCGCGCTTGCTTGCATCGCGGCATCCTGCGCGTGCGTCACGCGAACTCCGCGCCATCCCGCGAACGCCGCCATCGCCAAAACCGCCGCGTATGCGCACACTCGCCCCGCCATTCGCATTTTGTTCATGGTTGCGCTCCTGAAATCCCGCCGAGCCTATCACAAGTCGTGCTTGTTGTAGGACGGCTT
>DAIRCW010000044.1:12902-17142 GCA_036796475.1 Candidatus Acidiferrales bacterium | reverse complement strand
AAATGGCAGCCAAGAATGGCCGCGCTGTGGCCGAATTGGAAGAAAAGGCCGCGAACGGCCGTAAAACGGAAAACGACCGCGAACTTTTGCTCGGCCTCTACCGCATGCTGGTGAAGTGCCGCATGTGCGATGAGAAGGCCCGCATTCTTTTTCGACAAGGAAAATACGCCGGAAATTTTTATTCGGGAGTCGGCCAGGAAGCCGCGGAAGTCGGCGCAGCTTACAGTTTGCGCGAAGATGACTGGATTGCGCCTTCGCATCGCGACTGGACTTCGAACATCATCAAAGGCGCTCCGCTGAATCTTTGTTTCGCTCAACTTTTCGGCAAGGCCACCAGCCCCGATCGGGGCAAGTCAACTCCCGCACACATGGGGTATCCGCCACTTCATACGATTACACCGGCTAGCAGCATTGCCGGACAGCTTGCTGTCGGCACGGGCGTGGCGTTTGGTTTGAAGAAGCTTGGCCGCGACAGCGTTGTCGTGTCGTTTTTCGGCGATGGCGCGACCAGCCTCGGCGGTTTTCACGAGGCGCTGAATTTCGCCGGCGTGCACAAGCTGCCGATTCTTTACGTTTGCCAGAATAATCTCTGGGCGGAATCCGTGCCGCTGCGTTTGCAAACCGCGCTGAAAGATCTCTCCGACCGCGCCAAAGCTTACGGCTTTCCGGGCATCAGCGTGGATGGCAACGACGTTCTTGCCGTCTACGACGCGGCGACAAAAGCGATTGCGCGCGCACGCGCCGGCGAAGGCCCGACGTTCATCGAATGCAAAACTTATCGTTGGTACGGCCACTCGGAAATTGATCCCGCAAAATACCGCATGAAGGAAGAAGTCGAAGCGTGGAAGAAGCGCGATCCGCTGGTGCTCTTCGAGAAAGTTCTTCGCGACAAAAAGCTTCTCAGCGACGAATCCAAAGCGAAAGTCGCCCAGGAAATCACGCAGGAAATCAACGAAGCTGTCGATTTCGCCGAGCAGAGCCCGTACGCCGATCCATCCGAACTCGCCGAACACATCTGGGCGCAGGAATAAAGGGGACAAGGGAATGCCACGCACGATAACAATGATTGACGCCATCACTGAAGCGATGGCGCAGGAGATGGAGCGCGACGACCGCGTCTTCGTCATGGGAGAGGACATCGGCCTCTCCGGCGGCGTTTTCAAGGCGACTGCGGGTCTTTATGACAAATTCGGCGAAGAGCGCGTGCTCGATACGCCTCTTGCGGAAGGCAACATCATTGCGTCGGCGATTGGGGCTTCGATGGTTGGACTTCGCCCTATCGCGGAGATTCAGTTCGCCGATTTCATCACGCCGGCCATGGAATCGATCGTTCAGCAAGCCTCGAAAATCCGTTATCGCAGCGCCGGCGGATACGGCTGCTCGCTCACTGTGCGCATCTGCTGCGGCGGTGGCACGGGCGGCGGACTTTATCACTCGCAGGAAAACGCCTCGTGGTTCGTGCACGAGCCGGGATTGAAAGTTGTGATGCCTTCGACGCCATACGATGCGAAGGGATTGCTGCTCGCCGCGATTCGCGATCCGAATCCGGTGCTGTACTTCGAGCACAAAAAACTTTATCGCACGGCCAAAGGTGAAGTTCCTGATGGCGATTACACTGTGCCCATCGGCAAAGCCGAAACGCGCCGCCGCGGCGGCGACATGACCGTCGTCACCTACGGCTACATGACCACGCTTTGCCTCGAAGCTGCGGAAAAAATGTCGAAGGAAGCCGGAATTGAGGCGGAGGTGATCGACTTGCGGACGCTTGCGCCGCTTGATCGCGAAACGGTTCTCGAATCCGTCCGCCGCACAAGCAAGTGCCTCATTGTTCATGAAGACAAACGCACTCTAGGCATCGGGGGCGAGATTTCCGCAATCATCGCCGAAGAAGCGTTCGATGACTTGGACGGACCCATCATTCGTATCACCGGGCCCGACGTTCCGGCGATTCCGTTCGCGCCGCCGCTCGAGCACGCTTGGATGGTCGACACCGACAAGATCGTCGCGGGCATGCAAAAACTCGCGGCGTATTAGGCCCGTAGCGAAGTTATTTTGCGCGGCGCTGATCGATTCAGCGCCGTTTTTGTTTTGGAACGACAATGCGACTTCTCTCAGCCTTTGCGGCAACTTCAATTGTGCTCGGTGGCCTTGCTGTTCATGGAGGCACGCGCGCGGTAACGAGCACCGCCTCGGAGCACTTCGTTCTCGACCACAATCGCGTTTTTGTTCCGCTCGAGTTTGTGCAGCCGGACGGAAAGCTACGCACGACGCTTGCCTTCGTCGACTCCGGCGACCCGAATTTCGGAATCATGCAGCCGCTCGCGCAGGCGTTGCATGTCAAAAATGGCGGGGCCGTGCGCGTCCGGATTGCGGGGATGGATTTGCATTTACCGCTGGATCTCGTAGTCGGAACCGATCCCGGGAGGACAATGTTTGCAGGCATGGATGTAGAAGCAAATTTGCCGGCCACAATTCTCGATCAATACGACGTGAATCTGGATTATGCAAAACGAACTTTGACGCTCGCTCCGCCAGGATCTCTCAAGCATGAAGGCGCGCGCATTCCTTGCAAAGTGAATCTGAGAACCGGACTCGTCAGCGTTCAGGCGGACATTGGCGGCCAGAGTTATGCGTTCGCGATTGATGCGGGCTCCGCCTACACCTGGATCGATCAGACCGTCGCGCAAAAATGGACCACGACTCATTTGCAATGGGTGCGCGGCGTTGGCGCGGTGGGCGACGCCAACATGAATGGCGCTCTGCCGGAATTAACCGGGACGATTCTGCGCTTGCCTGTTATTCATGTGGGAACTCTCGCTTTTGAGCAGGTGGGCGCGCTGGCAGTCAGCGGCGGATGGGACAAAGCCGGTCCGAGTCTTTTTCAGTGGTATTCGCAGAAAACTCCGGAGCCGGTTGCCGGCTTCATTGGCGGAAACATCCTTCGGCAATTTCGCGTGGAGATTGATTATGCGAACGGCGCGACGTACTGGGAACGCGTGGCTCCGCCTGATCCCGACGATCTGGATCAGGTAGGAATCACCATCGGAGTGCACGGTGGGAAGTATTTCGTCATTGCGCTGGCGACCCAAGACGGACAGACAACCGTGCATGGAATCGCGGTCAACGACCAGTTGCTCAGCGTGGATGGCGTGACCATGAGTGGCGCGACTATGGGGAGGGTTCTCACGGCCCTTCATGGCGCGCCTGGCGAAATCCGGAAGCTCGTTATCGAGCGGAACGGAAAGTCATTCACCATCAACGCGCGTGTCACCCGCTTCTGAGTCACGCTGCGAGCATCGCTCCAGTTAGGCTGCGGCCGCCGTCCACGGCAGGGATCTGCCCGGTGATAAATTCAGTTGCCATGCTGTGTCGCTGAAGAAATCCAGTTAAAATCGTTGCGGCGAGAATCGCCGGAGGCAGAATGAAACTCGACTTGCTCGCAATCGCCGCGCACCCTGACGACGTGGAACTCACCTGCGGCGGCACGCTCATCAAAATGAGCCAGCTCGGATACAAGACCGGCGTCCTCGATCTGACGCGCGGCGAAATGGGTACGCGCGGAACTCCGGAAACGCGCCTCGAGGAATCTCAGCGCGCCGGAGAAATCATGGGCGTCGCCGTTCGCGCGAATCTCAGCCTGCCCGACGCGCGCCTGGAAGTCAGCGAAAAATACAAACTCGCCGTCGCCGCCAAAATTCGCGAATGGCAGCCGCATACCGTAATCCTGCCTTACTGGGAAGGGCGTCACCCGGACCACTACAATGCGGCAAAGCTCTCCTACGAAGGCTGTTTTCTCGCCGGCTTGAAGCAGCTCTCCATTCCCGGCGAAGCTTTTCGCCCCTTCAAGATCCTGTACTCGACGACGTACGACGAAACCGTACGTCCCTCGTTCGCCGTGGACATCACCGCGCAATTCGAGCGCCGTCACGAGGCGATTCTCGCGTACGAATCGCAATTTCGCCCAAGGAAGCGCGAGGATTCGTCAAAAGTCTACATTCCGCTCGATGAATTGGAGGATCGCGTGAATCTTACTTCCCGGCATTATGGCCGCATGATTGGCGTGAAGTATGCCGAGCCGTTCCTGGTGCGTGAAATTCTGCAAGTGGATGATGTGGTGAAGATGCCGGTAAGGTCGATCTAGCCGGCGGCTAGAATTCGTCGGATTCTTGCGCGAAACGGAAACCCGGCAAAGTGGGACTCGCTCCCGAACGCCCTACGCGGACGCGCAGCGGCGCATCGC
>DAIRCW010000044.1:0-12802 GCA_036796475.1 Candidatus Acidiferrales bacterium | reverse complement strand
GGCAAAGTGGGACTCGCTCCCGAACGCCCTACGCGGACGCGCAGCGGCGCATCGCTCTCGGAACCCGCTTTGCGCAGCACTGCAAACGTGGCCAGCGCCTCGTTATATACCTTCGTGACGAGGTAGGAGTCGCCAGTGTCTTCCTTCTTCCAGATCTGTCCAACCTGTATGCGAGTAAGCGGCATGCTATAAATCCAATGTAAACAGGCGCGCAAGCAGGGTCAATAGACGCGAGCGCCTCAGTTTCTTAAGCCTAAGGCCATCAGGGATGGGCAGGCATTCCAGTCAAAAGAAACTATTTTGAGCAGGCTGGCATCGAATCCCAAAAGCGGCGATCCCGAACGGGTGTATAATCGGGATAATGCAAGGAGGCACCAACAATGAATAAACCCTCCACAACCTTTGCGGCCATCCTCCTGACAGCCGCGATGTGCGCTCCGGCAGCTCTGGCGCAGTCGGACAAGGTAAAGCAGGGGACAGAATCGGACGTCAACGCCATAGGCGACCGCAAAGTGGGCCATGGCCCCGACATGTATTCCATCCAGCGCGAAATCGCGCTCGGCAAAGAGCTTTCGCAAGAGGTGGAAAAGACCTCCAAGCTGATCAATGACCCGGTGATTGTCGCGTACGTCAATAAAGTGGGCCAGAACCTGGTGCGCAACTCGGATGCACAGGTCCCGTTCACGATTAAGGTGATTGATGACGACCACATTAACGCCTTTGCGCTTCCGGGGGGCTTCTTCTACGTGAACAGCGGCGTTCTGTTGCATGCGGATAATGAATCGGAATTGGCCGGTGTTATGGCTCACGAGATCGCCCATGTGTGCGCACGCCATCAGACGCGCAACGCCACAAAAGCCAACATCATGCAGATTGCTTCGATTCCGCTGATCATGACTTTACCGGGCACGCTTGCGGGATACGGCATCTACGAGGGCATGAACTTTGCTATCCCGCTAACCTATTTGAAGTTCAGCCGTGATGCGGAGCGTGAAGCCGATTATCTTGGAATTCAGTACATGTACAAGGCTGGGTACGACCCGAACGGCATGATCAACATCTTCGAGAAGTTCGAAGCTATCGAGAAAAAGCAGCCGGGGACGATTCCCAAGATATTCGATACGCACCCGGCGACGCCGGATCGCATCACCGCCGCTCAAAACGAAATCACCACGATCTTGCCAGCGCGGCCGGAGTACATCGTTACGACGGCTGAGTTCGACTCGGTGAAGGCGCGCATCCAGCGCATCAATGCTGGAGAAAAGATTCAAGAAGAGCGCGACGGCGGAAAGCCAACACTAAAAACCAAAGAAGAGCAGAAGAAGGCGCAAAACAAGCAGCAGACGCCGACCAACCAGGATGATAACGCGCCTGTGCTGAAGCGCCGTCCGAACTAGCAACTCGTTCCCAATGATAACTGATCCCACGGCGGCCTGTAAGGAGGCCGCCTTAATTTTTGTTCGTTTAAGAATCGTTCGTAGGTGGGAACTATCGTGTCCTGTTTTCCATGCAAGCTTCGGGAAAAAACCTTATGCGTTCTTACTGAAGAATCTGTACTCAACAAAATGCGCACAAGTACGATGACCTTACTGAACTTACCTTCCACTGATCGCGTCGCGCATAGCCAACTTTGAAGATCCCACCTGTTAGTCACTGTCCTGCTTGTACTTACGGTTGATCGACAAGTCGCGCTACGCAGGAGTTATTTGGCATCGCGGTTGCTCTCCCATACCCTGGGATTCTTTTCGGTAGCAGCCCTCCCGAGCGGATTCCTTGGAGAGCTAACCATGGTAAGAATGTTTCTCAAGTCAGGCCTCGCAATCGCTTGTTTACTAGCCATTGCTGTCTTTGTTCCGCGGGCCAATGCCGGCACCATTGATTTTACGTGTGGCGGATCCGCGTGCGCAGGGACGGTTACAGCAGGCGGCAGCTTGGCTTTTTCGACCGGCACGGCAATCGCCTTAACAAGCGACTTTGATGGTGCCGATGTTTTCAACGCAACATTCAGTACCAATGCTGCAGGAACGGGCACAATCTCAATCAGCGATGCTGATGGAGATAGCCTTTCCGGCAACATCGTTGCCACAAGCACAGGTAACGGCCCCTTCGCAGGGGAAGAAGCGCTCACGTTCAATGTTAACTGGACTACGACGTCATCCAACGTTACCAGCGCTCTCGGGGCGTCTTCGGGTGCCGGGATATCAACGGTAACCTTCCTCGTCTCAGGCGGCAACGTTGTCAGCGCCGACCTTAGCGTCACTTCCAGCGGCTCCACCGGTCACGGTCCTACTCCTGAACCTTCCTCACTTCTCCTTCTCGGAACCGGCCTGTTGGGCGTGGGTTTCGCCTTTCGACGCTACAGCTTGGCTTAATCACTCAAGTCCGCCGTATTCTTTAGGCGAACACTAACCCTCCGCCTCGTCCAAAATGGGCAGGCGGAGGTTCTTTTTTGTTGGGATCTTGTTTTCCGGTTAGGTCTTGCGAGGTTCTGCCAAATCCGCAACGCCCATGCGCTTGAGCGCTTCGGAATAATAGCGACGATAGAGGATGTCCCACTCTTCGCTGCCTTCCAGAATTTCCTTCTTCTGCGAGGCGATTTTCGCGCGCGCGTCAGCGTCCACCTGCTCTTCCTGCTTGAGCAGCTCCTGAAGAATGGTTACGATTTCCTGGCGGATGGTGTCACGGTCTTCTACGAAATCAACATCTTCGATGGAAACAAGAAGGTTAATGATTCGGTGAGAGAGGCGTACCGTCTTTTCGCGGCTCAGTCGCATTACCGGAGGATCAGCTTCCTCTGGCGCGCCAGTTCGCCTTTCACTTTCTTGTACATCTCCTGGTAAGAAGCGCCGACCCTGCGCATCTCATCGTTGTGCTGCGCCAGAATCTCGCGAACTTCCTCATTGAGGCGGTCCTCGACGGTAAGCTCGTCCGCCATGGTCTGGCGCACGCGTTCGGAGAGCTGCTCAACCGATTTGGTCTCAATCATTTGGCGCTCGACCAAACGCTTCGCCACTTCCTTGGCCATGTATCCGACGTAATCGCGAGAGAGAAGCATTATGTTTTTTGCGCTACTGATTCAGTTTACTTGGCGGGTACCAACACGTCAAGGGAACGAAAACTGCGATTCTGAGCCATTTGGGATTCGATTGAATTAACTAGTGCAAGCCGATGAGCGAAGATCGCGCTGTATGGGTTCGCAGCGCGGTTGACGCTTCCGTCTCCTTCGGCTAGCATGTTACGGGCGGTTAGCTCAGTGGTTAGAGCATCCCGCTTACACCGGGAAGGTCGAGCGTTCAAATCGCTCATCGCCCACCAGTGTCGCTTCATTCCACACGTCCTGCGGGGACGTAGTTCAGCCGGCTAGAACGCTGCCCTGTCACGGCAGAGGTCGCGGGTTCGAGCCCCGTCGTCCCCGCCATTTCTTTATAAGCGTCCGGTCTGTTTCCGGTTCCGTATTTGTCCGACGCTCAAAAGTTCCAAGTCACTTTCCCAGAGGCCGCATCCTCCGTATGGCAATGGCTCGTTCGCCTAACAACCTTCCATCGGCTGTCACTTTTCGCCCATGTATCCACTACAATGCATTTTTGGCTGAATGCCTTGCTATCAAACGTTCCAACCCAATCTCCAACTGATGTAACAACACCGAAATCCCCGTAGACCTGAGGAGCAGCGTCCGTCAGGGTATTTTTTGTGATCTTGATATGGTTGAAGAGATTATCCAGCCACTGCGCTCTTGTTGCGCCCAACTGACCGTTCCAATGGGTACAGCGCGAAATCCGATGCCATCAGTACATCCAGTTTTTGTCTGTTTCCGATATTGATGGCATCCGTCCACTCGTTCGTCAAGGCGACAAGTTTAGCGGCTTCTGAGTTCCCGTGACTCTCTGCGTCCCTTCCCGCATTGTTGCGATCATCGTTGCTTGGCTGCATCAAAGCATTTTGTAGCGCTGCAAGCCGCCAACTACCGTTCCGCTTGACCCAAACCCTCGTAAATCGCAGGGTTCCAGTAAACGTAGTTTCCGGGGATTCCACCAGCGTGTGACCGCTCGGCTTGGCTCCGGTGCCCTTCAAAGCCATGCTGCCCGTCACGACGGCTGTGTTGCCAAACATGTGGATTTGGACTTCCTTTTCTTCGTATGTATCCCAGCGGAATTTGCCAGCCTTGATGAGTGTGGCAATTGGGCGAAAGTACTCATTCAGCCATGTTGATTTGTCCTGTACGTACCCGGAGATGTCAGTCTGAACGTACTCGTCGGCTGTGAGTCGCTCAACGGTAGCCGTGTCTCCAGCGATCATTGCCTTGTGGCGCTCATCCATTGCGTTGCGAAGTTCTTGTCCCGCCCCCTTCGCAATTCCCGGATCATCGGTCGAGTCCTGAGTGCGTGACGCATGAATGGCAGATACGCGCTTCATCTCGCCTCCAATTTCGCCGAGATCAAGAGTTTGGATGAATTCGCTCTGATTGAGACGCGAGAATACTTCCTTCCAAGCCCGGCGCTTACCGCTCTGCTCCCACTCGCCTCTCATGATCACTTGATTCGATTCCAAGCTCGCTTGGAATCCATTGCACCCTTCATCATTGATCTCGGCGCACCAAATACCCTCGTATTTCTTTGCCTTTGATTTCCACCATATCGTAGCGAAGTCATAAGAATCGCCTTTGGATGTCCTCAGATGATTCTCCTCGGTCAGGGTTAACCCACCCGGAGTTACATGCCAAATCTCGTCGGCTCGACCGACCTCGCGTGAACCCGGCTCTGTTGTCAATGTGCCAGACCATCTGCCCGCCAAGACATCGGCGAGTTTCTGCATCTCAGGCTTCGAGTTTTCACCTGATGTTTGGAGTTCATCCTCTGGCACCACTGACAATCCCGGTTTCCTCTTTGCCAAGCCGAGCAACTCTTCTAGGTACACGCGCCACAGTTTGGAATTGGTGTTGTTGCCCTCACCATTGCTGTCACTTCCGGCAGGGACGACGACGAATCGCCCATTTTTGACATGCGGCATTTCACGATCCAACGCACCAAATTCTGGAGAATTGATCTGGTCATCGGCGAACACGATTAAGAGTACTTTGGCTTTGATCTTTCCCAGATCAGGAGCCGGATCGTAATTTCGCGAAGAGTCGTACTGGTAAAGTCTGTCGTTAGCATCTTTTGTCGCCGCAATTTGGAGTATGTGGTCGTAGTAAGCATCAGCAGAGGCTCGCGTTGGATACTTCTCATACAGGCGCATTGGGCTGCTGACCATCATGGCGATTAGCGGCACGATCCGAGCGTATCCGTGCGGCTGTTGCTCATAGTCGCCGTTTTTCCAATCGGGATCGTTGCGAATCGCCTCAATTACCATTCGACGCCAAAGACGATTGCGACCAGCAATCTGAACAGGGAGGGCACTGATAGGCATTAGGGCGTCCATCATGTTGGGGTACCGCTCTCCCCATAGCCAAGTGTGCATTCCGCCCATAGAAAGACCCATTACAAGCCGGAGATGCGTTACTCCGAGTTTTTCTCTCACTAGACGATACTGTGCGGAAACCATGTCTTCGTACTCGTAGTGTGGGAAATGTCCTCTCAAACCATCACTTGGTTTGCTGGACTTCCCGTGCCCGATGGCGTCGGGGATGATTATGTAGAACCTTGAAAGATCAAGTAGCGTGCCTGTCCCAAACAGCGGTTCACTGAACTCAGGATCAAGAAATTCGGTCGTGTCACTTGCCGTGCTATGCAGGAGAAGAACGGCATTATCGATTGAGCCAGATGCATCTCGGTGGGGACTGCCCAGAGTTAGGTAGTGCAGACGTAACTCTGGGAGTACTGCTCCATCTTTGAACCGGAAGTTCTCGATCACATAATCCCCCTCGGTCTTTCCAACTGCGGCCGGATTCTTTTGCGACTGGGCGAGTGTTCTCGGAGACGCAGAAATAGACATCAAGAGAACGGCTAACACAAAACAACGGCTTGGCTTTGGCGAAGACGGCAGTATCCGTTTCATGTGTACTCCTCTTGAAACCGAAGCCCACTGGAGGCGTAGCGTGACAAACTATACCAGTTCTGCCTTACTGTCAGCCGGGATCATCCGAGGAGGACGCCATGTGGCGAGAACGGGCGCAGCCTTGATCGCGCCTGCTCCGGCGAAGCAGCCAGCCGAGCGAATGTCGGCATCGAATGTTCAGGTTCTATCGTGGTCTCAATCCTACCCACAAACTTACCCACAGCGAACGGTTCCTACAGTCCCTTTCAGCGACTTGGCAGCCCCCGCAGAGAACGTAAGTCGCTGATAAGACGCGTATGCCTAGACTGTCACGGCAGAGGTCGCGGGTTCGAGTCCCGTCGTCCCCGCCATTTCCATCTTTCTTCTGAATGCGCGCATGTCGCCATGCTAAATTGCCACTCCTCTCCCGTCGCGCGACAAGGCTGATCCCGCCACGGAAAAGCTTGCGTTTGGAACAATGTGAGAGAAGCGATAAAATCCTGATGCGGAAACCGTTAAAAGGGAACGGGCCGACCAATCCATCAGGATGTCACTCTTTTCTTCAGACGCACTTGCTGAACTGAATGCCGAGCAGCGCGCTGTCGTGGAACACGGCGAAGGCCCTCTGCTAGTCGTTGCCGGTGCGGGCACAGGCAAGACGCGCGTCATCACGCGGCGTATTTGCCAGTTGCTTGAAACTCATGGCGACATTTCCGGCGAAAACATTCTGGCGCTAACTTTCACAGATAAAGCCGCCGACGAAATGAAGTCGCGCGTCAGGCAGTCTGCAGGAGCGCGCGCCGACGGCGTCTGGCTCAGCACGTTCCACAAATTCTGTCTGGAAAAGATTCTGCGTGAGGCGAATCCTGCGCTGCAGTCCATCGAACCCGTAGAGCATTGGATTCTGCTGCGCAAAAATCTTCGCGAACTGGCGCTCAAGCACTACACGCGCCTGGCCGAACCGGGAGAATTTCTTAGCGACTTCGAAAAGTTCTTTTCGCGCTGCCAGGATGAGCTTGTCACGCCGGAGGATTACCAGCATTACGTCGATACACTCCGCCGCGCTTACGATGCGCAGAAAACTTCTCTGGATGAAGAAGCGCGCGCCGCGGAAGAGGAAAACCTCGCGCGTCTGGAAGAAGTTTCGCGCGCCTACCGCATCAGCGAACGCTTGCAGCGCGAACGCAACCTCATCACCTTCGGCGGGCAGATGTTGCGCTCGGTGCTGTTGCTCCGCGCGGATGAAACGCGTCTCGCGAACCTAAGGGAACAATATCGTTACATCCTAGTGGATGAATTTCAGGACACGAATATCGCGCAGCTCGAATTGCTCTGGCTGCTGTCCGGCGATCGCCGCAATATTCTGGCCGTGGGCGATGATGCTCAGGCGATTTACCGCTTCCGTGGCGCGTCTTTCGGCAGCTTCACGATTTTCTTCGAGCGTTTTTGCGGAGTGAAGAAGAACGACCGCGCGGATTTGCCGCTGCGTTCGCTGACGCGAAATTATCGTTCGACCAAGCGCATCCTCGACGTAGCCAGCGAAGTGATCCAGCACAACGAGCGGCCCGCGTTTTTGCCGCACAAAACGTTAGTCACCGACAATCCAGCAGGAGAGAAAATCCGCATCGCCGAGTTCTCATCGCCGGAAGAGGAAGCGCACTGGGTGGCCGGCGAAATTGAAGAATTGCACGCCGCCGGGCGGTCTTGGCGCAGTTGCGCAGTTCTTTACCGCAAGCACGCGCACCGCTCGCGAATTGTCGACGTTCTGCGCATCAGGAAGATCCCTTTCATCATTCGCGGGCTCTCCGTTCTGTCTAGCACGCTCGTTCGTGACCTCATCGCTTATTTGCGCCTCATCGCTGTGCGGTCCGACAATGTCGCCTGCACACGCGTGGTGGCTATTCCGCATTGGGGATTCGAACCGCGCGATCTTCTCCGCCTCGCGGAACGCGCCAAGAGGAATCAATCGCTTATGGATGTGCTCGAATCGCCGCAGAGCGAGTTCCCGTTCACTCCTCGAATGAAGTCCGCCGAACTCGTCTCATTTCTGCGCGAACTGCGCCAACTCGCTAGTCGCACGAGCGCGCGGGTCGTGTTCGATTCTCTCATCGCTGGCCTCGGCCTTTCGCCGCTGCCGTCGGACGCCGACCGCTTGCATCTCGAGCGCTTCGCAAAGTTCATCGCTGATTGGGAAAGTAAGAGCGAAGAGAAATCGCTTTTCGCCTTCATCGAATATTTCGATTTCTTCCTCCAGGCCGGCGGCGAAATTGTCCAGCAGGAGGAGAGCGCGGATGATGCCGTGCAATTGCTCACCGTGCACACCGCCAAGGGCATGGAATTCGATCACGTTTTTATACTGACGCTCTCGGATGGCGAGTTCCCCGCGCGTCCGCAAGCTCCTATCCTGGAGTTTCCTGAGGCGCTGATGAAAGAGGAGCAGCCCAAGGGCGAGTTTCGCATTCAAGAGGAGCGCCGCTTGTTCTACGTTGCGCTGACGCGCGCGCGGCGCCTGCTCACGCTCTCGACTGTTGTGAACAATCGCAAAAAGCCTTCGCCTTTTCTCGAAGACATTCTCGAAGATCCGCGCCTGAAAAAAGCTCATGCCGAGCAGCTGGCGCCCAAAGTTCGTTTGCCAAAAGAGGAAGAGACTGTCGGTTCGCTTCCTGCCGATCCCGTTTTTCCGCAGCTCTTTCCGCTAATCCCTGCGGACTCGCGCGCCTACTCGCGCGTCGCGCTGTGGGCGAAATCTTATCATCCGCCAAATTCAGAGCCGCTGAAGCTCAGCGCTTCAGCAATCGAAACTTATCGCACATGCCCGATGAAATATCTGCTGCAGCAATCCTGGGGGATTCGCGGCGGTCCGCAGGCCAGCATGACCTTTGGCACGGTCCTGCATCTCACCATTCGCGAATTCGTGCGCGAGCTTCGAAAGAAACGTGCAGTGCAATTTGAAGAAGTGATGCAGACGTTCGACCGCGAATGGCACGCTGCGGGCTTTCAGGACGATTATCAGGAGGAGGAGTATCGCAGCGCCGGCCGCGAGCAGCTTCAGGCCTTCTGCACGTCGTATTCGAGCGCGCCCGCCGACGTGCTGTATCAGGAGAAAGCCTTCGAGTTGCCGCTCGATCCAAATGTCGTCATCACCGGCCGCATGGATCAGGTCAACCGGCTCGGCCCTAAGAAAATCGAAATCATAGACTACAAGACCGGCACGCCCAAGCGACCGAAGCAAGCCGATCAGAGTTTACAGCTCAGTTTGTACGCTCTGGCCGCTCAGGATGTTTTTCAATTGGACCCGGAACGTCTGGTGTTTTACAACCTGACCACTAATGAAGCGGTCGCAACCACGCGTGACGCGAAGGCGCTCAAGAAAGCAAAAGACGTCGTTGCTGAAGTCGCCGACTCAATTCGCGCTGCCGATTTTCCTGCTCGCCCCGGATTCAGCTGCCGCTACTGCGACTACGGTCCGATCTGCCCGGCGCACGAACAGCTCATCTCGATTTCCAATCCGCAATCGAAATAAAGAGCTCACGCAAAAAAAAACGGGGCAGCGATTTCGCCGCCCCGAATCTTTGTGACCGCCGAAATTTTCTCGGCTGTCGCGCGCATTCAACTGCTTTGAGCTTCTCCCCGCGAGCTAGCCGCGAAACCTCTCGCGAATCCTGCCCGCTTTTCCTTTTTACGTTCGCTTCCGCGCAAAGTCAAGAACAAATCTGCGCGGGATGCTCCGCCATCACCGCGGAAACTCCGCGCAGTAACCTTGCCGCGCGGTGACGTACAAGTTCGGACGCTCCACGCGCACTTCGAGCGAATGGCAATTCCCTTGCCCGACTGTTTTGGAAGGACTGAATCCCAGCGTGTACTGGTTGCGCGCTTCATCCGCAAGTTTCGCGTATAGCCTCTCGATCTCCTGCGGCTTGCTCGCGGCAATCACATCGCCTCCAGTCGGCGCGGTGTACTGCGTCAGCCGCCCTTTGCCCTGAAATGTGATCACGTCCAGCGGCGAATCCACTGCAACAGCGTATACGGAAATATTGGAGCTGAGCAGCAGCTGCAGCGTATTGCGCAAACTCCATTTGTTGTTGCGGTCGTTCGTGCCATCAGACACCACGAAGATTACGCGCCGCCGCGAACGGTCGCGAGTGCGCAGCATTTCCGCAGCGTAGTGCACCGCGTCGTCGAGATGCTTCGTCACGCCGTTTGTGTTCGTGCCGAGCACGGGAATATCAGCAGCACCGCCCGCTGTATGCCCGTTAACGCGCGGTGGATCGGTCATCGTGGAAGACGGAGTAGCCGGATAGCGCGAGCCCAGGCTTTCCTTTGCATCCGTGCGAATCTTTTTCAATTGAGCAAAGAGCGTGTCGTTGTTTTGCGTAAAGTCCAGCACGGTCGTTGGAAATTCATCGAACCGCACCAGCGCGACTTCGTCGTTCGCTGAAAAGCCGGCGGCGATGCTGTCGAGGCTCTGCTGCACCTTTTTTGCTTCGCCCGACGGAAGGTTGTCATCCAGCAGCACAACGGCGGAGACAGGAAATGCCTGATCCCAGAAATTTTGAATTTTCTGCTGCACGCCGTCCTGAAAAATTCGGAAATCATTCTGCTGCAAGTCCGCAACGAGATTGCCTCTACCGTCTTTCACCGTCACTGGCACCAACACTAGACTCGACGTAATCCGCAGCGTGGTGGTCGGTTTGTTTTGCTGCTGCGCCGCGGGCTTTTGCTGACTCTGCTCGGAAGGCGGTGGCGGGATTTTCGTTTGCGGATTCGTGGATTGCCCCCAGCCTTGCTGCGCGAACGCGCACAAACCGAGGATCAGCATTCCAAGCCACACTTGTCGCGTACCGATTTGCCTCATTTCCCCCTGCCCAACCCGCCTGCCGCTAGCCGCTAAAGCAGCGAACTGCTATTCTGACGCATCCGTTCCGCTGGAAAGAGCATCGTAGTATCCGCCATGCATAAGCGCAACAAATATCGGCTGCCTGTAATTTCTTTCGCGGCGATGGCCGCCTGCCTCGCGCTGCTCGCGCTTTCCTCACAATCTGTGATGCGCGAAATTCCGTTTGCGGTAGCTGCAGAAGCCGCTCCCCGTCCGCAGATTCCCGTACAGATACCAGAGAAGAAAAAGCCTGGACAGTCGAAAGAAATTCCGCAGATCGGCGGCACCAAAAAAATCAATGTCAACTTGGTGCGCCTCTACGTCACCGTGCGCGATAAGCACGGCGCCATCGTGCCAAATCTCGAGCAAAAGGATTTTCACGTTTTCGAAGACGGCAAAGAGCAGAAAATCTCGTTCTTCTCAAAAGACATGAACGATCCCATCACGCTGGCCATGATGATTGACACCAGCGGCAGCGAGCAAGAACTTCTCAGCGCGGAAAAGCAAACTGCCAGTCGCTTCCTGAGGGACATTCTGAAGAAAGACGACCTCGCGACGGTAATTTCCTTCGACACCACCGTGAACATGCTCGCCGACTTCACTGATGATCAAGACACGCTGCAGAAAGCCATAGATAAAGCGGAAATTAACGCTCCGGTCGCTCTGGGACCTTCCAGTACTCCACTACCGGGGACGGTGCTCTACGACGCGATTAACCAGGTCTGCGCCGACAAGTTGCCCACTGAGACAGGCCGGAAGGCCCTCATCATCCTCACGGATGCGGAAGATGAGGGAAGCACCAGCACGCTAAAGAGCGCAATTTACGCCGCGCAACAGGCCAATGCCGTAATCCACGTCTTGCTCATTGCCGACACCGGGGGCTTCTTCATGCGCGGAGCAATGTACAGCGGCGGCTCTGTGGCGCACGATATGGCCTATCAAACTGGCGGGCGCGTGATTTCCGTGCGCAATGACAACGATCTCGATAAGGCCTTCAACCAGATCTCGCAAGAACTCCGTAGCCAGTACATCGTGGCGTACTATCCCACCGACACTTCTGCGAACGGCGGTTTCCGCAAAATCAAAGTGGATACGGAGCAGAAAGACCTAAAGGTTCTGACTCGCGCTGGCTATTACGCGCCCACAACAAACGGCGAATAGAGCTTCGGCGGAAATTCCTCAGCAGATACAACGAATGAGATTTACGGATGCTCTGGCGAGCCCGCTGGCTCTGCGGGCGAAGTGACCGGCGCGGTCGCAAAATATCCTTTTCGTGAGCGCACCGTCAGGCCTTTGCGCTCGACCCGCAAGTCCACGTGATGAAACTGCCCGTCCGCTTCCTTGTACGGTGGCGAATAGCCAATCAAATACTGGCTGCGCAATTCGTTGCCAATGTCCAAGAAGGACTGAGCCAAATCGTCGATGCGAAACGGAAAAAACGAGCGCCCGCCCGTTTCGTCGGCCAGTTCGCGAAGAACATTGTCCCCCGCCGTGTATTCATATTTGTGCGATGTCTCTGTATTCTCGTCGACGGTCACCCAATCATTATTCGTGCTGATGGTGTAGACGGAAACGCCGGAGCGGTCGGCCATCTCAATCGCGTCGCTTAACGCGTGATCGCTCAAATTATCGTCGCCATCGCTGATGACCACCATGATGCGCCGCACGTCCTTGTCCGGACCGCTGGGAGCAGGCGCATCCGCCAGCCGCTCGCTTGCGAGATAGATCGCATCGTTCAAAGCCGTGCCGCCGCCGGCGTTCTGTTTTTGAATGACTGAGCTCAGCTGGTCAAGATCGTCCGTGTAGTCCTGAATAACCTCCGGCTGATTGTCGAAGGTCATCAAAAAAGCTTGGTCTTTGTTTCGCCGGATCACGTTGTAGAGAAAGTCCGTCGCCGCATCCTGCTCGAAGTGCAGCCGGTCGCGAATGCTGTTCGAAGTATCCAGCAGCATC